>NZ_JAEVHL010000014.1 GCF_016803395.1 Micromonospora tarensis | reverse complement strand
GCTGAGCAGCCGCCCGCCGGCGCGTGGGCCTCGGCGCCGGGGGCGCTGCTGGAGTCGGCGGCCCCGACGGCCGGTTCGACCTGGACGACCGTGACCTGGTCTGGGCCGACCTCGCACCCCACCTGTACGCGCAGGCGGCGGCGCGACAGTGGGATCCACAGACCGCGGTGCCGTGGGACGACCCGTTCGTGCTGCCGGCCGACGTCGAGGCCGCGGTGGTGCAGGTGATGACCTACCTGGTGGAGAACGAGCAGGCCGCCCTCCTGGTGCCGGCCCGGTTCGTCGGGCGCATCCACCCGCACTTCCGGGAGGTGGTGCAGCTGCTCGCCGTGCAGATGGCCGACGAGGCTCGGCACATGGAGGTGTTCAGCCGGCGGGCGCTGCTGCGGGGCGCGGAGTTGGGCACGTCGTCGGCCGGCGGCCGGCAGTCGCTCTACACACTCGTCGCGGAGTCCGATTTCGCCCTGGCGTCATTCCTGCTCTCCGTGCTCGGCGAGGGCTGCTTCGTCGACCTGCTCTCGTTCCTGCACCAGTTCGCCCCGGACCCGGTGACCCGCCGGATCTGCTGGCTCGCCGGGCAGGACGAGCGCCGGCACGTGGTGTTCGGCATGGCACACCTGGAGCACCAGGCGCAGGTGGACCCGGCACTGCGGGATCGACTGCGGGCGGCCATCCACCGTCGCCACGACGCGCTGCTCGACACCGCCGGCCTGAACGAGGACGTCTTCGACGCGCTGGTGGTGCTCGCCGCGGGTGGCTGGCATCCGGACCAGGTGTCCGCCGGCTTCGATCGGGTGCAGGCTCTGCGGCACGCGATGGACCAGGGTCGCCAGCGCCGACTGGTCCGGCTGGGCTTCCGGCCCGACGAGGCCGTCGCGCTCTCGGCCCTGCACACCCGCAACTTCATGTAGCGATACCGTGGATCGGTCATGAACAGCGATCCCCGCCAGGAACTACAACGGCTGCGCGAGCAGACCGAGGCGCAGGCCGCCGCCCTGGAGGGCGATCTGCGCAGCCTCTTCGAGGCGTCCCGGTCATCCAACGCCGACGACGAGCACGACCCCGAGGGCAGCACGATCGCCTTCGAACGCGCGCAGCTCAGCGCCGTCCTGGACGCCGCCCGCCGACGCCTCGCCGAGTTGGACGCCGCGCTGCGACGGGTTGACGACGGCAGCTACGGCAGGTGCGAACGCTGCTCGCGCCCCATTCCCGCCGAGCGGCTCGCCGCCCGCCCGTCGGCACGTACCTGTGTGGCCTGCGCGAGCCGACGGTGACGGTACCGGCCCGCCAGCGCGCGCTTTGCTGGCCGCCAGGTCGATGTGCTGCTGAGCGGGATACCTCAGAGGTATGAATATGACTCTGAGGTATACCGCTCAACACCGCATCCGCCCCCATGGAGGTAACCGACGGTCACCTCCGGCCGTCGGCTGCGCCCACAGCCCCAGCCAGGGTTGGGCCTTACTCGTCACGTGATGGCGGGGCTGCGCCGTTCCAGCAGGACGACGTCGCGCCAACGGCCGTGGTGCCGGCCGACCCGCTCGCGGACGCCGATGACGCGGAACCCGGCCCGCTGGTGCAGTGCCAGGCTGGCGGTGTTCTCCGGGAAGACCCCGGACTGGATCGTCCAGACGCCGGCGGCCTCGGTAGAGGTGATCAACGCGTCCAGCAGCAGCCGGGCGACGCCACGGCCCTGGGCGGCCGGGTCAACGTAGATCGAGTGCTCCACCACCCCGGCGTAGACCGCGCGGGTCGAGGTCGGCGAGACGGCGACCCAGCCAAGGACCGTTCCACCCGGGTCCACGGCCACGAACCGGTGCGCGTCCAGCCGCGCGGCGTCGAATACCGCCCAGGTCGGCGCGGTGACCTCGAAACTGGCGTCACCGGTGTCCAGGCCGGCCTGGTAGATGGCCAGCACCCGGTCGGCGTCGGCGTCGGTCATCGGCCGCACGGTGAGGTCCGCCATCAGCGCCGCCCAGCGTAGATCGCGCGGTCACCCAGCTCCTCCTCGATGCGGATGAGCTGGTTGTACTTCGCCGTGCGGTCCGAGCGCGACAGCGAGCCGGTCTTGATCTGTCCGCAGCCGACGCCCACGGCCAGGTCGGCGATGCTGGTGTCCTCGGTCTCCCCGGACCGGTGCGACATCACCACCCGGTAGCCCGCCCGATGGGCGGCGTCCACCGTCGCCAGCGTCTCGGTGAGCGTGCCGATCTGGTTGACCTTGACCAGGATCGCGTTCGCGTAACCGCCTTCGATGCCGTCGCGGAGCCGGTCGACGTCGGTGCAGAAGACGTCGTCCCCGACCAGCTGCACCCGCTCCCCCGCCGCCGCCGTCAGCCGCTTCCAGCCGACGATGTCGTCCTCGGCCATCGGGTCCTCGATCGAGCTGATCGGGTACCGGGCGACCAGGTCCAGGAGGTAGTCGATGTGCTCGTCGACGGTGCGCCGGCGGCCCTCCCCGACGTAGTCGTAGCCGCCCGCCCGGAAGAACTCCGAGCTGGCGGGGTCGAGACAGATCAGCACGTCGGCGCCGGGCTGGTAGCCGGCGTCCTCGACAGCACGCAGCACGAAGCGCAGCGCCTCGTCGGCGTCGGTGAAGGTCGGCGCGAAGCCGCCCTCGTCGCCGACGTTGGTGCTGTGCCCGGCGGCGGCGAGAGACGCCCGCAGGGTGTGGAAGACCTCCGCGCCGATCCGGACCGCCTCGGCGAAGGTCGACGCTCCGACCGGCGCGATCATGAACTCCTGGAAGTCGAGCGGGTTGTCGGCGTGCGCGCCGCCGTTGATGATATTCATCATCGGCACCGGCAGCCGGCGCGCGCCGACGCCACCGACGTAGCGGTAGAGCGGCTGCCGGTGCGCCAGCGCCGCCGCCTTCGCCGCCGCCAGCGACACCGCCAGGATCGCGTTGGCGCCCAGCCGGCCCTTGTCCTTCGCACCGTCGAGGTCGATCATCGTCTGGTCGATGAGCGCCTGGTCTTCCGCGTCGAGCCCGGTCACCGCGTCGGCGATCTCCCCGTTGACCGCGGCGACCGCCCTGGTGACCCCCTTACCGTGAAAGCGCGTGCGGTCCCCGTCGCGCAACTCGACCGCCTCGTTCGCCCCCGTCGACGCGCCGGACGGCACCGCCGCCCGGCCGACCGAACCGTCGCTGAGCCGCACGTCCGCCTCCACCGTCGGGTTGCCCCTGCTGTCGAGGATCTGCCGACCACGCACCCGGCTGATTGCCGTCATCCCACACTCCCTGGTCAGACTGCTTTTTCGAAAGCAGACTGGCACAAACAGGCGACCCTGCCACCGCGACGATGAACACGTTGACCCGTACCCCGGGGTGCGGGTTTAGGGTCGCGGGATGCGGGTGGGTGAGCTGGCACGACGGACCGGAACGACGGTCCGGGCACTGCGGTACTACGAGTCGGCCGGGTTGGTGGTGCCCCGGCGACTGGGCAACGGCTACCGGGAGTACGACGCGGTCGCCGTGCGGCTGGTGACACAGATCCGCGAGCTGATGGCGCTCGGCCTCACCGTCGAGGAGACCCGCCCGTTCGTCGAGTCGATCGCCGGCGGTGCCGAGGACGCCGACGTGTGCGCCGCGGCGGTGGCGACCTACCGCAGCACCATCACCAACCTGCAGGAACGGATCGGCAGGTTGACCGCCCAGCGGGACGCGCTGGACGCCCGCCTCGACGCGGCCGCGACGCAGGTCGTCCCCGGCGCGCACGTGGTCGGCGTCGACCCCGCCACGTTGGTCGGCACCAGCCTGCCCGCGCTGTCCTTCTACGGTACCGACGGCCGCCTGGTGGACCTCGCGGCGCTGGGCCCCGGACGCAGTGTCATCTTCGTGTACCCACTGACCGGCCGACCGGGCGTCGACCTGCCCAACGGGCTGCTGGAGATCCACGGTGCCCGGGGCAGCACCGAGCAGGCCGCCTGGTTCCGCGACCACCACGCGGAACTCCGCGCGGCCGGCGCCGCCCGGGTGTACGGCCTGTCCGCGCAGTCGACCGGGTACCAGCGGGAACTCGCGCATCGACTGCGACTGCCCTACCCGCTGATACCCGACCCGAGGCTTACCCTGGCCGGTGCCCTGCGCCTGCCGACTCGCACCGTCGGTGACCTGACGCTCTACGAGCGGCTGACCCTGATCATCAACGACGGCGAGGTGGAACACGTCTTCCACCCGATCCCGGAGCCGGCGTCGCACCCCCTGCACCTGATGCGCTGGTTGACCAAGCGACGCCCGGCCTCCGGGCAGGCCGCCTAGAAGTCGTCGTCGAAGGCCACCGAGCCGGTTACCCCGACCTGGTACGCCGACACCCGTCGCTCGAAGAAGTTGGACAGCTCCTGCACGTCCTGCAACTCCATGAAGGCGAACGGGTTGCTCGACCCGTAGTGCGGCGCGATGCCGAGCTGGGCGAGGCGGCGGTCGGCGACGTGCTGGAGATACTCCCGCATGTCCGCCAACGTCAGACCGGGCACCCCCTGGCCCACCAGGTCCTCGGCGAACTGCACCTCACACTCGACCGCCTCGGTGAGCATCCGGCGAACCTGGTCGGCCAGGTCGTCGTCGAACAGGTCCGGCTCCTCGGCCCGGACGGTGTCGACGACGTCGAACGCGAACGCCATGTGCATCGACTCGTCGCGGAACACCCAGTTGGTGCCGGACGCCAGGCCGTGCAGCAGGCCACGCGAGCGCAGGAAGTAGACGTACGCGAACGCGCCGTAGAAGAACAACCCCTCGATGCAGGCGGCGAAGCAGATCAGGTTGAGCAGGAACGTCCGCCGGTCCGCCCGGGTCCGCAGCTCCCGCAGGTCGTGCAACGAGTCGATCCAGCGGAAGCAGAACTCCGCCTTGCGGCGGATCGACGGGATGTTCTCGATGGCGGCGAAGGCGGCGAACCGCTCGGCCTCGTCCGGCACGTACGTGTCGAGCAGGTTCAGATAGAACTGGACGTGCACGGCCTCCTCGAACAGCTGCCGGGACAGGTAGAGCCGACCCTCGGGGCTGTTCACGTGCTGGTAGAGGTTGAGCACCAGGTTGTTGGCGACGATCGTGTCGCCGGTGGCGAAGAACGCCACCAGGCGGCTGACCAGGTGCCGCTCGGCCGGCGACAGCTTGTCCAGATCGGCGAGGTCGGCGTGCAGGTCGACCTCCTCGACCGTCCAGGTGTTGCGGATGGCGTCGCGGAAGCGGTCGAAGAAGTGCGGGTAGCGCATCGGGCGGAGGGTGAGGTCCATCCCCGGGTCGAGCAGCATGTGCGTGGTCCTCGGGTCGGTGGTGCTGTCGGTGGTGGTCACTGGCAGGCCTCGCACGACTCGGGGTTCTCCAGCGAGCAGGCCAGCGCCTCCGCGTCGGCCGCCGACGGCGCGACGACCGCGACGGTGGCCTGCTGGATCCGGGTGGCGGGGCGCGAGCGCAGGTAGTAGGTGGTCTTCAGCCCGGCCTTCCAGGCGTACAGGTACATCGAGGAGAGCTTGCCGATGGTCGGCGCGGCCAGGAACAGGTTCAGTGACTGGGACTGGTCGATGAACGGGGCGCGGGCGGCGGCCAGGTCGATCAGCGCCCGCTGCGGCAGCTCCCACGCGGTCCGGAACAACTCTCGTACGCCGGCCGGCAGCTCCGCGATGTCCTGCACCGACCCCTCGGCCCGCCTGATCGCCGAGCGGATCCGCTCGGTCCACAGACCGCGGGCCTTCAGCTCGCGCACCAGAGCGGTGTTGACCTGGAGGAACTCCCCGGACAGGGTCTCTCGCTTGAACAGGTTGGACACCTGCGGCTCGATGCACTCGTAGCAGCCGGCGATCGAGGCGATGGTCGCGGTCGGCGCGACCGCCACCAGCAGCGAGTTGCGCAGCCCGTGCGCCTCGACCAGTTCCCGTAGCGCGTCCCACCGGGCGGTCTGGGTACCCTCGACACCCCACAGGTCGGGTTGCAGCTGGCCCCGCGCGGCCCGGGTCTGCGGGTACGCCGGGTGCGCGCCGACCTGGCGCGCCAGGTCGGCGGAGGTCTCCAGCGCGGTCAGGTACAGCTCCTCGCTGATCCGGGTGGACAGCTCCCGCGCGGCCGGCGAGTCGAACGGCAGCCGCAGCGCGAAGAACACGTCCTGGAGACCCATCAGCCCGAGCCCGACCGGCCGCCAGCGGGGGTTGCTCGCCGCCGCCTGCTCGGTCGGGTAGTAGTTGATGTCGATGACCCGGTCGAGGAAGGTCACCGCGGTGCGCACCGTGGTCCGCAACCGCTCCCAGTCGATGCCACCGTCGGTGAGGTGGGCGGCGAGGTTCACCGAGCCCAGGTTGCACACGGCGGTCTCGGCGTCGCTGGAGACCTCGATGATCTCGGTGCAGAGGTTGGACAGGTGCACCACGTTGCCCGGCTCGGCGGTCTGGTTGCAGAGCCGGTTGGCGGCGTCCTTGAAGGTCATCCACCCGTTGCCGGTCTGGGCGAGGGTGCGCATCATCTTGCCGTACAGCTCCCGCGCCGGGACCTGCCGCACGTAACGACCCCGCGCCTCGGCCTCCCGGTACGCCGCCTCGAACCGCTCCCCCCACAGGTCCGGCAGCTCGGGCACCTCGTGCGGGTCGAACAGCGACCACAACTCGTCGGCCTCGACCCGACGCATGAACTCGTCCGGGATCCAGTTGGCCAGGTTCAGGTTGTGGGTGCGCCGGGCGTCCTCGCCGGTGTTGTCCCGCAGTTGCAGGAACTCCTCGATGTCCGGGTGCCACGGCTCCAGGTAGACGCAGGCCGCGCCCTTGCGCCGGCCGCCCTGGTTGACCGCGGCGACGCTCGCGTCCAGCGTGCGCAGCCACGGCACGATCCCGTTGGACTGCCCGTTGGTGCCGCGGATCAGCGCGCCCCGGGACCGGACCCGGGAGTACGCGATGCCGATGCCACCGGCGAACTTGGACAGGTTGGCGACCTGGGCGTACCGCGCGTAGATCGAGTCCAACTCGTCGCGCGGGGAGTCGACCAGGTAGCAGGAGGACATCTGGGTGTGCCGGGTCCCGGAGTTGAACAGCGTCGGCGAGCTGGGCAGGTAGGCCAGGCTGGACATCAGCCGATAGAAGTCGACCGCCTCGTCCGGCGTGCGGGACAGCCCGCAGG
This sequence comes from Micromonospora tarensis, assembly GCF_016803395.1. Classification (GTDB taxonomy): domain Bacteria; phylum Actinomycetota; class Actinomycetes; order Mycobacteriales; family Micromonosporaceae; genus Micromonospora; species Micromonospora tarensis. The sequence continues at coordinate 58,764 of NZ_JAEVHL010000014.1, read as the reverse complement.
CCACCCGGAGCAGCCAGTACTGCGGGGTCTCCAGCACGAGCCGGCTGGTGGGGTGGCGCAGCAGGTACCTGTCGTACACCGTGCGCAGGCCGAAGTACTCGAACCTCCGGTCGGCGTCCGGGTCGATGGCGTCGTCGAGCATCGTGGCGTGCGCGGCGACGAACCCGGCGGTGTCGTCGCCGATCAGGCCCTCGGCGTGGCCGAGCCGGATCGCCGCGCTGAACGAGGTGATCCCCTGCCGACGCACCTCCTTGTCGACGTAGCCGGCCAGCAGCCGGGCGGCGAGCCGGGAGTACTGCGGTTCCTCCCCGATCATCTCGGCCGCGGTCTGGATGGAGAGCCGGTCCAGCTCGGCCGTCGTCGCGCCGTCGTAGAGACCGCTGATGGTGCGGGTGGCCACCCGCAGCGGGTCGACGTCGGCCAGGTCGTCGGCCCACCGCTCGACCGCCCGGACGATCTTGTTCACGTCCACGGGTTCGGTGCCGCCGTCGCGCTTGCGGACCCGCATCGGGGTCCGCCGCAGGGCCGCGTCGCCGCTGGGCGGGACCACCTCGGTGACTGTCACCACTCACTCCTCGGAGTTCGAGACCTGTTGGCCCTCGGACGCGAGGAGACAGACACCGACGCCACGCCGGCCGGGCGTGGGTCATGGCGTCAGCCGTCCCACGCGGCCTCGGACCGCCGGGCACCCGGGTTCGGGTACGCGACGCGCTGGCAGGTCTTCGGACTCGCGGGCGCGACCGGCTCACCGGTCTCCTACTGGCCGTCGCTTCCCAGGCCGATTGGTGGCCCAGTGCTGATGACGGCTGTCGTTCCCACTCACCGCTGCGGGACAGTCCCGGATTTCCACCGGGTTCCCTCTTGCCTCGACCGCATCGGATGAGCGGCCGAACCAGCTGCGCTCGACACCATATATAGGGACGCAGCCGTTGTCACACCCCACATGTCGGCCGTGGGCGTGTCGACGGCCGAACGGTGAGGACGGTCACCCGACGGCGGCCCGGCGGGATCGGGCCACCGGCGGTCGGAACTACCGAAAGGTATCGACACCCGAGAAAGATTCGATGTATTCCGTCATCGGTCACAACAAACACTCCTCATAATCCGCCGTCGATGCGGCCCGGGCAGAAGAACATCTAATCTTCGGGACCCTTCTTCTGCCCTCTGTGCCGACGGTCCAGGCGGTCGATGGCCGACTCCACAGTCGGTGACCCACCCGCCAGTGGCGTGTCAGCGCGGCTCCACTTCGCACGGAAATAGCCTCCCAGCAGCCAATTTCCCGGCGAGCGAGGCGGCCGCAGAGCGTGCCGGCGAACCGCCCCGGCCGCCGCGGCCGCCGGCCGTCACCTGACACACAGAACGCGAGGCCTGCACCGCCGGCACGTCAACACCTGACGCTAAACATTGGATGTCTATCCCCGAGGGGTGATCGACGTCGTTGACGTGCCGGAGCGGCCCTCCGTATACTCCCAATGATCATCTGATCTTTAGCTGAGCAGGGCGAGGAGCGCATGCCGCAGATCACTGCCGTCACCGTCGAGGACGTCCGCTTCCCCACCTCGCTGACCGCCGACGGGTCCGACGCCATGAACAAGGACGGCGACTACTCGGCGGCCTATGTCGTCCTGCACACCGACGGCGTGGACACCGCCGGCGTACCGCTCGCCGGCCACGGCCTGACCTTCACCATCGGTCGCGGCAACGACATCGTCGCCGCGGCGGCCGTCCACCAGGCACAGCTCCTGGTGGGTCTGGACGTGGCGACCATGGCCGCCGACATGGGGGCGGTCTACCGCCTGCTCACCTCCGACTCCCAGCTGCGCTGGCTCGGGCCCGAGAAGGGCGTCGTGCACCTGTCGCTCGCCGCCGTGCTGAACGCCTCGTGGGACCTGGTCGCCCGACTCGCCGACAAACCGCTGTGGCGGCTGCTCGTCGACATGTCCCCCGAGCAACTCGTCGACATCGCCGACCTGCGCTACCTGTCCGACGCCCTCACCCGGGACGAGGCACTGGCCATCCTGCGGGCCAAGGAGAGCACGAAGGCCGACCGGGTCGCCGAGCTGGGCCGGACCGGCTACCCCGCCTACACCACCTCGGCCGGCTGGCTCGGCTACGGCGACGACAAGCTGCGTCGGCTGTGCCAGGAGGCGGTGGACTCCGGCTACGGCTACGTCAAGCTCAAGGTGGGCGCCAACCTCGACGACGACATCCGCCGATGCGCCATCGCCCGGGAGATCCTGGGCCCGGACCGCAACCTGATGATCGACGCCAACCAGGTCTGGGACGTCGGTCAGGCCATCGAGTGGGTCACCGCCCTGGCCCGGTTCACACCACTGTGGATCGAGGAGCCGACCAGCCCGGACGACATCCTGGGCCACGCGGCCGTCCGCCGCGCCGTCGCTCCGATCGGCGTCGCCACCGGCGAACACTGCCACAACCGGGTGATGTTCAAGCAGCTCTTCCAGGCCGAGGCCATCGACTTCTGCCAGCTGGACACCGGCCGGCTGGCCAGCATCAACGAGATCGTCGCCGTGCTGCTGCTCGCCGCGAAGTTCGACGTGCCGGTGTGCCCGCACGCCGGCGGCGTCGGGCTGTGCGAAATGGTCCAGCACGTGTCGGTGCTCGACTACGTCGCGATCTCGGGGGACCTCACCGACCGGGTCACCGAGTTCGTCGACCACCTGCACGAGCACTTCACCGATCCGTGCGTCATCCGGGACACCGGCTCGGGCAGCGGCTACGTCCTGCCCAGCCAGCCCGGCTACTCCACCCGGATGCGCCAGGAGTCCATCGCGCTCTACCGGTTTCCCGACGGCCACTACTGGGCGGCGGCAGACCCGACTACCGTGTCATCTCCGGAGCCGTACGTGATCGCGGGTGGGACGGCCACATCCGCCGGCCGCTAGGGGAGTCATGTCTCGCACCGACGAAGTGGTCAACGGCATCAAGCGGATGATCCTGGAAGGAAAGTTCCGGCCCGGCGACCGGCTGCCCATCGAGAAGGACCTCGCCGAGTCGCTCGGCGTCTCGCGGGGCTCGCTGCGGGAGGGGATGTCGGCCCTGTCGATCCTCGGCATCGTCAACATCCGCCAGGGTGACGGCACCTACGTCACCAACCTCGACGCACCGCAACTGCTGGCCCCGATGGGCTTCGTGGTGGACTTCCAGGGGCAGGGCGACCCTCGGCACATCCACACCGTTCGGCGACTGCTGGAGTGCGAGGCCGCCCGGCTGGCGGCGACCAGGATCACCGACGAGGCCCTGGCCCAGGCGGCGGACCTGCTCGACGAGGCGGCCCGGATGGTCGGCCAGTCGCCGCAGGACCACGAGCGGATCATGGAAATCGACATCGCCTTCCACCGGATCATCGCCGTGCACGCCGACAATCCGGTGCTGGTCGGCCTGATCGAGGCGTTCGCCGGGCGCACCATCCGCGGCCGGCTCTGGCGAAGCCTGCACGAGGAGGGCGCGGATCGGCGTACCCATGACGAGCACGTGGCGATCCTGAAGGCCCTGGTGGCGCGCGACCCGGAGCGGGCCCGCACCCGGATGGCCAACCACCTGATCGGCGTGGAGGAGTCGTTGCACGGGTTGCCCGACGACGCTGACGCGAGCATCGAGACCGTGCAGTCGTGACCGCCAACCGTCACGGCTGCACGTCGAGCAGCCCTTCGTCGTACAACGCCGCCCAGAGCTGATCCGGGACGTCGACGTCGGATCGGCCCAGCGTCTCCAACACCTGAGCCTCGTCCCGCATGCCGACCACCGTCGAGACCACGGCCGGGTGGCGGCGGACGAACGCCAACGCCGCCTGGGGCAGCGTGACGCCGTACGTCTGACAGACCCGCGCTATCCGCCGGGCCTGATCAATCACCTCTGTCGGCGCCTGCTGATAGTTGTAGGTCGCGTCGCTCGGCGGCGTGTCCCGGGCCAGCAGCCCGGAGTTGTAGACCCCGGCGATCACCACCCCGACGTTCCGGGCCTGCGCGATCGGCAGCAGGTCGGTCAACGCGCCCTGCTCCAGCAGGGTGTACCGGCCGGCGCACATCACCACGTCCACGTCGGTCTCCGCCACGAAGCGGGCCAGCATCGCGGACTGGTTCATGCCCGCACCCACGGCGCCGATCACACCCTGCTCCCGCAGCTGGACCAACGCCGGCACCGCCTCGCGTACGGCCTGCTCCCAATGCTCGTCGGGATCATGCAGATACACCACGTCGATCCGGTCCAGTCCGGTGCGCCGAAGGCTCGCCTCCAACGAACGGCGGACGCCGTCCCGGCTGAAGTCCCAAACCCGTCGGTGGTCGGCGGGAACGTCGAACCCCTCCGGATCCCGCAGGTATGCCGTCTGCGGCGACGGCACCAGCAGCCGGCCGACCTTCGTCGACACCACGTACTCGGCACGCGGGCGGGAGCGTAGGGCGGCACCCAGACGTCGCTCGGACAGGCCCAGCCCGTAGTGCGGCGCGGTGTCGAAGTAGCGGATGCCGCCGGCCCAGGCGGTGTCCACCGCGGCGACGAACGCCGCGTCCGACGTCGCCCGGTGCAGATTGCCGCCCTGCGAGGCACCGAAGCCCAGTGGGCCGAGCCGCGGCGACGACCGGACGGCGTCCACTGTGGCCTGGTGATGACCGTGCCGGCCCGTCATCGGCCGAGCCGCAGGATGTCCACCGGTCCCGCCGCGCTGACCTGCTCGGCCAGGCGCGCGCCGGTCACCATCGCCGTCCGTCCGGTGAGGTCGAACAGGCCGCTCATCCGGCACCCTCCCGCCAGTCCAACAACACCTTCATCACACCGCCGCCGCCCTCCAGGGCGGTGAAGGCGTCGGTGACACCCGCCACCGGCAGCACCCGGGAGATCAACTCTTCGGCCGGGACCACCCCCGCGGCGACCAGCCGGATCGCCTCGGTGACGTCCCCGCGCTGGTACAGCCGCGCGCCCAACAGCTCCAGCTCGCGCCAGAAGAACCGGTGCAGGTTGACCGGACGCGGTTGCGGGTGGATGGCCACCATCACCAGTCGGCCACGGGTGGTCAGCACGTCGACCGCCGTGCCGACGCCGGCCGCGGAGCCGGACACCTCGAACGCCACGTCGGCACCCGCGCCGCCGGTCCGTTCCTCCACCAGCGCCACCACGTCGGTCGTCCCCGGGTCGTGGGCCTCGATCCCGATGCGCTGCGCGACCGACCGGCGGAACGCGTCGGGCTCCACCAGCAGCACCCGGGCGCCGGCCGCCCTGGCCACCACGGAGACCAACACGCCCACCGGGCCGCCGCCCACGACCACCACCTGCTCGCCCGCGGCCACCCGCCCGCGCCGTACGTCGTGCACGGCGACCGCCACCGGCTCGACGAGCGCGGCATGGTCCAGCGGCAGGTCGTCGGGGAGCGCCAGGACCAGGTCCGCCGGCACGGTCCAGGACGACTGCATGGCGCCGGGTGAGTCGATGCCGAGGAAGTCCATGGCATGGCAGATGTGCGAGTTGCCGCCCCGGCACGCGGCACACCGCCCACACCGACGGGTCGGCATGACAGTGACCGGTTGACCGACCGTCCAGCCGCTCACCCCCGCACCGACGGCGGCGATCCGACCGGACATCTCGTGGCCGATGACCGCCGACGCGCCCACCCGGGCGTCCATGTCACCGTGGAAGATGTGCAGGTCCGTGCCGCAGATCCCGGTGTACGCCACCGCGATGCGCAGCTGCCCGGGGCCGGGCGGCTCGGGGGCGCGGTCCACCACGGCGAGATCGCGCGCGCCCCGGTAGACGACGGCGGTCACCGCCCGTCCCGATCCGTGCCGGCGCTTCCGGTCATCGCCGCGACCAGGTCGTCGGTGCTGACCTCGTCCGCGCGCAGTTGGGCCGCCCGCCGGCCGAGGCGCAGCACCTCGACCCGGTCGGCGATCTCGAGCACCTGCGGCATGTTGTGGCTCACCAGCACCACCGACATGCCGGCGTCGCGGGCCCGCCGGACGACGTCGAGCACCCGCCCGGTCTGCACGACGCCGAGCGCCGCGGTGGGCTCGTCGAGGATGACCACGTTTGTCGCCCAGATGATGGCACGGGCCACCGCGACACACTGCCGTTGCCCACCGGAGAGCATCGCGATCGGGGTGGTGACCCGAGGAATCCGCACACCCAGCTCGTCGAGGGCCGCCGCGGCGCCCTGCCGCATGGCGCGCTTGTCCAACAGCCCCAGCCGACCGAGCGGCCCGGAGCGCAGGATCTCCCGCCCGAGATACAGGTTGGCGGCCACACTGAGGTCGTCGGCGACGGCGAGATCCTGGTAGACGGTCTCCACCCCCGCCCGCCGGGCGTCGACCGGAGTCGCGAACCGCACCGGCCGACCACCCACCAGGATCTCGCCCTCGTCCGGCGGGTGCACACCGGAGAGCGTCTTGATCAGGGTGCTCTTGCCGGCGCCGTTGTCACCGATCAGCGCGACGACCTCGCCCCGGCGAACGGTGAAGTCGGCACCGCGCAACGCCTCGACGTGCCCGAACCGCTTGACGATGCCACGGGCTTCCAGGACCGGTGGTTCCCCGGCGGACGGCGACTCGTCGACGTCGGCGCTGGCCGTTGGAGTGGTGGCCATCACTGCACCGGAGGGTTGGCGCAGCTGGGCTCGAGCACCGCCTTGATCTCCGCCGAGTCGATGTTCTCCTTGGTGACGAAGGTGACGCCGGTGTCGGCCGATGCCAGCGGGGCCTTGTCCCGCAGGTGCTTGACCATCTTGTCGACGCCGAAGTAGCCCATCTTGAACGGGTTCTGCACCACCAGCGCGGAGATCTGGCCGCTGCGCAGCCCGGCCACCTCGTCCGGGGCGGCGTCCCAACCGATGATGACCACCTTGCCCGACTTGCCGGCCGCCTTGATGGCCTGCGCGGCACCGAGCACGCTCGGCTCGTTGGCCGCGAAGATGCCCTTGAGGTTGGGGTTGGCGGTGAGGATGTTCTCGGTGACCCGCCGTGCCTCGTTGACGTCACTGCGGCTGGGCTGCTGGCCGACCAGCTTCAGGTTGGGGAACTGGGCCAGGCCGGCCTTGAAGCCGTCGACCCGCTCGGTGTTGGTCTGTGATCCGGGCTGGAACTCCACCAGGGCCACGTCGTGGTTGCCCGGACCCAGCTCCTTGGCGAGCAGCTTCGCCGCCTCGGTGGCCGACGCGCGGTTGTCGGTGGCGAAGAGGGGCACCCCCGACGGCTGCGGGCTGGTACCAGAGTCGATCATCGCGACCGGGATCTTGGCGGCGAGCGCCTGGTCGGTGGCGGGTGCCAGGGCGCTGGAGTCGGTCGCCGCGTAGACGATGCCGTCGACCTTCTTGGTGACGAAGTTCTGGATCAGGTTGACCTGACCCTCGACGTCGGTCTCGGCGGTCACCCCGTCCCACTGGACGGTCACGTCCCCCGCGCGTTGCGCGGCGCACTCGGCGCCCGCCTTCACCGTGTTCCAGTAGTCGGCTCCGACGGCCTTCGGCACGACGGCCAGCTTCAACTGACCGCTCGCCTCCTTGGTGGCGCCGTCTCCGCCGTCCCGGACCTCGACTCCGCCGCAGGCGCTGAGCAGAGCGGTGGCCGCGACGGCGGCCAGGACGGCCTGTGCGCGCAGGAGGGGCTTACGCGCCCGCCGGCTGGTGGTGGTGTGTGCCATGGTGGGTGTCCTTCCTCGTTCGGACTCGTGGAATGGCATGTCAACCCCGTGATTCCAGCCGCCGGCGGCGGTACTGGTCGAAGTAGACCGCGGCCCAGATGATCACGCCGACGATCACCTGCTGGTAGTGGATGCTGATGTCGAGCAGGACGGCGCCGTTGCGCACCAGGGCGATGAGGAAGGCGCCGATGATCGTTCCGACGATCCGGCCCTGACCGCCGAACAGGCTGGCGCCGCCGATGACCGCGGCGGCGATGACGTCGAGCTCCAGCGAGATGCCGTAGTTCGGCTGCCCGGAGTTGACCCGGGAGGCGGCGATCATGCCACCGAGCCCGACCAGCACACCCGCCAACACGTACACCCCGGTCAGGTGGCGACCCACCCGGATGCCGGAGCGGCGGGCGGCCTCCAGGTTGGAGCCCATCGCGTAGGTGTACTGACCGAAGCGGGTCTGGGAGAGCAGGAAGGCGACCCCGACGGCGACCAGAACGGTGATCACGACGGCGAACGGGATGCCCATGATCTCCCCGTTGCCGAGCAGCTGGAACGAACGGGGCAGACCGTAGACGCCGACCGCCCCGGTGATGATGAAGACCAGACCACGGCCCACCGACATCGTCCCCAGCGTCGCGATGAACGGCGGGATTCTCGCCGCGGTCACCAACAACCCGTTCAACAGCCCGGCCAGGGCGCCGACGCCGATCGCGACAGCCGTCGCCGCCCAGAGCGGGAAGCCCAGGTCGCGCACGACCATCGCGCCCAGCACGCCGGCGAGCGCCGCCACCGATCCCACGGACAGGTCGATGCCCTTGGTGATGATGACCATCGTCTGCGCGGTCGCGATGATGGCGATCACCGCCGTCTGCGCGCCGATGTTGAAGAGGTTGTCAGTTGTCAGGAAGTAGGGACTCGCGAAGGTCAACGCGACGAACAGGACGACCAACGCGGTGGCGGCGGTGAACTCGGAGACGGCGTGGGAGATCCGTTCCCGTAACCAGTCACTGAGTTCGCCGCGCTGCGCGTCGGCGGGTGCCTCGACGGTACTCATCGTCGGACCTGACCTCCCCAAGCATGGGGCCGGCGCGCGGCGGGGACTCCGCCGGCGAGCCAAGCACCTGTGAGCAACCGAGCCTCCTCGGTGGGAACGGCCCTGGACGGGAACCCGCCCCACGATGGAGATAGATCGGATGTTTCCCTTGATCAGGCGTTACCATGCCATGCATCCACGCGTGTTGCCAAGGCCTTACGACCATGTTTTGTCATCGTTACCGGAGCCGCCACACGCATACGTCTGATCAAACCGGCACAACTGCGGCCGGGCGACCCGGGCCCGTCCGGTCCGGCCGGGTCAGCGGACGCCCGACCGGCCACGATCCACACTGGCCCGGCGAGAAGTGGCATGCCGCGCAACCGGTCCGCCGCGAGCATGTTATCGATAACACGCTATTCCTCCACAGGGGTCCGTGGGCCCGGTCGGTTGCTCCGGGCCGACCCACGACGGCCCACGTTCGACCGCCCGCGCCGGTCACCCGACGGATCGACGCCCGCCCGGCGACACCCGCCCGGCCGGCGGCGAACCCACGAGCCCGCGCCGGGTCACGACGCCGCCAGCCGGTACGCCCGACCGGCAGTGCCCCGCCAGATCGCCGCACGCTCGTCCTCGCCCAGCGGGCCCAGCAGCTCGGCGAGGCAGGTCAGCCAGCGGGAGTACGAGGTGGCGAGCAGGCACACCGGCCAGTCCGAGCCGTACATCAGCCGGTCCGGGCCGAACACGTCGAGCGCGTGCTCGACGGCGGGCCGCAGGTCCGCCGGCGTCCAGGGCGCCCCGCTCACCTCGGTCACCAGGCCGGAGAGCTTCGCGGTCGTGTTGGGCTCGGCGGCAAGCGCCCGCAGGTCACCGGGCCAGTCACCGAGATCGGCCCGCCCGAGTGGCGGCTTGCCGAGATGGTCCAGGACGAACCGCACCTGGGGTAGGTCGCGGACCAGCCGGGTGGCCGCCGGCAACTGCTGATGGCGTACCAGCAGGTCGAAGGCGAGGCCGGCGGCACCGACGGCGGCGATGCCCCGCCGAACGTCGGGACGGTCGAGGTACCCCGGATCGGGCTCGGACTGGACCAGGTGACGGATTCCGACGAGCCATGCCCCGCCGCGCGCCTCCCGAAGCCGGTCCAGGCGCTCGGCGACATCGCGGGCGGTGAGGTCGACCCAGCCGACGACCCCGGCGACGAGCGGGTCGTCGGCGGCGACGCCCAGCAGCTCGGATGTCTCCGAGCGGACCGCGACGGACTGCACGACGACGGTCTGGGTGACCCCGACCGCCCGGGTCTCCGGCGCGAGTTCGACAAGGGTGAAATCCCTGTCGATCGCGGCCATGGTGGACGGGTCGATCCACGGCTGCGGATGCCGCGCCCGGACCCAGAGGTGGTGGTGCGCGTCGACGATGCCGGGCCGAGACGGGACAGCACCGGTCGTCATCGGACCCACCCTGGCACGTTCCCGTCCACCTGACACTCCGCTCAGCCACCGGTCGCACGTCCGGGACGACCCGTGCCTCCGACCCGGACTGGCAGATTGACCATGTTAGCGGTAACAGGTTGACCGCGGGGCGCAGAAACACCGGCGGGGACCGAGGCATCGTATCTTTTGGCCTCCTCAGGTCACGACCGCTGACCGATCCCCCTTGTCCTCGCGGGGAAGGTGCCAGCAGGACTGGCTTTTGGTCTGATGATTCGACCGACAGTGCGGACGCCGACGCCGCGAAGCCGGGCAGCGGCGGGCCGCGAGGATCCCACCCGAGGCGTCCGATATCGACGATTGGAGATGTACGCGCCCGCGAGGCCGGGTTGACCGCCCGAGGCGGCACCGATACCGTCAGGCCACTATCTGCGGCGACGCGAGGGAAGCCGGTTTGATTCCGGCGCGGTCGCGCCACTGTGAGCGGCACCTCCATGGGGCCGCGAGCCAGGACGCTCGGTCGTCCGCAGCCTTGCGATGGGGACGCGTCATCCCTGGAGAGGTTCGTGGATCATGTCTAGCTCCGCTTCCACCCAGCCCGTGGTACACCCCGCCGGCACCGCCCGTCTGCTGTGGACGGTCCTGGCGACCGTCGCCGTGCTCACCCTGCTGGCCTACCTCGTCGCCTTCGACCAGGGGGCGGTGTCGCGCAGCGGGACGTACCTGCACGAGCTGATGCACGACGGTCGGCACCTGCTGGGTGTTCCGTGCCACTGACCACCACCGCTCCGCCGTTCTTCGCTGTCCTCGTCCGCGGCCTGCTCGCCGGTCTGGTCGCCGGTCTGCTCGCCGGCACATTCGCCTATGTCGCCGGCGAGCCGCGGGTCGAGGCGGCCATCGCCATCGAGGAGGCGGCGACCCACGCCGAGCCTGCCGCCGGCGCGCACGACCACGAGGACGCCCTGGTCAGCCGCAGTGGTCAACGCGGCGGCCTGTTCCTGGCCACCGGGCTGTTCGGTGCCGCGATGGGTGGTCTGCTGGCCACGGCGTACGTCCTGCTGTCCCGTCGGCGGCGCAGCTACGACGACGGTCGCTCGGGCCTGTCGCTGGCCGGCGCGGCGCTGTTGGGCGCGGTGATCGTGCCGTTCCTCAAGTACCCGGCGAACCCACCGGCGGTCGGCGACCCGGCCACCATCAACCAGCGGACCGTCACCTACCTGCTGATGGTGGTGCTCGGCCTGGTGGCGGTGTGGGCGGGCTCGTTGGGCTACCGGTCGGTCGGCGCGCAGGCGCCAGCGTGGCAGCGCGCGGCCGCAGCCGTGGGCGGGTTTCTGCTGGTCGCGGCAGTGTCGTACGTGGTGATGCCCTCCTTCCAGGAGGTTCCGGCGAACTTCCCCGCCGCCCTGCTGTGGGACTTCCGGCTGGCCTCCCTCGGCACCCAGGTCGTGCTCTGGACCGGGATCGGCCTGCTGTTCGCGGCCCTGATGCACCGCGAGTGGCGACGCCGGTCCGGCACCGACGCACTGCGGAGCACATGACCGCGACCAGCCTCCGGCTGGTCGCCCACGCGCACACCGCGGCTCTTCGCCGGGCCCGCTTCGGCGCACCAAATGACGGCTTGGACGAGGGCGGCCGCCGGGCCGCCCACGCCCAGGCCCACGCCGGAGCGGGACGGGGTGGGCCGCTCGGCGTCAACGACACCGTCCAATCCAGCCCGGCGGCGGCCGCCACCCAGACCGCAGAGCTTCTCGGCCTGCTGGCCACCGTCGACGCGGTGCTGGCCGACTGTGACTACGGGGACTGGACCGGACGGTCGTTCGAGGAGATCGCCACCGAGCAGCCGCAGGCGCTGCGCGAATGGATGTCCGACGTGGACCGCGCGCCGCCGGGCGGCGAGTCCGTCGCGTCGGTGCGGGACCGGGTCGGTCGCTGGCTGGACGAACGGCGCGCCGCTGGTCAACGGATCATCGCGGTGACCCATCCCCTGGTGATCCGGGTCGCGCTGGTCCACGCCCTCGACCTGCCGTTGGCGACGTACCGGCAGCTGGACGTGGAGCCGTTGGCCATCGTCCGACTCACCAGTCAGGGTGCCCGGTGGCAGCTACGACTGAGCCCGCCGCCGGCGGGGTGACCGCCCCCGCCAAATCGGCGGGTCAGGCTCGGGCCACGTCGCACCGGATGGGTGGACGCGGCCCGAGCGTCCGCTCAGTGGTGGCGGTGCGGCAGGTGTAGTTCGACCGGCTCGGGCGGGAGGTCGTCGACACCGGCGGCGACCGCCTGCTGGTGACGCCGACGCGCCGAGGGCAGCGCGAGCGCGGCGAGGACGGCCAACACGGCGACGCCCGCGCAGACCCAGAACCCGGTGGTGAACGCCGCGTCGGTGGGCAGACCCTGAGGGGTGCTGTGCGAGGTGATGACGGCCGCGACCACGGCCGCGCCGATGCTGCTGCCGATCGTCCGCGCGATGGTGTTGACGCCGCTCGCCTCACCGGTCTGGCCGGCCGGGACGCTCTCGATGATGGCGTTGGACATGGCCGCGAACGACAGCCCGATGCCGGCGCCGGTGAGCACTCCGGAGAGCAGCACCTGCCAGGTCGCGCCGTGGGCGAGGGCCGGCAGCACGAACGCGACGACGACGCCACCGCGCCGAGGAACATCGGGACCTTGGGACCGAAGCGACGGTCCAGCAGACCGGCGAGGGGGCCGAAGATCACCATCATCAGGACGGTGGGCAGCAGGAACAGCCCCGCCTGCGACACCGTCTTGCCGAACCCGTACCCGGTGACCGCAGGCAGTTGGAGCAGGGTCGGCACCAGCACGAACGTGCCGAACATCGCGAAGCCGAGGATCAGGGCGACCAGGTCGGTGGCCCAGACACCGCGGATCCGCATCAGGCGCATGTCGATGAGCGGCTCGCGTACCCGCAGCTCGACCAGGACGAACGCGACCAGCGCGAGCACACCGAGCACGAACAGACCGATGGTCCTCGTCCCCACCCAGCCCCAGCCCTGCCCCTTGCTGACGGCCAGCAGCAGCGACACCAGCGACACCGACAGGATGGCGGCGCCGAGCATGTCGAGCCGGCCGGGCGTGCGGACCCGGGACTCGGGCATCCCGAAGACGGCCCCGAGCAGCGCGACGACGACGAGGACCAGCGGCAGCCAGAACAGCCAGTGCCAGGACAGGTGCTCCACGATCGGGCCGGCGGCGACGATGCCGACGCCGGCGCCGACACCGAAGATCGCCGAGAGCAGGCCGACGGTGACGCCCACCTTCTCCCGGGGCAGTTCGTCGCGGACGATGCCGATCGACAGGGGCAGGATCGCTCCGGCCGCGCCCTGTAGGGCCCGCGCGACGATCAGCACGCCCAGGTTGGGGGCCAGGGCGGCGAGCAGGGTTCCCGCCGCGAGGGCGGCGAGGACGCCGATCAGGACCCGGCGTTTGCCGACCATGTCGCCGAGCCGGCCGAGGATGGGCGTCAGCACGGAGGCCGCCAACAGGTACGCCGTGAGCACCCAGCTGATGTCTCCGGTGGAGACGCCCAGGTCTCTCGCGATTGTCGACAGCGCCGGTGCCACCAGCGACTGGAGCACCGCGAACGCCAAGCCGCCCAGCGACAGGTACAGCACCAGGAGGGTGCTGTTGGCGCGCGGGGTGGCGCTGGCCGGGGAGCCGGCGTGGGCCGGCTCCTGGATGGTCTGGGTCATGGAATCCCCGAGGCTAGATGTAAACGCTTGCTGACTTACCCAGTATGCTTACTCCCCGGCGGGGCGGGATCAGCGGCTGGAGGTGCGGATAGCGATATACCTCACAGGTGCGGATCTGGCTGCCCGATTGATCGGCTGAGGGCGGCACTGTGACCAGCAAGCCACCGCGAGGAGAGGACGCGTCGTGACCGCAGAACGGCCTGCCCCCGTGAGCAGCGAAACCGTCCCGGCCGCCAGCGCACCGGCCCGCCGTCGACGCCGGGACGCCAGCCAGACCCGGCAACTCCTCCTCGACGCCGCTCGCCGACGCTTCGCCCGCGACGGCTACGCGGCGACCACCGTCCGCGACATCGCCGACGACGCGGGCGTCAACGTGGCGCTGATCAGCCGCTACTTCTCCTCCAAAGAGGGCCTGTTCGAGGCCTGCCTGCGGGCCGCGGGCGACGAACTGCGCCGGACGACCGGCCAGACGCCGGCCGACCAGGTGCCCGAGGCCATCGCCCGGCACATCGCCGGCCTCGGCGCGGCGGGGCTGTCCAGTCAGCTCGCGCTGCTGCTGCGCTCCTCCGGCGACGCGGCGGCCGACGAGATCCGGCGCGGCGTCCTGAGCCGGTCCAGCGAACAGTTGGCCGCGGCCAGAGGGTGGCGTCCCGACGAACCGGGCAGTGAACAGACCCTCCTGCGCGCCCAGATGGCGATCGCCGCGGCGATCGGGGCCGCGGTCCTGCGGTCCTCCTCGATTCAGCTGGAACCGCTGAGTTCCGCCACCGAACAGGACCTCGTCGGGCCACTGCGCGACCTGGTCGACGCACTGCTGCCGCCGGCTTGACGACGGCCGGGAGCGTGCTCGTGCCCGGACACGGCCGTGGGCGGGCCGTGTTCACGGCCCGCCCACGGCGGCGCTGCTACCTCCCCGGTGCTACCCGGTGACGGTGAACGGTCGGGACACCTTCGTCGCCGACGTCGCACCGGTCAGCGTGACGCTTGTCGCGCCCGGCTTCGCCGGCCCCGGAACGCTCACCGTCGCGCCGGAGAGGACGCCGTCACCATTCGCGCGCACGGTGCTGACCGCCAGCCCGTTGCCGAAGACGACCGTGACCGCCTCGTTCGGTGCGAACCCGGAACCGTCCACCGTGATCGACGTTCCGCGCGGCCCCGAGGTGGTCGTCAACACCATCCGTGGCCGGTAGGCCGGCGCCTGGACCTGCTCGGTCACCCGCACGGTGGCCGTGGCCGGGACACCCGAGGAAGCGCCCGTCGCGGTGACGGCGTACCGGCCCGGTTGCGCGTTCCCGGAGGTCGGCACCGAGGCGCGGACCGTTCCCGTCGCGGAGGCCACGACCTTCGTGGTCCGGCCCGGGTCGGTGCCGACGCTGACGGTCACCTGCTCGCCGGCGGCGAACCCACGGCCCTCGATGGTGACCGCGCCGCCGGTGCGGACGGTGCCGGCCGCGGCGAGCGCGATCGCCGGCTGGGACCCGCCGCGTTCCACAGTCACGGTGAAGGACCCGGTGCTGCTCGACAGCGTGTCCCACACGGTGACCCGCACGGTGTAGGTGCCCTCGCGCGGGTAGCTGTGCTGCCCGCTCATCGCACCGGACGCGCCGATCGTCACGTCCTGCGGAACCGTGCCGTCACCCCACTGGACCCGGGCCCGGTAGCCGGTCGTGCCGGGAACGCCGCCGTTCACCGAGCCCAGGTTCGCCGTGAGCACCTGCCCGGCCTTCGCCGTCTGGTCCTTCGCAGCGACGGTGGTCAGCGCCGGGACGGGCGTGCCGTCGTTGGCCACGGCGAACACGTGGATCCGACCAGCGGTGCGAGGGTCACCGGTCTGCGTCGGCAGGGTCACCGACACCAGCGTCTTGCCCGCCGGGATCTGGTACGGCGCGGTGGCGAACAGGAACGGCTGCGCGCCGTCGCGGCTCGTGCCGTGCAGCCGGTACGCCGTCCTGGCGACGATGACGTTGCCGTAGGAGGGGGTGCCGTTGGCGTTGCCGCCCAGCGTCCAGTCGCTCATCTCGATCGGGATGCTGGCGGTGCTGCCGTCGCTGAACGTCGCCGTGCCGGTGGTGCTCTGGTTGCCCTGCGTTCCGGCGCCGACGAACGAGATGCTGGTGGCGTCGTCCGGCAGGTCGAGAGCGACGGTCGCCCCGTTGCCGGTGGCGTTGTCCGGCTGCCCGGCCGGGATCACCGGCAGCGTGAACCGCAGCGCCGTGCCCGGCACCTGCTGTTGCTGGCCCGGGGTCACGCCGGCCGCCGCCAGCGCGGCCCGCGAGTACGCCCACGTCTTGGCGTCGCAGTCCGCCGCGAGGACGCTCTCGTCGCCGATGCAGACGCTGTCGAACGCGGCGCTGAGGCCGGACGTCGGGGCGTACCCCACCTGGACGCCGACCGTCGCGGAGCTCTGGCTCTCGCCATCGGTGACCATGACGTTCGCCTGGTGGTAGCCCGGCGTGGCGTAGGTGTGCGACCCACCGACCTGGTAGACGGCCCGCGAGCTGGGCGTCACGGTGCCCTCGGTGACCGGCGTGCCGTCACCCCAGTCGATGGTGGCCCGGTAGCCGTCGGCGTTGCCGCCGGTGACGGTGGCCAGCGGCACCGAGACGGGCGTGCCGTTCGTCGCGTGCACGTCGGTCGCGGCGGTCACCGCGATGTCGCCGCCGCCCAGGTCGAGGTCACCGCCGGCGAGCAGCTCAACCTCGGCGAGGGTGGTCCGCTCGGCACCGACGGTCCTGGTGACGGCGAGGCGGAACTGCGCGAACCGGCCCGGCTTGTCGATCTGGTACGGCCGGGTCTGGTTACGCCACGGGAACACCTGGTCGGCGCGGGAGTCGACGGTGGTCCAGGTGATCCCGTCGTTGGAGCCCTGCAACCGCCAGTCCGCCGGATCGCCCGCGCCCGCCCCGGACGTGACGGTGTAGTGCCTCGGCTGCTGCTTGCCGGCGCGAGACGCCCAGGTGACCTGCGGGGTCGCCGAGGCGAAGGTGAGCTGCGTGGTCGACGAGTCGTCGAACAGCTTCGAGGCGTCCTGACCGCCGGTGGCGGTCGCGGTGCCGAGACCGGGGCCGGTCACGTCCTGCAACGGCTTCGGCGTCTCGTCGCCAGTGGTCAGCGACGGTGGCGCGTCGTTCCTGCCGGTGCCCCAGGACGACGGGCGGGGGCCCATCTGGAAGTCGATGGTGCCGCCCCTGGCGAGCGCGGCCACGTCGAGGGAGAGGCCGCGCTGCTTCTTGCCGTTGACCTTCACGTCCTGCACGTAGACGTTCGTCGTGCTGTTGTTCGGGGCGTTGACGACGATGTCGCCGCTGCTGCGCCGCACTGTCATCCTGGTGAACTGCGGCGAGCCGATGGTCCACTCCGACGAACCGGCCTGCAGCGGGTAGATGCCCAGCGAGCTGAGGATGTACCAGGACGACATCTCGCCGTTGTCCTCGTCGCCCAGGTAACCCTGGCCGATCTCGCTGCCGACGTAGAGGCGCCGCAGGATCTCCCGCACCGTCGCCTGGGTCTTGGCCGGCGCGCGGCGAAGTTGTACATGTACGGGATGTGGTGCGACGGCTGGTTGCTCATGCCGAGCTGACCCATCCGCACCGCGCGTGCCTCGAGCATCTCGTGGATGACGCCGCCGTACCCACCGGGGCGGTCGGCGTTCTCCGGGGTGCTGAAGAACGTGTCGAGCTTGTCCCGCAGCGCCTGCTGCCCGCCGTAGAGGTTGGCGAGGCCCCGGCCGTCCTGCTGTGCGGTGAACGCGAAGTTCCACCCGTTGGTCTCGGTGTAGACGCCACCCCAGTCCAGTGGGTCACCGGCGAGGAAGCTGCCGGCCGCGTTCCGGCCCTGGAAGAGCTTCGTCTTCGAGTCGAAGAGGTGGACGTAGTTGCGGGCCCGTTCCAGGAAGTACCGGGACTCCTCCTGGAGTTGGGCGCGCCGCGACTTCGGCGTGGCCGGGTCCTTGGCGAGGGCCGCACCCATGTTGCCGATGCCGTAGTCGTTGATGAAGCCCTCCAGCGCCCAGGAGACCGACTCCCCGGTGGAGGTCGGCGTGTAGCCGAGGAACAGGGACGTCTCGATGCCCTTGCGCCCGACCGCGCCGCGTCCGGACGCGACTGTCGCGTCCTTGACGGCCGCGTCGTACGCCGCGAGCGGGTCGGGCAGCTTGACCCCGGTGAGGTACGCCTGGGCCAGCGCCACGTTGGCGCTGGTGCCGGTCATCAGGTCGGCGTAGCCGGGGGACGACCAGCGGGCGATCCAGCCGCCGTCACGGTAGTGCTGGACGAACCCGTCGGAGATCTTGGCGGCGATGTCCGGATACAGCAGCGCGTAGGCGGGCCACACGGTGCGGTAGGTGTCCCAGAAGCCGTTGTTGACGTAGATCTGGCCGTCGACGATCTTCGCGCCGGTCCGGGTGGGGGTGGACGCGCCGGTCGGCGCGGAGACCGGGCTCGCGTACTGCCAGCGCGGTGCGGCGGCGGTGCCGGTGTTCTCCGACTGCGAGTTCGGGTAGAGGTTCAGCCGGTACAGGTTCGAGTACATCGAGACCAGCTGCGCCTCGGTGGCGCCCTGCACCTCGACCCGGCCGAGCCGGTCCTGCCACGCGGCCGTGGCGGCGGCGTGAACCTGGTCGAAGCTCTTGCCGGTGACCTCCAGGTCGAGGTTGCGGCCCGCCTGCTCGACGGAGAGGAACGACGTCGCGAGCCGCAGCGTCACCTCCCGGCTCGTGGTGGTGTCGAAGGTGGCGGTCGTCGCGGTGGACGCGGTCGGCGCCCGGTCGAAGGCGGCGGAGACGAACATCCGGCTCCGGCCGGCGGAGAGCGGGCTGCCGTTGTCGACCCAGCCGGTGAGGGTGCCGTCCGGGCCGATGGTGAACGTGCCGTTGTGGAAGACGAGGCTTCCGGTCGCCGACCCGGTCGGGAAGGTGAACCGCATGATCCCGGCGTGGTCGGTGGGGGTCATCTCCGCGACCAGGCCGTTCTGCAGCGTGACCCGGTAGAGATCCGGCTGTGCCGTCTCGTCGTCGTGGCGGAAGGCGAGCGCCCGGCTGGCGGGTTCACCGGTGAGCGGTCCGTCGCCGACGACCGGCATGACCGACATCTGGTTGCGGTCGCCCATCCAGGGGCTCGGCTCGTGGGAGATCGCAAGGCCCTGCAACATGGGCAGGTTGGCCTCGTTGTTGATCCGGTGGTACTCGTACTCCCAGGAGTCGGAGGTCGCGTCGGTCACCGGGGTGAAGAAGTTGAAGCCGTTCGGCAGCGCGGTGATCGGCAGGTTGTTGCCGCGGGAGAAACCGCCCGTCGAGTTGGTGCCGCGCCGGGTGTCGACGTAGTTGGTGAGCGTGGAGCCGTCGATCGTCGGTGGCGTGGCCGCCAGCTCGATGTCGTCGAGCCACCCCTGGAACCGGGTCTCCCCGGTGGCCTGCGGGTTGTCGTAGGAGAGCAGGATGCGGTCGATCGTCTTGCCCCGCGCGACGGTGCCGAGGTCGGCCTGCACCAGGTTCCACTGGTCGGCGAAGAGCACCTTCGACGCGCCCTGACCGGCGCCGGTGAGCGGGTAGCCGTGCTGGTCGGCCGGCGAGCGCCCGCTGAGGTAGCTGCCGTCGGTGAAGTGCAGGTCGACGGCGGCGTAGGTGGACGGGTACCGGGAGTCCCCACCGGTGTACTCAGGGAAGATCTTGTACGACAGTCGGGTCTTCGGCCCGACCGGCACGTTGACGTCGAACAGCTTGTTCGTCGCGTACGCGCGGCCGTTGCCCTCCGCCCCGCCGGAGTAGCGCAGCGCGGCCAGTCCGGTGAAGCCGACGTCCGGCTTGGTGGTGTAACCACCGTTCGGGCCGGCGGCGGTCTCGCTGATCATCGGCGTGGCCGGCGGACGGGTGTCGGAGCCGTCGCTGATGTTCCAGTCGGCGAGTTGCAACAGGGAGTCGCCGGAGTTCGCGGTGATGTTCAGCCGGTAGTAGGCGTAGGCGTTCGGGTTGGTGAAGCTGTACCTGTTGGTGACGAACCGGCCGCCGAACTTTTCGCCGGATCGCTTGTCCAGGTCGGTCCACGAGGTGCCGTCGGTGGACCCCTGCACGACGAAGTCCCTGGGGTCGCGGGTCGGCGCGTCGTTGGCCGAGGTCAACGAGTAGCGGGCGACAGTCACGGGCTCGGCGAACCGGTAGGTCACCCAGCCGGTGCGCTGGAACACGAGCCACTTGGTCGACGAGTCGTCGTCGGCGAGGTTCGCGGCGACCTCCCGCGGCTGGTTCTCGTCGCTCGCGGTCACCGCGCTGACCTGCTTGAGCAGGCTGCCGGGCAGCGTGGTGACCGCACCGCTCAGGTTGGCCTGGATCGGCTTGCCGTTCGCGCCGACCTGCACGGTGTTGGTGGCCGCTGGTGGGTCGGCCGACTCGAACGATGAGGTGAAGCCGCCGGGCGTTGCCGGGGTGGGGGCGGCGTTGGCCAGGGGCGCGCGACGAGCAGGCCCAGCGGTAGCAGGGCGGCTGTGGTCGCGGCGACCAGGCGGGGAGAGAGGGGGCGCGCAAGGGGGGTATGCGACATGAGGGACGGAGCCTTTCGACTCGAACCGGGTCGAGTGCGTCGAACGTCTGGGCAGAGTGGAGCGTGTGGTGGTGCCGGATCGGGCCCTGACATCGTTGTCATACCGGTTGGCGGCCAACGAGGGTCGGGGCGGTGAACTGTTCGCTGATAGTTGCGGGCACACCACCGCCGTGTCAACGGGTAGACGCGTCGGGGTCGCTGCGCGGCCCGGTCGTCCGCGCCGACGGTGCCGGCCGGGCCTCGACGCGCGCGGTGGCGTACGTCGAGGCGGCCCTCGATCAGCAGTAGAGGTTGGCTCCGGCGGACACCCCGAGGATGCCGACGAACTGTTGGTACCTGGTGACGCGGCTCTGCACCTGGGCGGGGTTTCCGCCGTTGCACTCGATGGAGCCGTTGATGCTGCGGATCGTCTGACCGAACCCGGCGCCGTTGACCATCGCGTTGTGGGCGGTCATGGTGCCCGGCCCGTTCTGGGTCATCCAGTACCAGATGCCGGTCTTCCAGGCCACCGCGGCATCGGTCTGCACCAGCCAGGGGTTGGTCAGCAGCGGCAGGTTGAGGGCGTTGCCGGCGGCGTTGTAGTTGAAGTTCCAGCTGAGCTGGATCGGCCCGCGCCCGTAGTAGGCGGACTGACCGGCGGGACAGCCGTAGGGCTGGCCGGGGTCACAGTAGTGCGGGTAGTTGGCGGTGTTCTGCTCGACGATGTGCACGAGCCCACCGGTCTCGTGGTACACGTTGGCCAGGAAGGCGGCGGCCTCCTGGCGCTGCACGGTGGTGCTGCCGGTCCGCGCGAAGGCCGGGTAGGCACTGAGCGCGGCGACCAGCCCGGCGTACGTGTAGAAGGAGTTGCGGCCCGGGAACATCTGGTTGAACTGGGCCTCGGTGACCACGAAGCCACCCGGGTTGGTGGGCGGGGTGGTGCCGCCCCCGCAGGCTCCCAGGTCCTCCCAGACGCCGGTCGTGCCCGGTGGCGCCTCGTTCTGGGTCCACCACTTCGCCCGGTAGTTGCGGCCGCTGTGGGAGACCCGTGCGTCTCCCCAGTAGACGGCCGAGGCCTGCCACGGTGCCGAGCAGTCCGCCGCCGACGCGGCGGTGGGCGGGATCACCGCGACCAGTCCCCCGGCGACGATCAGTGCCGCCAGCGCGACCAGCGCGCGCAGTTTCGTCATGCGATCACTCCTTCCTGAACCCTGTCGGCCGAGAGCTCAGCCAGACATCGAAGGAAGTGACTGTAACACTATCTGTTCACAACCTTTACTATTCGCCCTCGCGACACTCGGAACAGCCACCGGCACTTCCGGTCTTTTTCCGGATCTCCGGCCGCCAACTGTTCACGCTCACATAATTGGCCCGCACCCCTCACCGGGTCTTCGTGCCTGACGAGCACCGAATCAGCTCCCCCTGATCCGTTCCGGAGCAGTTCCGGAACTTGTTGACGCGTGAGAAATCCCGCTGTAATACTCCGATCCATCGAGGTCGATGCGATCGACGTCGGGTCAGAACCTTCCCACCACCACACCTGTCCGGACGGTGCCGCCCGCCCACCGGGGCGCGTCCGGGCCTGCGAGAAGGGGCACCAGATGAACAGACTCTTCCCCCGCACGGCCCTGTGGTCGAGGCGGCTGCGGGCGGTGCTCGCCGTCCTCGCCACCGCCGTCGCGATGTGCGGCGTCGTCCTCGCGGCCACCTCGACGCCGTCGAGCGCCGCCGCCTGCAACGGATACGTCGGGCTCACCTTCGACGACGGCCCGACCGGCAGCACCAGCGCGCTGCTGAACGTGCTGCGCGCCAACGGCGTACGGGCCACCATGTTCAACGTCGGGCAGAACGTCCAGAACAACAGGTCGGCCGCGCAGGCACAGGTCAGCGCCGGCATGTGGGTCGCCAACCACAGTTGGAACCACGCCCACATGACCTCGATGAGCCAGGCGCAGATGCAGTCGGATCTGTCCCAGACCAACTCGGCGATCCAGTCGGCGACCGGGGTCCGGCCGACGCTGTTCCGGCCCCCCTACGGGGAGACCAACTCGACGCTTCAGTCAGTCGCGTCGTCGCTCGGTCTGCGCCAGGTGATCTGGGACGTGGACTCCCAGGACTGGAACGGCGCGAGCGTCAGCCAGATCGTGTCCAACGCGAGCCGCCTCCAGGCCGGTCAGGTCATCCTCATGCACGACGGGATTCAGAACACCCGCGACGCGATCCCCCAGATCATGGCCAACCTGACCAGCCGCAACCTGTGCCCCGGCATGATCTCGCCGTCCACCGGCCGGGCGGTCGCGCCCGACGGCAGCACCCCGCCGCCCGATGGTGGCACCCCGCCCCCGTCCGGCGGCAGCTGCACCGCGACCGCGACGACCACGAACGTCTGGAGCGACCGGTACAACACGTCGGTGACGGTCAGCGGCGCGAGCACGTGGACCGTGGTCGTGGTCCTCACCTCACCGCAGCGGGTCTCCACCATCTGGAACGGCACCGCCACCTGGGACAGCAGCGGCACCGTCATGACCATGCGCTCCAACGGCAGCGGCAACACCTTCGGCTTCACCACGATGACCAACGGCAACAGCAGCGCCCGTCCGCAGATCCGCTCCTGCACCTCCGGCTGACCCCGCCGGACCGAGTCGTGCGCGGCGGGTGCGCCCGGCACCCGCCGCGCACCGGGCGGCCTGTCCCGCGGCTCGGACGCCGCTAGCCTGCACTGATGCGACACTCCCTCACCCCGGGCGAGGAGAGCCTGCACGGCCACTTCTCCCCCGATTTCCCGCCGGTGCTCACCATCGACCCCGGCGACACCGTCACCTACCGCACCCTCGACTGCTGGTGGTCGGCCGGCCCGTACACCGGCGGCCCGAATCGGGACCGCCCCCGGGTCGCGCAGCACTGACCCGACCACGGACACGCCCTGGTCGGTCCGGTCGCGGTCCGCGGTGCCCGCGCCGGTCACACCCTCGCGGTACGCATCGACGCGGTCATCCCGGCCAGCTGGGGAACCACGGTGGCCGGCGGCTGGCCGAGTGGTTTCAACGAACGCTGCGTGCAGGAACAGCCGGTGGTGCACGCCTGGACGCTGGACCCGGTAGCCATGACCGGCCGCAACCAGCACGGCCACACCGTGGCGCTGCGCCCCTTCATGGGGGTGCTCGGCATGCCGCCGCCGGAACCGGGGCGGCACTCGACGATCCCGCCGCGCCGCTGGGGCGGAAACCTGGACTGCAAGGACCTCACCGCCGGCAGCACCCTCCTGCTGCCGATCCCGGTCGACGGCGCGTTGTTCTCCGTCGGCGACGGGCACGCCGCGCAGGGCGACGGTGAGGTCGGCGGCACCGCCATCGAATGCCCGATGGACGAGGTGACGCTGACCGTCGACGTCCGCGACGATTTCCCGGTCGACGGCCCGGTCGCCCGCACCCCGGACGGGTGGCTGACCCTGGGCGTCGGCGCGTCCCTCGACGAGGCCACGTTCCTGGCACTCGACTCGATGCTCACCCTCATGCAGCGGTTGCACGGCCTCAGCCGCCCGGACGCGGTGGCGCTGGCCAGCGTCGCGGTCGACGTGCGGGTGACGCAGATCGTCAACCAGACCGTCGGTGCGCACGCGGTGCTCCGCGACGACGCGCTGCGCTGGCCGGAGCCGTGATCGGCACCCGCGAGCCGCTGGGCGGGCCGATTCTGTCGGGGGCGGTGGTTAGCGTGTGGTCACTGTCGCCGCGCCGGCCAGACCGCGCCGATCGCTGACCCCCTCGGAGGCCCCCCATGTCCCAGGAGACGACCTACCTCGAACTGTCCGAAGTGGACGGTGCGCACAAGTTCTACGAGGTCGTGGTCGACGACGCCACCCTGACCGTGCGCTACGGCCGGATCGGCGACCAGGGGCAGGTCAAGACGAGCGGCTATCCGGACAACGCCCGGGCCCGGGCCGCGGCGGCGAAGAAGATCGGGGAGAAGGTCCGTAAGGGCTATGCGCCGGCGGTCCCCGGCGTCCGACAGAAACGCGCCGTGTCCCGGCGGCAGATCGTCAGCACCCGCTCCACCGCCCGCACCGCCCCGGTGCTCTGGCGCTACGACTCCGGCGCCCCCGCCTTCGGCATCTTCGTCGACGGGCAGCACTGCATGGTCGGCAACGAGCACGGCGTGATCACCACGCTCGACCACGACGCCCAGGTGCGCAGCCAGGTCCGGCTACCCGACGGGGTGAAGTGCATCGTCGCCGACGACGCCTGGGTCTACGCCGGCTGCGACGACGGCAACGTCTACGACCTCTCCGGCAAGGTGCCCCGGGTGGCGTACGCGATCGCCCCGGAGATCGACATCTACTGGCTGGACATCCACGACGGGGTCCTGGGCGTCTCGGACGCCGACGGCGGGATCACCGCCGTCGACCACGAGGACGAGTTCCTGTGGCGTAGGCCCGGGCGGGGGCGCTCGGCCTGGATGGTGCGGTGCGACACCGACGCCGTCTACCACGGCCATTCGCAGGGTGTGACCGGCTACGAGTGGCGCACCGGGCGCGAGTTGTGGCACACCAGGACGGGCTCGGTGCTCTTCGGCTGGCAGGAGCACGGCAGCGTGTTCGCCGGCACCGGCACCCGCGAGGTGGTGCGGCTGTCCAAGGCGGGCCGGCACGAGCGCAGCTACCGCTGCGACGCCCCGGTCTTCTCCTGTGCCACCGCCGAGGGCGGCCGGTTCGTCTTCGCCGGCGACAGTCAGTCCTCGATCTACTGCTTCGACGCGGACGGCACCCGGCTGTGGAAGCTCGGCACCGGCTGCGGCTCGGCGTATTCCATGCAGTACCACGACGACCGGCTCTACGTGGTCACCACCGGGGGCCACCTGGCCTGCGTCGACGCGAGCGAGCCGGCGATCCGCGCGGCCCAGGCCGGCGACGTGCCGCAGGTGCGCGACATCAAGGCGCCCCGCGAGGCGCCCAGGCCGGTGGAGCCGACGATCGTCGAGGTGACCAGCGACCTGGGTGGCGGTGTGCTGGTGCAGTGCCTGGACGACCGGGGCCGGTTGCGGGTGCAGGTGCTCTCCGACGGCTTCCGACGGGACTGGTCGGTGCAGTTCCCCAAGGGGATCCGCGAGCCGGGCGCCCGCTACCTGGTGACCGAGGTGCGCGAGTCCAGCCGGGGCGGGTTCTACCGGGCGTATGGCGACATCCGCCGGCTGCGCTGAGCGGTAGCCTGAGGCCATGATCTTCATTACCGCCAAGTTCCGGGTTCGGCCCGAGCACGCCGATGACTGGCCGCGGATCACGGCCGAGTTCACCGAGGCGACCCGGGCCGAGCCGGGCTGCCTGTGGTTCGACTGGTCCCGCAGCGTCGACGACCCGACCGAGTACGTGCTGGTCGAGGCCTTCCGCGACGACGAGGCCGGCGGGGCCCACGTGCGGTCCGCGCACTTCCGCGCCGCGCAGCAGACCCTGCCGCCGCACCTGGCCGAGACGCCGCGCATCGTGAACGCCACAGTGCCGCAGACCGACTGGTCGCTGCTCGGCGAGATGGCCGTGCCCGAGGGCCGCTGACCGACCGGACACTACGCGGCGAGACGGCCGTGCCGAGGGCCGCCGACCGACTGGTCGCTGCTCGGCGAGACGGCCGTGCCCGAGGGC
This sequence comes from Micromonospora tarensis, assembly GCF_016803395.1. Lineage (GTDB taxonomy): Bacteria > Actinomycetota > Actinomycetes > Mycobacteriales > Micromonosporaceae > Micromonospora > Micromonospora tarensis. The sequence goes on along the minus strand of NZ_JAEVHL010000014.1, from coordinate 32,815 downwards.
CGCCGACGCGGCACCGGCCCTCGGCACGGCCGTCTCGCGTGCCTCGGCCGCCGTCAGCGCAGCCGGCGGGCGGTGAACCGGGTCGGCGGGTCGGCGATCACGTCCTGGGCCGCGATCAGCTGGATCTCCCTGGTGCCCGCCGCGAGAGTCGCCTCGAGGACGGCGAAGACCGAGGCGATGGTGCGCTCCAGCGCGGTCGCGGGCGAGCCGGTCGTGCAGAGGTGCGCGAGGTACAGCGCCGCGGTGACATCACCCCCGCCGTTCGGGTTGATCGGCAGCAATGGGGTGGTCACCGCCCAGGCGCCCTCGTCCGAGACGGCCACCACCTCCAGCGAATCCGGCGGCAGGTCGCCGTGGAGCACGCTGGTCACCAGGACGTGCCGTGGCCCGGTCGCGCGTACGACGTCGACCGCGTCGAGCACCTCGGCCAGCGAGGTGGTCGTCCGGCCGGCGAGGAAGTCGAGCTCGAAGTGGTTCGGCGTGATGATGTCGGCCCGGGGTACGACGGTGTCCCGCAGGTACTCGGGGATGCCCGGCCGGACGAACATCCCGCGACCGGCGTCGCCCATCACCGGGTCGCAGCAGTACACCGCCGCCGGGTTGGCCGCCTTGACCGTCCGCACCGCGTCCAGGATCACCGCGCCCACGGCCGGGTCGCCCTGGTAACCGGAGAGCACCGCGTCAGCGTCGCCGAGGACCCCACGGTCCGCGATGCCCGCGATCACCTCGGCCACGTCGGCGGCCGGCAGCATCGGCCCGCGCCACGCGCCGTACCCGGTGTGGTTGGAGAAGTGCACGGTCAGGACCGGCCAGACCTCGTGCCCGAGGCGCTGGAGGGGAAACGCCGCCGCCGAGTTGCCGACGTGACCGTAGGCGACCGACGACTGGATGGACAGGATCTTCACCGGCCCATCATCGCCGTTGCGGCGGGCACCGTACGCGCGGCCCGCCGTTTCTGTCGGCTGGCCCACTCGCCGTTCACCCGTCGGTGCCGACCCGGGCGCGCGGACCGTGTCGTCCGGGCCGCCCGAGCGGTCGTACGGTCAGCCGCCGAGGCTCGCCGCGGCCGAGGCGATCGACGAGGCGAAGTAGCTCACCTGGGTGTAGACGCCCGGGAAGTTGGGCCGGGCACAGCCGTTGCCCCAGCTGACGATGCCGACCTGGATCCAGGCGTTGGCGGCGTCGCGGCGGAACATCGGGCCACCGGAGTCACCCTGGCAGGTGTCCACGCCGCCACTGGCGTAGCCGGCGCAGATCTCCTCCGCGGGAATGAGGTCGCCGCCGTAGTTGGAGTTGCAGGTGGAGTCGCTCACGAACGGAACCGTCGCCTTGAGCTGGTACCGCTGCTGGGCGCCGCCCTCGCGCGCGGCACCCCAGCCGGCGATGGTGAAGGTGCCGCTGTCGTACGCGGTCGTGGTGGCGATCGGCAGGGTGCTCAGCCCGGTGACGGGGCTGGCCAGCCGGATCAGCGCCCAGTCCCGGCCCGAGCCGTTGTAGCCGGGCGCACGGTAGACGTAGTTGGACCGGACGGTGATCCGGCTGGACGACTGGAGGTCGACCACCCCGAGGGTGGCGGTGATGCTGGTGTTGGTGCCGGTCGCACCCACGCAGTGGGCCGCGGTGAGCACCAGCCGGGGGCTGTACAGCGCGCCGCCGCAGCCCATCGAGAGCCGCACCATGAACGGGAACTCGCCTGCGCGGCGCGGCTGCCGCCGACGACGTTCGGCGTCACGGGGTTGTCGGCCGCGGCGGCCGGCGCGGCGAGGGTGAGGCTGGCCGCGGTCACCGCGGCCAACGCGGTGGCCAGCAGGCCAGTGAGGGTACGCCAGCGAACCATGCATTCCTCCGCATCAGGATGGCACGCCTCGTGAGCGCACCCGCATTCGAGATAGCGGTCATCATATTGAGAGAAATGGATCTCATGGGTCATCCTCTCTGGGTCCTACCACCGGGACTATGGATCGGGCGGCGGGCTTCGGGGCCGGCGCGGACCGTCAGCCCCGCGGCGCGCCGGTGCTCTCCCGGCGGATGAGCCGGAACGGCGTCTGCACGCTCAGCGGGCCGATGACCTCCGCGCCCTCGATCCGGGCGACGAGCCGGCGTACGGCCAGCCGGGCGATCTCCCGCTTGTCCGGCGCGATCGTGGTGAGGGTCGGGGTGCTGAATCGCCCCTCCTCGATGTCGTCGATGCCGATCACCGCGACGTCCTCGGGGACCCGGTGGCCCGCCTCGGCCAACGCCCGCAGCGCGCCGATCGCGACCAGGTCGTTGTAGCCGAACACCGCGTCCGGCGGGTCGCCGAGGGCGAGCAGGGCCTGGATCGCCTGATAACCGTCGAGCCGACCGAACGCGTCGGTGCGGGCGACCAGCTGCGGGCGGTACGGCAGGCCGGCAGCGGCGAGCGCCTCCCGGTAGCCGCGTACCCGCAGCTGCGCCGACTGCCGGTCACCGCCGGAGGTGGCGCCGGCGAACGCGATCCGGCGGCGACCGATCGCCACGAGGTGCTGGATCGCGGCGTGACCGGCCGCCACGTTGTCGATGGCGATGTGGTCGTGCGGCACGTCGTAGACGCCCTCACCGATCAGCACGAGCGGGCTGGTGGCGGCCCGCGCCAGCACCTCCTCTCGGCCGATCCGCACCGGACTGAGGATCAGGCCGTCGATGATGTGCCGTCGGGAGCCATCGAGGAGCGCCAGTTCGGCCTCCCGGTCGGCGGCGGTGTTCTCCATGACGAGCGTGTAGCCGAGCCCGGCAGCCTCGGCGATGGCGATCTCGGCCAACTCGGCGAAGTAGGGGTTGGTCAGCTCGGGGATGGCCAGCGCGATCAGGCCGGTGCGCCCCCGACGGAGGTGCCGGGCGCCCAGGTTGGGGCTGTAGCCGAGTTCGTCGATCGCCTGCTGCACCCGCTGCCGGGTCCGCTCCCCCACCGGCCGATAGCCGTTGACCACGTTCGAGACGGTGGCCAGCGACACGCCGGCGCGCCTCGCGATGTCCTTGAGGTTGACGCCCATCCACCAATCCTTCGCGAATTCGACCGGCGAGCCGACAGGGCATTGACGAACAAGGATTGACGGACGCCCGAGACGGCTCTATAACGTTATAGAGGCAACGGTGAATGTCAATATGTCGACTGTCGTCGTCCGGTGGAAATCCCACCGACATTCGTTGCTGACGCCCGCCCTCGTCAAAGACCACCCGATGCCCACCACCCACGCGCTTCGGGCATGGCTGTACCGCCCGTGGCGAATCGCCCCCCGGAGACGGCATGACACGTCAGGTCCCCATCCGCCCCGCCCTGCCGCTGCTGCTCATCCTCACCCTGGTCGCCGGCGTCCTCGCCGCGCCGGCCTCGCCGGCGCACGCCGCGCCGGCCAAGACGCCCCCGCTGACCACCCCCTGGACCAGCCAGGCCCTGGCCGGCACCCCACTGCCGGAGTACCCGCGACCGCAGATGACCCGGCCGGACTGGCTCAACCTCAACGGCGAGTGGCAGCTACGCCAGTCGGCCACCGACGACGCCCCGCAGTTCGGCGCCAATCTGCCCGAGCGGGTCAACGTGCCCTTTCCGGTGGAGAGCGCGCTGTCCGGCATCCAGCGGGCCGCCAACGACAACCGCAACTACCTGTTCTACCGGCGCACCGTCACCATCCCGGCGAACTGGTCGGGCCGGCGGACCCTGCTGCACTTCGGCGCCGTCGACTGGCAGAGCACCGTCTGGGTCAACGGCGTCCGGGTCGGTGCGCACACCGGCGGCTACGACGCCTTCACCTTCGACGTGACCCCCCAGCTCACCGCCGGGGCGAACGAGATCGTCGTCAAGGTCTGGGATCCCACCGACACCCGGCAGAACGGCAGCCTGCCCGCCATCGGCAAGCAAACCAAGACACCCGGCGGGATCTTCTACACGCCCAGCTCCGGCATCTGGCAGACGGTGTGGATGGAGCCGGTGCCCACCGCCTCGATCAGCAGCGTGGACGTCTACCCGAACCTCGGCAACAACACGTTGCGGGTACGGGTCTTCACCCGGGGCGACGTGAGCGGTCACAGCGTGCTCGCCGAGGCACTCAACGGAAGCACAGTGGTCGGCTCGGCCACCGGCGGCTTCACCGACTTCAGCGTGCCGGTGCCCAACGCCCGGCGTTGGTCACCCGACGACCCGTTCCTCTACAACCTCCGGGTCACCCTGCGCAACGCCGGGTCCGCCACCGTGGACCGGACCACCCACTACTTCGGCATGCGGGAGATCACCACCGGCCTGGTCAACGGAGTGCTGCGCCCCAAGCTCAACGGTCAGTTCGTGTTCCAGGTCGGCACCCTGGACCAGGGCTTCTGGCCGGACGGGCTCTACACCGCCCCGACCGACGCGGCCCTCGCCTTCGACCTGCAGAAGCACAAGGACCTGGGCTTCAACATGGTGCGCAAGCACATCAAGGTCGAACCGCAGCGCTGGTTCTACCACGCGGACCGGCTGGGCCTGCTGGTCTGGCAGGACATCCCGTCGCTGACCGCGCAGAACGTCGACCCCACCGACGCGCAGCAGGCGCAGTTCGAGGCCGAGGCACGCGAGATCGTCGACGAGCACCGCAGCTCCCCCGCCGTGATCGCCTACACCCCCTACAACGAGGGCTGGGGTGAGCGGTCCCTCACCGACACCCGGCGGGTCGCGCAGAACATCAAGAACCAGGACCCGACCCGCCTGGTCAACCCGCACAGCGGTCACAACTGCTGCCAGTCCCTCGGCAACCCCGGCAACGGCGACATCGACGACTGGCACGTCTACCTCGGGCCGGACTCCCCCGTGCCGTCGAGCACCCGGATCGCCGTGCTCGGTGAGTTCGGCGGTCTGGGTCTGCACACGCCGGGCCACGAGTACAGCCCCAACGGCAGCTTCTTCGCCTACGAGTGGCAGAGCAGTTCGAGCGCGCTCACCGACCGGTACGTCGGGCTGGTGCAGGGCACCCAGAACCTGATGATCGGGAAAGGGCTCAGCGCCTCGATCTACACCGAGATCACCGACCTGGAGGGCGAGCTGAACGGCTTCCTCACCTACGACCGGCAGGTGGTCAAGATGGACCAGGCGCGGGTCCGCGCCGCCAACACCGCCCTGGTCAACGCCTCGAAGACCCTCGGCAGCTCGACGCCCGTCGCCCTGCCGGTGAACACCCGACGGTCGTTGCAGGTGACCACGCCCGGCTACACCAACCGCTACCTGCGCCACCAGGATGGCCTGGCCTACACCGAGGTGGTCGACGCGGCCAGCCCCAGCCTGCTCAAGGCCGACGCCACGTACACCATCCGCGCCGGTCTGGCCGGCACCGGCTGTTACTCGTTCGAGTCGGTCAACGTTCCCGGGCAGTACCTCCGCCACCAGAACTCCCGGGTCCGCAACTCGCCCGACGACGGCTCCGCGCTGATGCGGGCCGACGCCACCTGGTGCGCCCGCACCGGGCTGACCGGCGCGGGTGTGTCCCTGGAGTCGTACAACTTCCGAGGCAAATACCTGCGGCACTACAACGCGGAGGTCTGGCTCAGCAACGGCACCGGCGGCGACGCGTACAACACGCCGACGTCGTGGACCGCCGACAGCACCTGGGCCGTCGCCGCCCCGTGGACGCCCTGACGATCCAGCGACCCGGGTCGTCACGACCCGCCCGCGCGGGGGCTCCGGCCAGATTGGAGCCCCTGCGCGGGCGTTGTCGCAGGCCCAGCCCCTCGGGCGGTGCTGTCGGCCGCGTCACCGGCAGTCGCGGAGGTCGTTTCTCCGGTCATGAGGGAAAGCGGCGAGTCGGTTCCACCGCCCGTGCCGGCCGGTAGCCCGTCGCGGCCGTCCGGACGGCAAGGGCCGGTCCGCAACTTGCATCCAGCCGAGTCCGACCGGCCATTGCAACACGCAATTACGCGAGCTAATAAATAGACGACCACCAATCTTGACTTGTGCGGCCGGCCAGCGCACCGTAAAGAGCCAGAGGCAGATGCGCGCCATTATCGGCCCGGCTGGGGTGGATCGCCAAATGGAGGCGCTGCCGGTTTCGCGCCGCGTGCATCAGGAGGCGTTCCATGCGGTTGAATCCGTTCACCGGGATCTATCTCACCGATCCGGCACGTATGTGGCGACGCATTCTCGACGATCCCGACGGGGTGCACTACGCCGAGGATCTGGGCCTGTGGTTGATCAGCGGGCACGCTCACGTCCGGTACGCCCTCGCCGATGCCACGACGTTCGCCAACGCCCTCACCCTCGTCCCGGTCTACGAGGTGTGCCCGGCGGCAATGAACGTGATCATGCAGATCGACGCGCCACCCACCACGGCCGCCGCGGACCCACCGGCGCATCCCCGCACCCGCCGGGCCCTCCGGGCGACCTTCGCGAACACCCCCGATCGGGTCGAGGCCGAGTACGGTGCGATCGTCCGGCGCCGGGTCGACCAGTTGGTGTCCCGTCTCGCCGCCCGGCGGGGCGACCAGGTGGACCTGATCAAGGAGTTCGCCACCGAGCTGCCCCTGCTGGTGGTGCTGGACATCCTCGGCGTGCCGGACGCCGACATCGGGCGGATCCGGAGCTGGGCGGACGGTCAGATCGCCCTCATCTGGGGACAGCCCGACCCGGCCGAGCAGGTCCGGCTCGCCCAGGATCTGCTGGAGTTCTGGCACTACTGCGAGGAGCTGGTCCGCCAGCGGGTGCGCGGCGGGCACGAAGGTGACGACTTCATCAGCCGCGCCCTGACCTACCGGGACGACGATGACACCGTGCTGACCGTGCCCGAGGTGGCGAGCCTGGCGTTCAATCTCCTCGTCGCCGGCCACGAGACCACAGCCGGGCTGCTCGCGCACGCCCTCGACCAGGCGCTGTCCACGCCGCGCTGGTGGTCGGCGATCGTCGCGGACCCGGGGGTCGTCCCCGCGTTCGTGGGCGAGACGCTGCGCTTCGCGCCGGCCATCGACGGGTGGCTGCGGGTGACCAGCCGGGACGTCACCCTGGGTCGGGTGACGATTCCCGCCGGGGCCCGCTGCCTGCTGTTGATCGGTGCGGCCAATCGCGACTCCTCGGCGTTCGCCCACCCGGACCGGTTCGACCCGCACCGGGCGGACGTGGGCAATCACCTGTCGTTCGGCCACGGTCCACATTTCTGCATCGGCGCGGGATTGGCACGACTCGAGGCGGGGACAGCCCTCGCCCGACTCGCCGAATCCATTCCCGACCTTCGGTTGGCGACCGAGCAGCATCGCTCGTACAAACCCAATATCGCGTTTCGCGCGCACCACACACTGCTCGCGACAATCGGCGACACGGTGGCCGCCGACGTGGCCGCAACACGAGGCACGACGCCGGCCGACGTCCGCGCCGCCTGACCGGTGCACCTCGGCCAGCGGTGCTGACCTGCGGCCGGGGTCACCTGCGGGACGGGTCGGCGTCGCTCGATCCGCCCCTTTTCCGCAATGCCCGGCGATCCATGCCGGTGAACGTCTTCACACCCATCGCGTCCTGGGTTAAGAATTGCCCTCTGTGAATGTTCAGCCCATCGGCCAATCTCCATCCGGTGTCCGCTGCTGATTCCCCGTTCCACGAAGGTGAGCGCATGGAGCACACGTCCCCGTCGAGCTCAGCGCACTCTGCGGCCAGTCAGCGGTTCCGGTGGGAGTTGCGCAACTGTCGCGTCCGACGGGGGCTGACCCAGCGGGCCCTGGCGGATCTGGTGCGGTTCAGCCGGGAGACGGTGGCGGCGGTCGAGTCGGGTCGACGGTTCGGCAGCCACGAGTTCGCGCTGCGCTGCGACGACGTCCTCGGCACCGGAGGCCGGCTGGCCGCGCTGTGGCCCCAGGTCGCCGCCGAGCAGTTGGCCGCCGACGGTCGTCGAGGCCCCCGCGCACCGGAGCCGACCCGGCTGGAACGACCGGTGCCGCGGCAGCGTGGTCGACGGGACGCCCGCGACCCGGGTGCGGTGGTGGACGCGATCGACGAGCTGCGGGAGCTGATTGGCCAGGTGCTCAACAGCCCGCCCGACCCGGGCTCCGCGCCGCGCCCACACCCGCCGGCCGGCCCCCAGGACGACCAGCGCTGACCGCGTCGAGCCCACTCGATCTCGCGGCGTCACCGGCCGCTGACGTTGGGTACAGATGCTGGTACGGGCAGTTTGTACCACGGTCAGGTCTGGTCTACGAGCGCGGCTTCCGGCCGAATGGGACTTGCATTCGGCAACGTGCGGGATAGACCGTCATCGACGAGTCGTGGGAGTCAACTTTGGCCTCGAGCACCCGGTCCCACGCGGCCAGACCCTACCCGACGCGTCGACGCGGTTGGAAGATTGCCGGCCGGATGCGCCTCATCGTCGCGGCCCCACTCGTCGCCGTGATCGGCTTCGCCGGTCTCGCGCTGACCGAAAGCGCCCGCCGCACCGCCCGCGCCGGCGACCTGCAGATCCTGGCCCAGGTCGGCGCCGAGGCCGGCGATCTGGCCTACCGGCTACAACGCGAACGCATCGCCGCAGCCGACCTGCTCACCTACGGCCGACCGGAGCAGCAGGACACCTTCGGCACGGAGGTCGCCGCCACCGACGACGCCGTCGCCCGCTACCGCGGGCAGCGCGAGCGGCTGTCCACCGACGCCGACGCCAACCGGACCCTGCTGCGCCGCATCGACGACGCCCTGAACGGTCTCGCCCCGCTGCGCACCCAGGTACGCACGGCGACGCACGCGTCGGTGTCGGCGATGACCTTCAGCTACCGCATCGCGATCGCCGACCTGATCAACTTTCGGGAGAACGTCTCGCACGGCGTCGTGGACGCCTCGCTCGCCGACGGCATCCGGGCCTCCGCCGCGTTGTCGAAGACGGCAGAAGCCATCGGCCAGCAACAGGTCGCCGTGCTGCGCGCGGTGGCGGGCGGCGAACTGACCCCGGCCATGCAGCAGGACATCACCGCCGCCCGGACCAGCTACACCGAGTCGAGCCTGTCGTTCCTGGCCCTGGCCCCGCCCGAGTGGGGCGTCTGGTGGGAGCAGGCCGGCACCGGCAACGAGGCGCTCGCCCTGCAACGGATGCAGGACGAGGTGTCCCGGGCCCGACCCGGAACGCAGCTGCAACTGGAGACCGCCGACTGGGTGTCCACCACGCAGACGCGTGCCGCCCGCCTGGCCGAGCTGCGCGGGCAGGTCGACGACGCGGTCCGCGACGACGTTCGGGCAGCGCACGCCGACCAGCGCCGTCGGGCCGTGGCCGAGGCGGTCGGCGTGCTCCTGGCGCTGATCCTGACGGCGCTGGTGACCTGGGCCGTCGCCCGACAGATCACTCGGCGGCTGCGCCGCCTGCGGGACGCGGCAAACGCCGTGGCGTTCGAACAACTCCCCGCCGTGGTGGCCCAGCTCCAGCAGCCCGGCAGTGCCTCGGTCGACCCGGACCGACTGGCCAACCAGCACGCCAGCGCCGCCCTCGAACCGTCCAGCGACGACGAGATCGGCGAGCTGGGCCAGGCGTTCAGCGCGGTGCACCAGGCCGCCGTACGGACCGCCGCCGAGCAGGCGGTGATGCGCGCCAACACCGCCGACATCTTCATCCACCTCAGTCGCCGCGAACAGCGACTCGTCGATGCGGTGCTGGCCCAGGTCGACCTGGTCGAGCGGGACGAGACCGACCCCGACCGGCTGGACCAGCTGTACACGCTGGACAACCTGGCCACCCGGATGGGCCGGATCAACGCCAGCCTGCTGGTGCTCGGCGGCGTCGGCGTCGGTCGGGTACGGCAACGCGACGTCCCGCTGCAACAGGTGCTGCAAGCCGCGCTGTCCCAGATCGAGCACTACGCGCGGGTCCGGCTCGGCATGATCGACGGGGACGTCGCGGTGGCGGCCAAGACCGTCGACGAGGTAGTGCACCTGCTCGCCGAGCTGATGGACAACGCCACGACGTACTCGCCCCCGGGCAGCGAGACCTGGGTGAGCGGCCGGAGCCTGGGTGACCGGGTCATCGTCCAGATCAGCGACGAGGGCGTGGGGCTGTCACCGCAGCGTATGCAGCAGCTCAACGACCTGCTGGCCCGCCCACCGGCCATCGACGTGGCCGCCGTACGGGCGATGGGGCTGGTCGTCGTGGGGCAGCTCGCCGCTCGGCTGGGCGCGACCGTCCAGCTGCGACGCGGCCCCCGACGCGGCATCCTCGCCGAGGCGACCCTGCCCGCCGCGATCATCCGGTCGCTGCCACCGGAGGAGTACCTGCTCGCACCCGGCCGGCTCTCTCGGCGGGCGGCACGCACGGCCAGTCCTCCGCCGCCGTACCAGCCGCACCCCGAGCCCACCGCGGGACGGCCCCCGCCCGAGCGAACCCTGCCGGCCGCGCCGGTGTTCCGATCCGCTTCCCCGCCCCCGGACCGGGGAGACGCGCCGACCGAGGAGCTGCTCATCTTCGAACAGGTCAACCACTGGTTCCAGACCGACGTCGTCGACGGCCAGAACGGCCAGAACGGGCAGGCGTGGTCCAGCCCCGCCGACGACGCCTGGCGCACGGCCGCCCAGGCGCACACCCCCGAGGTCGCCACGACCACCAACTCCGGCCTGCCCAAACGGCAGCCGCAACGGCACCTCGTGCCCGGCGGCGTGACCGTGCCGCAGCAGCAGCAGCAACGGTCCGAGTACCGCGACCCGGCGCAGGTGGCGACGGCGATGGCCGCGTACGCGCGGGGCGTGGCGAACCGGCGGCGCACCCCGATCAACCTCGGCAACAAATGACGCGACAGGAGAGCACGTGAGCGACCAACAGGATCTCGGCTGGCTGCTGGACAACTTCGCCGCGCGCGCGACCGAGGTCAGCCATGCCATCGCGATCTCCAGCGACGGCCTGATGGTGGCCGCCACCCGCGACCTGCCGCCGGACCGGGCCGACCAACTCGCCGCGACGGGCAGCGGGCTGGTCAGCCTGCTGCGCGGGGCGGCCGCCTTCTTCGACGCCGGTGCGGTGATCTCCAACGTCACGCAGCTCGAGGGCGGGTTCATGTTCTCGATGGCCTTCAACGACGGCGCCTCGCTGCTGGTGCTCGCCGCACCCGAGTGCGACGTGGGCAAGGTCTCCTACGAGATGACCGAGCTGGCCAACCGGATCGGGGACGCCCTGACCCCCGCCGCCCGAGCGGCCCTCGCCCGCAGCCGTTGACAACCCCGGCGACCTCACGCCGGGCCCCTTCCCCCTTCCTGGAGTAAAGAGATGCCTCACACCACCCCGTGGCGCAGCCGTGCCCTCATCGCCGCACTGCTCGCGACCGCGCTGACCACCAGCACGGCCTGCGGCGACGACGGGCCGGGCAGCAGCGCCAGCGGCTCGATAAAGATCGGCCTGCTCGCCTCGCTCTCCGGCACGTACCAGGCGGTCGGGACGGAGATCCGCGACGGCTTCCAGCTCTACCTGGACACCCACGACGGCAAGCTCGGCGGTCGACAGGTCGACCTCGTCGTCGCCGACGAGGGCAACGGCGCCCAGACCGCGGTGCCGGCGGCGACCAAACTGCTCAAGCAGGACCGGGTGTCCGCGCTCACCGGCATCGTCGGTGGCGGTTCGGTCGCCGGAGTCACCCCGCTGCTCAGCGAGACCAAGGTGCCGCTCGTCGGCTCCAACGGGCGACCGGAGCTCAAGGACGTCTCCCGGGTCTGGCACACCTCGTACCTCTCGGACGAGCCCGGGGCGGCGATCGCCCAGCACGTCCGCGACAACGTGAAGGGTTCCGTGTACGCGATCGGTCCGGACTACCAGGGCGGCTGGGACGAGCTGCGCGGCTTCACCGACGCCTTCGCCAAGATCGGCGGGAAGCTCGCGAACGCCGACGGCAAGACCACCTTCACCCCGTTCCCGGCCACCACCAACTTCACCCCGTTCTTCGCCCGGATCAAGGCCTCGGGCGCGGCGGCCGTCTACACCTTCTACGCCGGCGGCGCCGCCGTCGACTTCGTCAAGCAGTACGCGCAGTCCGAGATCAAGGACATCCCGCTGTACGCGGCCGGGTTCCTCACCGAGGGCGGTGTGCTCAACGCCCAGGGCGACGCGGCCCGGGGCATCTACTCGGTGCTCAACTACTCGCCCGACCTGGACAACGCGGAGAACCGCGCGTTCGTGGCGGCGTGGAAGGGCAAGCACGACGGTTCGCCGACGACCTACGCGCTCGCCTCGTACGACGCGGCGGCCGTGCTGGACCGGGCGATCGGCGCCGCCGGGAGCGACCCGACCCCGGAGGCGATCAACACCGCCATCGGCAAGCTCGGCCAGATCGCCAGCCCGCGCGGCACCTGGCAGTTCTCCACCACCACGCACTCGCCGGTGCAGAAGTGGTACCTGCGGCAGGTCCGTCAGGACGGCCGGGCGCTGTCCAACACCGTCGTGGGTGACCTCGCGACCGTCGGCCGATGATGACGGTGGCGGCCGGTACGAACCGGATCGACCCGTACCTGATTCCGGCTTTGGACGGAGTCGCCTACGGGCTGCTCGTGTTCGTCGCCGCGTCGGGCCTGGTCTTCTGTTTCGGCGTCGCCAACATCCTCAACCTGGCGCACGGCATGCTCTACGCGATCGGCGGATACACCGCCGCCGCGCTGCTCGACGGTGGTTGGGCGAGCCTGGCGTTGGCGCTGGCCGTCGGTGTGCTGGCCGCCGCCGCGGCGGGTGTGCTGCTGGCCGGGCTGCTCACCCCGGTCGCCACCGGCAACCACCTGAGTCAGGCGCTGCTGACGTTCGGGGTGGCACTGGCCGGCGGCAGCCTGCTCGTGGCCGGCTTCGGGCCCGACGACCCGCGGGTGCGGGTGCCCGCCGCCCTGGAGGGGTCGGTGGTGCTCGCCGGTCACCGCTACGCCGCGTACCGGTTGGTCTTCATCGTCGTGGCCGCGGTGCTGGCCGCCACGCTCTACCTGGTGCTGCGGCGCACCCGGGCCGGGATGCTGGTCCGGGCGGCCGTCGACGACGCGGAGATGGTCGCCTGCCTGGGCGTGAGCCCGGCGCGGATCCGCGCCGGTGTGCTCGCCGCCGCCGGCGCGCTGGCCGGCGCGGCCGGGGTCCTGGGCGCACCCATCATCGGCCCCGGCACGGACACCGCCGACACGGTGCTGCTGCTGTCCCTGGTGGTCGTCGTCCTCGGTGGTCTCGGATCCATGGCGGGCACCCTGTTGGCCGCGCTGGCGATCGGCGAGATCCAGACGCTGGGAGTGGCGCTGCTACCGTCCGCCGCGCCGTTTCTGCTGTTCGCCGCCATGGCGGCAGTGCTGGCGGTGCGGGCCCGAGGGCTGGCCAGCAGCTGGCGGGCGGCATGAGGGACAGGGTGGTCCGGTGGGCCCGAGGAGCGGTCGCGGCGCTGGTGCTGGCCGGCCTGGTGGTGGCGCCCTGGGTGGTCGACGACTACACCACGGCGCTCCTCGCCCGCACGCTGGCGCTGGCCCTGGTCGGGGTGAGTGTGGCGCTGCTGACCGGCGTCGCCGGCGTGCCCACCCTCGGCCAGACCGCACCCTACGCGGCGGGCGCCTACGCCTGCGCCGTGCTCGGTAGCCGGATCTCCGACGTCGGCGTCGTGCAGCTCGCCGTCGCGGCGGGCGCCGGTGCGGTGCTGGCCGCGCTCACCGTGCCGCTCGTCGTGCACGCCCGCGGGGTCATCGTCCTGATGATCACCCTGGCCATCGGGGAACTCGTCGTCACCGTCCTCGGGCGGTGGCGGTCGGTGACCGGGGGCACGGACGGGCTGGCCGGCATCCCCGCGGTCCGCCCGTTCTGGGGCCTCCCGGCGTTCGGCAGCGACCAGGCGCGTTACCTGTACGCCCTGGTCGTGGTGGCCACGCTGGTCGGCGCGGTGCTGGTGCTGCTGCGGACCCGGGCCGGGCTGCTGCTGCGGGCGGCCCGGGACGACGAGACCCGGCTGCGCGCCAGCGGTCACCGGGTGCCGCTGTACCTGTCCGGCGCGCACATCGCCGCCGGGGCGATAGCCGGTGCCGCCGGCTCGCTCCTGGTCGTCGCCCAGCAGTACATCTCCCCTGCCGATTTCGGATTCGACACGTCCGCGCTGCTGCTGCTCGGTGTCGTCATCGGTGGCACCGCCTCGGTGGGCGGCGCCCTGGTCGGCGCGGCCCTGGTCATCGCCGTCCGGGACTGGCTGTTCGGGGTGCTGCCCGGCCACGCGCCGCTGGTGCTCGGGGTGCTGTTCGTGGCGACGGTCTACCTGCTGCCGGCCGGTGTCGACCGGGTCCGGGGCAGGTGGCGTCCGAGCGGCCCACCGCACCGGCCGGACGCACCAGCCGCCCCAGACCAGGCCACCGTCGCGGAGCTACGCCGATGACCTGCCTGCTGAGCGCCGAGGAGGTCACCGTGCGGTACGGCTCACTCGCCGCGCTGGACGGCGTGGACCTGTGCGTCCACGACGGTCAGCGGCACGCCCTGATCGGTCCCAACGGTGCCGGCAAGACCACCCTGCTCAATGTGATCGCCGGTGCCACGAAGCCGCAGCGCGGCACTGTGCGCTTCGCCGGACGGAACGTCAGCCGGCTCGGCCCGGCGGCCCGGGCCCGCCGGGGCATCAACCGCATCCACCAGCGGCCAGCGGTCTTCCCGACGCTCACCGCGACGGAGAACGTCGTGGTGGCCGCGCTGCCACGGGTCACTGCGGACCCTGGGTGGTGGCCGGGCCGACGTCGGCGCGCCGCGCGGCACCGGGCGGGCGCGTTGCTGGAGCAGCTGGGCCTCGCCGACCTCGCGACGGTGCCCGCCGGGCATCTCGCACACGGGCAACGACGCCAGTTGGAGATCGCGATGGCCCTCGCCGGTCGCCCCCGCCTGCTGCTCCTCGACGAACCGGCCGCCGGGCTGTCCGCCGTCGAGGTGGGCCGGCTGGTCGAGGTGCTCCAGGCGCTACCCAGAGCGGTCGCGGTGCTGCTTGTCGAACATCGACTGGACCTGGTGTACGCCCTCTCCGACGCGGTAAGCGTCCTGCGCGACGGCCAGACGTTGGCCGCCGGCACTCCGGACGAGATCCGTACCTCGCCGCTGGTGCGGCAGGCCTACGCCGATGGGGTGGCCTGATGTTGTCTGTGGACCGACTCTGCGCCGGCTACGCCGGGGGGATCGTGCTGCACGAGGTCAGCCTGCGGGTGCGACCGGGCAGCATCCAGGCCGTGGTGGGCCGCAACGGCGCGGGCAAGAGCACGCTCGTGCACACCATCGCCGGGCTGGTGCGGGCCGCCAGCGGTCGCATCGAGATCGGCGGCGTGCAGGTGGCCGGCCGACAGCCGCACCGGATCGCCCAGTCCGGCGTCGGTCTCGTCCCGCAGGGCCGGCGGGTCTTCTCCCGGTTGACAGTGGCCGAGCACCTGCATCTGGCGGCGGCGCCGTGGCGGGCCCGCACCTCCGGCGGCGAGGGCTGGACGGTCGACCGGACCCTCGAACTGCTGCCGAGACTGGCGGTGCGGCTGCGACACCGTGGCTGCGAGCTGTCCGGCGGCGAGCAGCAGATGCTGGCGATAGCCCGGGCGCTGCTCGGCCAACCCCGGGTACTGCTGCTCGACGAACCGTGTGAAGGGCTCTCACCCGACCTGGCGGCGCGGGTCCGTGAGCTGGTGAACGGTCTCGCCGCCGACGGCCTGACCGTGCTGCTCGTGGAGCAGCAACTCCAGCACGCGATCGAGATCGCGGACCGGGTGGCGGTGCTGGAGTACGGCCGGGTCGTCTACGACCGACCGACCGCCGAGGCCCGCCTCGATCCGGCCCCACTGGCGGCGATGTTGAGCGTCGCCGCCGCCGTCCCCCCGCCCCCGGCCGACCAGCCGGCCCCACGGCTCTGGGCCGACACCCCGTAGTCACCCGACCCTTCTCGGAGAGGTAGACACCGATGACAACCGTTGAGCGCGATGGCGCGTACACGTTCGACAACGGCGCGCCGGACGCCGTTCCCCAGATGCACGCGCTGGAGTCCTTCCTGGATCCGATCACGACCCGCCGTCTGGCCCGCCCGGTGCTGCGCGCGGGCGCGACCTGCTGGGAGGTCGGCGCGGGTGGCGGCTCGATGGCCCGGCGGATCGCCCGCGCGGTCGGCGACGAGGGTCACGTGCTGGCCACCGACATCGACCCCACCCACCTGGTGGCCGAGGAGAACCTGCACGTACGCCGGCACGACGTGCGCACCGAACCGCCACCCGGGGACGCGTTCGACCTGATCCATGCCCGGCTGCTGCTGCTGCACCTCCCGGATCGACGACGGGTGCTCCGCACCCTCAGCGGCGCGCTGGCCCCCGGTGGGTGGCTGGTGGTCGAGGAGTTCGACTGCACAGTGCCACAGCGGGTGCTGACCGCGCCCAGCGATGACGCCGCGAAGCTCTTCGCGCAGGTGATGGACGTGATGATGGGTGTCCTGGAGGACCACGGCGCCGACCTCGGCTGGGCGCAGGACGTGCACACCGAGATGGCCCTGGCCGGTCTGACCGAACTGGACACCATCACCCACTCGCAGAGCTGGGCCGGCGGCTCGACCGGAACATCGCTCTACGAGACCAACTCGCGGCAGTTGGAGCCGGACCTGCTCGCCGCCGGGCTGTCGCCGAACCAGCTGAGCGCCTTCCGGCGGTTGCTCCAGGACCCCGGGTTCGCTGTCATGTCGTACCACTTCGTCTCCACGCGGGGTCGACTGCCGGGCTGAACGGTCGGGTGGACCACCGCGCGGAGAGCGGTCGCGCCGATTTCGTACCTCTCCCGCCGCAGCACGCCCCCCGCTGAGCCGGACAGCGCTACGGAGGCGTCGACCGCACCGGCCGGGCTCCTCGTGAGGAGCCCGGCCGGTCTGTGCCCGGTCGGCGGTCAACAGACCGGGGGCCACACCCCCGCCGCATTGACCTCAACACGACTTGAGGTCCTAGGGTCGCGCACAGGCAATCACCGGCAATCTCTGCGAGGAGGCATCCCCCGTGGCACCCGCGCACCTCTCTGACGCCGAACTGGCGGCCCAGCCCGCCGCGTACTGGACCGGCGTGGCGTACGAGGCCCTCATCGCCTTCACGCGTGCCCGGCATGTCGAGTTCGACTTCACCCAGCCCCAGTTCTGGTTGCTCCGCAACCTCTCGGGCAACGACATCTCCGCCGATGGTCACGGCATGACCGTGACCGAGCTGGAGCTGGCGACGAGCACCTACCTGAGGTCCGAGGACGACCTTGAGGCCGAGGCCGGCGTCCTGCTGGATCGCGGTTGGCTGACCCGAGACGACCAGGGGCGGTTGTGGATCACCGAGGCGGGCGAGCGGGCTCGCGTCGATCTCAAACAACACGCCCCGGAGATCCGGGCCCGCATCCACCACGGCGTTGACGACGCCGACTACGTGACGACCCTGAAGGTCCTCCGCCAGATGATCCGGAACACGGGTGGTCCCGCAATCTGACCGCGCCGGCCGGACTCCCTCGGACAGGGCCCGGCCGATCTGTGCGTCGGGCAGTCGACAGACCGGAACGCGGCACCCCGATGAGCGGTATGCCGGTGAGTCATGAATATGCCCCGCAGGCATACCTACCGCGTTCACCTCAACCTGGCTTGACGGTTCCAGGGTCCGACATGAACCTGTCAGCCCGTGTCGGTGCCGTGTCGGGGCGGTGTCAGCCGACCGGTGCAGGCTGTTCGCATGACAGCTGATCTGGTGATCGAGGCCGAGGGCCTGGTGAAGACCTTCGGGAGGACGAGGGCCTTGCGGGGGGTCGACCTTGCCGTCCCCCGGGGGTCGGTGCTCGGCGTGCTCGGGCCCAATGGCGCCGGCAAGACCACCGCCGTCCGCATCCTCTCCACCCTCCTGACCCCGGACGGTGGCACCGCCCGGATCGGCGGGTTCGACGTGGTTCGGGACGCCGAACGCGTTCGGCAGAGCATCGGGCTCACCGGCCAGTACGCCTCGGTCGACGAGGACCTGACCGGGCGGCAGAACCTGGAGCTGTTCGGCACCCTGCTGGAGCTGGGCCGTGCTGGCGCGCGACGACGAGCAGCCGAACTCCTCGACTGGTTCGACCTGACCGACGCCGCGAACCGGCCGGCCAAGACCTACTCCGGTGGCATGCGACGGCGGCTGGACCTGGCCGCCAGCCTCGTCGGGTCTCCCGACGTGATCTTTCTGGACGAGCCGACGACCGGGCTCGACCCGGCCAAGCGCGAGGACATGTGGGACGTGGTCCGCTCGCTGGTCCGTAACGGCTCGACGGTGCTGCTCACCACGCAGTACCTGGAGGAGGCCGACGCCCTCGCCGACGCGATCACGGTGATCGACCACGGCCGGGTCATCGCGCACGACACCCCCGACGGGCTCAAGCGGGTGGTCGGCGGGCAGACCCTCGAGGTCCGGCCGGCGGACCCGGCGCACCTGCCCCGAACCGCCGAGATCCTGACCCGGGTCGGCTCCGGCGGGCAGGCCGACGAGATCCGCAAGGGTGTGCTCGCGGTGCCGGTCACCGACGACACGGCCCTGACCGAGAGCGTCGCGCGGTTCGCCACGGCCGGCATCGCGGTCACCGAACTCTCCCTGCACCTGCCGAGCCTCGACGAGGTCTTCTTCACCCTCACCGGACGCACCGCATCCGACGACGACACCACCCGCCCCACGGAGGTCGCGGCATGAGCACAGTGATCGACGCGGCACCGACCAGCGGCCGTGGGCTGACCAGCTCCGTGCCGAACCCACGGCCGTTCCGGCTGGTCCGGCACTCGTTGGCGCTCGCCAAGCGCAGCCTCATCAAGACCTGGCGAACACCCGAGGCGCTCATCGACGTCACGTTGCAGCCGGTGCTGTTCCTCATCATCTTCGTGTACGTCTTCGGCGGCGCGGTCGCCGGTTCGACACACGACTACCTTCAGTTCCTGCTGCCCGGCATCCTGGTGCAGACCATCGCCACCGGCGCCATCGCGATCGGCGTCAACCTCAACACCGACATCGCCAAGGGCATCTTCGACCGGTTCCGGTCGATGCCGATCCCCCGCTCCGCACCTCTGCTCGGCGCGGTCCTCGGCGACGTGGTCCGGTACGTGATCGTCTCGGTCACCACCCTCGCGATCGGCTATCTGATGGGTTTCCGGATCGACACCGACCTGTTCCGGGCGGTCGCCGGGTGTCTGCTCGCGGTGCTGTTCGCGCTCTGTTTGAGCTGGCTGCCGGTCTACGTGTCGATGAAGGTACGTACCCCGGGTGCCGTGCAGGGCGTGATGTTCGCGCTGATCATGCCGCTGAGCTTCGCGTCGAACGTGTTCGTCGCCGCCGACACGCTGCCTGGTTGGATGCGGGCGTTCGTGGACGTCAACCCGATGACCCACCTGGTGGCATCGGTGCGCGGACTGTTCCTCGGCACACCACTGAACTCGCACGTGTGGTGGACGCTCGCCTGGTGCGCCGGCTTCGTGGCGGTGTTCATGCCACTGGCGCTGCGCGCGTACCGCAGGAAGATCTAGCTCAGCAGGTCGTCCATCACCTCGCGGATGCGGGCGACCACGACGGCGACCGGCCGCTCGCGCCACGCGGCCGACAACGGCTCACGCTGCTCCTCGCTGCCGAGGGCGGCGGTGAGCCGTTCGCCGTTCCCGGGTGGGAAGAACGTCCCGACGTGGCCGCCGATCCGCGACCCGAGCACGCACAGTTCCCGGGCGGCTGCCACCTCGCCCCGGTGCGCCGCGAGGTCGGCGCCGCCCAACGCCCAGGCCCCGATCACCGGCAGGTCGTTGGAGCCGAGCGCCTCGTCCCGGGCCAGCGCCAGCAACCCGGTGGCGGCGGCGTGGCCGGCCGGCTCCGACCCGTGCCGCACCTGCCCCAACCGCAACCGTAGGACGGCCACCGCGACCCGGAAGATGACGCGCGGCTGCGGCGGCGCGCCGGTCCACCCGGCCAGCACCCTGGTCACCCCCTCGGCGTGGCCGAGTGCCTCGTCGTAGCGTTCACGCTGCCAGGCGAGGTGGGCCAGCCCGAGCCGGGCCTGCGCGATGTCCATCTCCTCGGCCTCGCCCGCGACCGCCGTGTCGGCGAGTCGCCGCTCGGCCTCCCGGTCACCAGCCAGCGCGAGCTGCACATCCAGCCGGATCCGGATCGAGCGGGCGTCCTGCGCCGCCCCGATCACCTCCATGTGCTGGATGCTGAGGGTCAACCAGTGGGTCGCCCGGGCACCGCCGCGCGGAGTCAGGAACTGCCCGACGACTCCCGCCGCCATCGCCATCAGCCAGTGGTCACCGACCGCCTCGAAACGGCGGTACGCCTGCTCGGCGTCGACCACCGACGCCTCGGGAGAGCCGGCGTTCTCCCGAACGGCGGCGCGGGCGAAGTAGCCGATCCCCTGGACGTACGGGTCCGGGTGCGCGATCAGCTCGGCGGCGCCCTTCATGGACCGCTCCGGCTCCGCCGTGTCGAAGCCGGGCAACGCCGTGGCGAGCGCGGACTGCCGGGCCGACACCTCGCCGGACCGTTCGGCGAGGGCTGCCCGCAGCCCTCGGCGGGCGATGACGGCGAGCCGGAGGTCACCGCTGATGCCGGCGTTGACCCCGATCAGCAGGCAGGTGTGCACGAGCCGGTCGGCGTCCGGCAGGGGGCGTCGGGTGGACCCACCGCGCAGGATCGCCGAGTGTCGCCGCCGCGGTGGCTCGTCGACGTGCAGCAGGCCCCGCGCCCAGCCGAGGACCTCCAGGTGCAGACCCCGCACGGACCAGAGGTGGAACAGCGCGGCGGCGACGTCGATCGCGCCCGGCTCGTCGTCGGTGGCGAGCGACCAACGCAGCGCGGCGACCAGGTTGTCCTGCTGGGCGGCACAGCGGTTGAGCGCCGCGACCTGGCCGGGGCCGACGAACCGGCCGGCGAGCGTCACGGCTTCGGTTCGCGCCCAGTCGACCAGGCCGGCCATGGCCGGTTCCCGGTCGCCGGTCTGGTCGAGGCGGGCCTCCCCGTACTCGCGGACGGTTTCGAGCATCCGGTAGCGCGGCGGGCCCTCCCCCTCGACCAGGGTCAGCAGGGACTGTTCGACGAGCGTCGCCAGACCGCGTCGGACGTCCGGGTGCCGGGCGACCGAGGCGGCGAGGTCCGCGGTGAACGCGGCGGGGATGACCGCCACCCGCTGGAGCAGCTCACGGTCGGCGGGCGCGAGCAGTTCACGACTCCAGTCGACCATCGTCCACAGGCTCGCGTGCCGCTCGGGCAGGCCGCGTAGCGCGTCGTCGAGCAGGGCGAACCGGTCGATCAGTCCGGCGAACACGTCGTCGATCGGCATGTGGCGCAGTCGCGCGGCGGCCAGTTCGAGCGCCAACGGCAGGTTGTCGAGCCGGTGGCACAGGGCGAGCGCCCGTTCGGCGTCCCAGGTCGGCACCGCGCCGCCCGCCCGTGCCCGGGACTGGATCAGGGCGAGCGCGTCGGCGTCCGGCAACGTGGTCAGTCGGTGCACCCGTTCGCCGGCCAGGCCCAGCGGGGCCCGGCTCGTGGCGAGCACCGCGACGTCCGCGCTCGTCACCGCGATCAGGTCCGCGACGACGACGGCCACCGCGTCGAGCACGTGCTCGCAGTTGTCCAGCACCACCAGCCCGTCGAGGTCCGGCGCCACCGCGCGCAGGCGCTCCTCCGGGTTGAGAACCCGCCGTTCCAGACCGAGGTTGCCGCCGGTCGGCGTGGTGTCCGCCCCGCCGAGGGCGGCCAGGACGGTGGGCAGCACCTCGTGGGGTGACCGCAGGCCGGCGAGTTCGACCACGCGGACCGCCTGCCCGGCCGCCGCCGCGCGCCTGGTCACCTCGGCCGCGAGTCGGGTCTTGCCCGCCCCGCCGGTCGCCACGATCGTCACCACTGGTGTCTCGGCGAGCGCGTCGGTGACGGTCTCGACGTCACGTTCCCGCCCGACGAGGGTGGTCAGGGGGCGGCGCCACGCGGCGGGCAGCGCGATCCGTGCCGGGTGCCGGGGCGGCGCCGTGCCGGTCGCGGCGGTGAGCTCACCGCGGAGCAGCGCCAGGTGAACCTCGGTGATCACGGGTGACGGGTCGGCGCCGTACCGGTCGGCGAGGTCGGTGCGGAGCCGCTCGACCACCTCCAGCGCTCGGCCTCCCGCCCCTGGGCGGCGAGCACCCGCACGAGCAGCGCGGCGGACGGCTCGTCCGGCGGGGTACGCGCCACCAGCCGGCCAAGGTCGACCTCGTCGAACGGGCCCGCACCGGCGAGTGCCGCCCGGGCGCGCAGCGCGACCACGTCCGCGAACAGGCGGGTGTCCTCGGTGGTGACCAGCTCCGGCACCTCGGGAAACAGGGCCCGCGCCTGGTCGGCCAGGGCGCGGGCGGCACCTGCGTCGCCGCCCTGGAGCACGATCCGCGCCCGGTCGACCAGCGTCCGCGCCTCGACCGCGTCGACGGTGACCTCCTCGGCGGGCAGGCGGTATCCGCCCGGCACGGCGAGCACCGGCAACCCGAGACGGCGTACCCGGGACACCAGCGCCTGGACGGCGCCGGTCGCGTCGTCCGGCGGCGCGCCGTCCCACACCGCGTCCACCAACCGGGGCGTGGAGATCGCTCGTCCCCGCGCTTCGACGAGCGCGCGGACCACCGCCGCGAGCCGTTCACCCCGCACGGGCTGACCGTCGACAGCGACTGGACCGAGGGTGGTGATCTGCACGGAACCAGCATCCCCCACGTGCGCACGACCTCGACGGTCAGCGGTCCGGTGAGCTGGTCGCCGCAGCGCGGGCGGCTTGACACACCGGCATTTCGTTAGGTTAGCCTAACCTCATCGGTAGCTGCCGGCCGATCCGAGAGAGGCACCATGACCGAGACCCTGCCCATCGCCCCGTGGCGCGTGTTCACCGTCACCGTCGCCGCGGTACGCCGACTCAGCCCGTCCTTCACCCGGGTGACCTTCACCGGCGCCGACCTCGACCGCTTCGCCGACAACGGGTACGACCAGCGGATCAAACTGGCGCTGCCGCTGCCCGGTCAGCACGGGGTGAACCTGCCGGGCGGCGCCGACTGGTACCCGACGTGGCGGGCCCGGCCGGAGCACCTGCGCAACCCGGTGCGCACGTACACCGTGCGGGCGGTCCGGCCGCACCTGGCCGAGGTCGACGTCGACCTGGTGCTGCACGGCGACGGCGGCCCGGCGACGCGCTGGGCTCGGCGGGCGAGGGTCGGCGACGAGATCGCCCTCGTCGGCCCGGACGCCGGCTACCACGGCAACCACGGCGGGGTCGAGTTTCGACCGTCGACGGGGGACAGCCTGCTGCTGGCCGGTGACGAGACTGCGTTCCGGCGATCAGCGCCATCTGCGAACGGCTCCCGCTCGACGCCCGGGGCGTGGTCCTGCTCGAGGTGCCCACCGCCGACGACGTGTTGCCGCTGGTCACGCCCCCCGGCGTCGAGGTCCGGTGGCTGCCCCGAGGGCTGCACGGGCCGGGCAGTCGGCTGGTGCCGGCGGTCGCCGCCGCGGCGGGGGAACTGCTGACCCCGGCCGCGTCCGAGGTCGCGCAGGCCGTCCCGGACGTGGACGTGGACGCCGAGATCCTGTGGGAGGTCCCCGACGTGGTCGCCTCGGTGCCGCTGTACGCGTGGCTGGCCGGGGAGGCCGGTGTCATCCGCACCCTGCGCCGACACCTGGTCGCCGAGCGCGGGCTGGACCGGCGGGCGGTGGCCTTCATGGGCTACTGGCGTCTCGGCCAGGCCGACGTCGGCTGAGCACCCGGGGCGCGTCGAGGCCCGGACAACCACGAGGTGCGTCGGAGGCCGCGTGGTGCGTACAGTTTCGGGTCGGACTTGGGGCGGGCCGGCTGGAGCCGGCACGGGATATGGGACGAGACGACGACGCATGACGGTGGACAACATTACCGAAAACGGTCAAGAAGGCATTGACCGAGACCGGCTGGAGGCCTGCCTCAGCGTCTTCGAGGCGTTGGAGGCGCTGCCCTCCGACCACCCCGACGTGGTGCGGGTGCAGCGGGCCACCGCCCGGCTCTACAAGGTGGTCAAGCAGCGGCGGCGCGAGGAACGGCGGGACGCCATCCTCGCCGCCGACCGGGCGGTGACGGAGGCCACCGCCACCGGCGCTCCCGGGCGGATCGACGACGAGACCCAGGGCATCCCCCTCGCGTCCTCCGTCGCGGGCGAGACGGCGGGCTTCCTACACAATCCGCGCGCTGCTACGTCTGCAAGCAGCGCTACCGCGAGGTGGACGCCTTCTACCACCAACTCTGTCCGTCCTGCGCCGCGCTCAACCGGGAACGGCGCGACGCCCGTACCGACCTGACCGGGCGGCGCGCGCTGCTCACCGGTGGCCGCGCCAAGATCGGGATGTACATCGCGCTGCGGCTGCTGCGCGACGGCGCGCACACGACGGTGACGACGCGGTTCCCGCACGACGCGGTACGCAGGTTCGCCGCGATGCCCGACAGCGCCGACTGGCTGCACCGTCTGCGCATCGTCGGGATCGACCTACGCGACCCCGCCCAGGTGATCGCGCTCGCCGACGACGTCAGCAGCCAGGGCCCCCTCGACATCCTGATCAACAACGCGGCGCAGACCGTCCGCCGGTCCCCCGGGGCGTACGCGCAGCTCATCGCCGCCGAGGCCGCGGCCCTGCCGGACGGCCCGCTGCCGGAGCTGATCACGTTCGCCAAGCCGGACGGGCAGGGCGGCCCGGTGGGTAGCCTGACCGCCGGGCCACAGTCGACAGCGCTCACCCCGCATGCGCTCACGGCGCTGGCACTGACCAGCGGCTCGGCCTCGCCGGAACGGATCGCGGCGTCCACGGCCATCG
The DNA here is from genome assembly GCF_016803395.1 of Micromonospora tarensis. Classification (GTDB taxonomy): domain Bacteria; phylum Actinomycetota; class Actinomycetes; order Mycobacteriales; family Micromonosporaceae; genus Micromonospora; species Micromonospora tarensis. Next base: position 8,097 of record NZ_JAEVHL010000014.1, on the reverse strand, counting down.
ACGCCGGAGGTCTCGTGCCCGACCTCGACTCGGTCAACAGCTGGGTCCAGCGGGTCCAGGAGGTGGACCCGGTCGAGCTGCTCGAAGTGCAGCTGTGCAACGTGACCGCCCCGTTCGTGCTGGTCAGCCGGTTGCGCCCGGCGATGGCCGCGGCGCCGGCCCGCCGCAAGTACGTGGTGAACGTGTCCGCGATGGAGGGCCAGTTCGGCCGCGGCTACAAAGGCCCGGGGCACCCGCACACCAACATGGCCAAGGCGGCGTTGAACATGCTGACCCGCACCAGCGCCGAGGAGATGTTGACCGACGGCATCCTGATGACCAGCGTCGACACCGGTTGGATCACCGACGAACGCCCGCACCCGACGAAGATGCGGCTGGCGGACGAGGGCTTCCACGCGCCGTTGGACCTGGTCGACGGGGCGGCCCGGGTGTACGACCCGATCGTCCGCGGCGAGCAGGGCGAGGACCTGTACGGCTGCTTCCTGAAGGACTACGCGCCCTGCGCCTGGTGATCGCCCGCAACGACGACCGGCGACCAGCCCCGCAACGACGAGGAGAAGAACATGTCAGCTGACCGTGACCCGTGGCCGACGCTGGACGAGCTGCTGCGCGAGGAGAGCGAACTGGAACTCGCCAGCCTGTCCGAGACGGACGCGTACGAGCTGGGGATGCTCGCCGTCGCCGCCGCGCGTGAGCAGCGGTTGCCGGTGGCGGTCGGCGTGTGGCGGGCCGGTCGCCAGCTGTTCCACTGCGGCCTGCCGGGGTCGACGGCCGACAACGACGCCTGGCTGCGCCGCAAGGGGCGGGTGGTGATGCGCTTCGAGCACTCGTCGCTCTATATGGCCCGGTTGTGCCAGGACAAGCAGGTGACGCTGGCCGAGCGGTACGGGCTGCCGGCCGCGCGGTACGCGGCGGCCGGGGGCGCGCTGCCACTGCGGGTGCGCGGCACCGGGGTGGTGGGCTGGGTCGGTGTCTCCGGGCTGCCGCAGCTGGACGACCACCGCTTCGTCGTCGACATCCTGCGCAAGCTCCCCCGCTGAGGCGCACCCGGCTTCAGCGTGCGCGTCGGTTGGCGCGCAGGGCACCCAGGAGCACACCGGGCTGGGCGAGCGTGCTCGGGTGCTCGCGCATCGAGACGACGTCGTTGAACCGGCGCGCGGTCGCCACGTCCGTGACGGTCGCGGTGATGATCTGCCTGCTGGCCCAGCTGGAGAGCCGGTAGCCGCGCGGGTAGGGACCGTCGACGTGCGGCAACGCCAGGTCCGCCGAGGTCGAGATCGACCAGGCGGCGTCGACCACTACCTTCTGCAGGTCGAGGAAGCGCCGCGCGGGCGCCCGCAGATCCGGACCGGACCGCAGGTACGTCGACAGGCAGGCCGAGTGCAGGGCCGCCGCCGTCATGCCCTGCCCGTACACCGGGTTGAAGGAGGCGACCGCGTCCCCGACGCTGATCAGTCCGGCGGGGAACCGCCGCACCGCGTGGAAGTCTCTGCGCCGGCTGTCGGCGTGGTGGTAGGTCTGCACGTCGCCGAGCATCTCCTGGTCGGCGACCTCCCCGAACTCCGGCGGGAACTGCTCGCGCAGCCGACGGACGAAGTCGTCAGCGGTCCGGCCCGGACGGTTGTCGCCGTAACCGGCCATCATCGCCATCCACTGACCGTCCTCGATGGCGAAGAACGCGGCGCCGGCCACGTCGACAGCGGACCGCGGAGTGTGCAGCGCGAGCACGACCGTCGAGGGCGGAGTGACCTCCGGGCGACGGAACAGCGCTGTGGCGTAGTTGAGGTGCACGCTCATCCGCCGGGTGACCGGCCGCTCCCAGCCGGCCTGCTCCAGCCAGTCCGAGAGTCTGCTCGACCGCCCCATGGCGTCGACCACGAGGTCACCGCCCTCGACGCCGGGCACCCCGCCGACGTCGCAGCGGACGCCGGTGACCATGGTGCCGTCGAAGACCAGACCGGTGGCCCGGGCGGTGACCGTCTTGACGTTGGGCAGCCGGAGCACCTGCTGGCGGATCAACCCCTCCAGCAGCGGGCGGCTGCCGGCCAGGCTGTCGTCGTCGTCGGGAACGACGACCTTCAGCCGGCCGTCGAGGTAGTTGCGCCGGGCCGTCGGCGGCGCCTCGATCGCCCCGCGCGCCAGGGCCTGATCGCGAAACCCCGGGAACAGTCGCTCCAGCTGGAAGAGGCCACCGGGCAGCAGTGCGTGCAGCTGGGTGCCCTGGGGTACGCCCGGCCGCGCGCCGGTCACCTGCGGGTCGTCCCGGTCGATGATGACGACGGTGTCGGCGTGGTCGGACAGCACCCGGGCGGCCAGCAGACCCGCGACGCTGCCGCCGACCACGACGGCCGTGCCCAGCACGGGGGAAGGCTGGTCCGGAGGCCGAGCGGCGTTCAGCTCGGCGAAGACCCGGGACGGGGAGAGGGACATCGTGCTCTCCAAAGGGATACGAGATGTGGCGTCCTTCCCCGTGTCGGCCCGCCAAGGGTGCGCGGACCGACCGGTGGACGGTCGTTCGGAGTGACGCCCGCCGATCGTCGCACAACCGGCTGAAGGTCAACCGACTGTGTCCGCCAGCTGACCACCCGTCGGACGATGGGATCGACCCGACCGCCGTTCGGACGGGCCGGTTGCCGGTTGTCGGAGGCGGCTGTCACGCTCTCCGGCATGTCCCTCGCGCGTCGTACCCTGCTCGGTGCCGGCCTGGCCGCCGCGACCTCCGCCCTCACCGGCTGCGGCGACAACGGCGCGGCCGGCCCGGGCGCGGCCAGCCCCGGCGAGGCGATGGCCGCGACCGGCGCCAGCGGAAACCGGGAGGGGTTCGGCTCGGCGGGAAACCCCCGGCGGCCGAGCGCCACCGCGTCCCCGAACGGCGGTGCCGTCGAGGCCGGTCAGGCCCGCTACGCGCCGGACGTGACAGCGCTGCTGCGTCAGCACCTGCCGGCCACCCCGCAGACCGTGCAGCACAAGGGTTTCCCCGGTGCGGTCGCGCTGGTGCTTGTCGACGGGGAGAAGACGGTGCACACCGCCGTCGGGGAGGCGCTGCGCTACGGCGCGGGCCCGAAGCTGCTGCCGGCGGCCCAGCGCGTCGCCATGCGCCCCGACTCCGTCTTCGACCTCGCCTCGGTCACCAAGGTGTACACCGCCATCCTGCTGTTGCAGCAGGTCGACAAGGGGCGGGTCGACCTCGGCGCGCCGGTGCGCGACTACCTGCCCGCCTTCACCGGCGCGGGCAAGGAGCGGGTCACTGTCGAGATGCTGCTCACCCACACCAGCGGCCTCCCGGTCGGCGCGAAGGTCACCGGCCTGCCCGACAACGCGGCCCGCTGGAGCGCCGTGCTCAGCACGCCGCTGGTCGCCGGTGCGGTGCCGGGCACGACGTTCCGCTACTCCAGCGTCGGGCTGATGGTCGCCGGCAAGATCGTCGAGAAGGTCACCGGCCTGCGGCTCGACCAGGCGCTCAAGCGCAACCTGACCGGTCCGCTCGGCCTGTGGAACACCGGCTTCAACCCCGACGGCTGGATGTCGGCGGCCACGAAGGCCAGCCGCCTGGTCGCCACCGACGCCCGCTCGTCCCGGGGTCTGCTGCGGGGCACCGTCCACGACGACGTCGCCAACCACCTCGGTGGCGTCGCGGGTCACGCCGGCGTCTTCGCCAGCGCCGCCGACCTCGCGGTCATCGGTCAGCTGCTTCTCAACGAGGGGACCTACGGGGGCAAGCGGATCCTCGCCGCGGCGACGGTGCGCCGGATGCTCACCGACCACAACGTCGGCAAGCCGGCCATCGACCCGGAGCGGCCCAACCGGACCGCCGCGCACGGCCTCGGGGTCGTGCTCAACCAGAGCTGGTTCATGGGCCGGCTCGCCTCCGCCCGGACCTTCGGCCACACCGGGTTCGCCGGCCCCTCGCTGCTGGTCGCGCCCGACCGCAAGCTCGTGCTGGCCCTGCTCACCAACCGCGCGCACCCGAACTGGAGTTGGTCGGACCCCGACCCGGTCCGCGCCGCCGTGGGCGACCTGCTCGCTCGGGAGATCAACTGACCGCACGGTGTGGACCGCGGCGCCGCACCCTGACACGATACTTGCGCTAGTAGTGCAAATACTTCGTCGTCAAGGTGGAGGATCGATGCACACGTCTCGCCGAAGACTGCTCTGCCTGCTGGCCGGGGTCGCCCTCGCGGCCAGCCTGTCCGTCGCCCCCGTCACGCGCGCCGCCGAAGCCGCCGGCACACCCACGTACCGCCCGGTGATCTTCGTGCACGGCAGCGCGGGCTCGGCCGCGCAGTTCCAGACCCAGGCCAAACGGCTCGCCAGCAACGGCTACCCGATCGACATCATCGAGGCCCACGAGTACGACTCGCCGAACGTCGCGATGATCCTGCCCCAGGTGTACGCCGGCCTGGACACCCGGATCGCCCGCCTGCTGGCGGCGACCGGCGCGGACGCGGTCGACCTGGTCGCGCACTCCCTGGGCACCTTCGTCAGCCAGGGCTACCTCGCCAGCTCGCCGGCGCGCGCCGCCCGGGTGGCGCACTACGTCAACCTGGACGGGCGCACCGCGACCGCCCCACCAGGTGGCGTGCCCACGCTCGCCATCTGGGGTGAGGGCGACCCGACCCGCGCGGTCGTCGGCGCGACGAACGTGCACCTGCCGGAGCAGTCGCACACCCAGACCGTGTCGTCGCCGGAGTCGTTCGGCGAGATGTTCGGGTTCCTCCAGGGTCGTCCGCCCCGCACGACGCGGATCGTGCCCCAACTCCTCGGCACCGCGCGGGTCTCCGGACGCGCGGTGCTCTTCCCGAGCAACGTCGGGCTCACCGGTGCGACAGTCGAGGTCTACCCGGTCCACCCCCTGACCGGCGGCCGGTTGACACACCGGCCCGCGCACCGGGTGCCGCTGGCCGGCGACGGGGCGTTCGGCCCCTTCCCGGTGCTCGCCACCGCCCGTTACGAGTTCGCGATCGTGCGCCCCGGCGCGGCGACGCACCACTTCTACTTCTCGCCGTTTCTCCGCTCGGACTCGTTCCTTCGCCTCGCCACCAGCCTTCCCGGCGAGGGCCTCAGCGCGCTCGTCGACAGCAGCGATCGGCACACGGCGCTGACGATCCAGCGCCAGAAGGAGTGGTGGGGCGACCAGGGCGACGCCGGCGACCGGCTCTGGATCAACGGCCGGGACGTCCTGAACGCGGCGAACACGCCGCGCGCCAAGAGGACGATCGCCATCTTCGCCTTCGACGACGGCAGCGACGGCGTGACCGACCTGACGGCGCCGTTGCCGGAGTTCTTCAGCCAGACCTTCATCACCGGCATGGACCTGTTCATTCCCGCGACGCCGGCACACCTCGGCCTGGTCCGGATCACGGTGGGTCAACGCGGCGGCGGATACCAGGCGATCAACGTGCCCAACTGGAGGTCGAGCACCGACCGGGTGACGGTGAGCGTCGACGACACCTGACCACCGGTCCTGGGCGGCCCGGCCCCATCAGCCCGCGACGGTGGCCGGGACCCGCTCGCGGACCCGACGTCCGGCGGCGAAGCTGACCAGTCCCAGCGCCAGCCCGACGACCGCCAGGACGATGCCGACCCGGGCCGGCGCGAGGTAGCCGAGTCCGGCCGCGATGGCGACACTGCCCAGAGCCGCGCCCAGGCTGTTCGCGATGTTCATGGCCGACTGGTTGAGCGCCGCACCCATCAGTTGCGCCCCCGGCGCGACGGTGATCAGGCGTGCCTGTAGGACCGGACCGAGGTAGAGGCTTGTCGCGCCGACCAGGAACGCGCCTACGAACAGACCGACGCCTGTCGACGCGGCCAGACTGAACGCCGTGATGCTCACGATCATCGCCACGAAGCCGATGACCATGCTCCGGTGCAGGTCACGGTCCGCGAACCAGCCACCCAGGGCGTTGCCGACGGTCATCCCGAGACCGACCGCGACCAGCGCCCACGGCACCGTCGCGGCGGCGAGGCCGGTGACGTCGGTGGTCACCGGCGCGATGTAGCTGTCCACCGCGAAGAACCCGGCGAACCCGATCGCGCCGGTCGCGGCGACCAGCCAGACCTGGGAGGTCCGCAGCGCCCTCAACTCGGCGGCCGGCGAGCCGTCCGCCGCCGCCGCGACCTCCGGGACGACCGCGAACACGGCCAGCAGGGTGAGCAGGAAGACGCCGGCGATGACCAGGTACGCGACGCGCCAGTCGGCCGTCTGCCCGAGCCGCGTGATGAGCGGTACGCCGACCACGTTGCTCACCGTCAGGCCGCTGAGCACTGTGGCGAAACCCCGCGCCTCGTTGCCGGGTCCCCACAGGGTGGCCGCGAGCAGGCCGGCCGCGCCGAAGTACGCGCCGTGCGGCAGCGCGGCCGCGAACCGTGCCACCAGCACCAGCTCGAAGGTGGGGGCGAGCGCGGACGCGACAGTGCCGACGGCGAAGAGCACGAGCAGCCCGAGCACGAGCTTCTTGCGGGGCAGCCGCGCGCTCAGCGCGGCGATCAGGGGCGCGCCCACCACCACGCCGAGCGCGTACGCGGTGATCATCCAGCCGGCGCGGGCGACGGCGTCCGGCGACGACCGGGCGTACTCGTGCGGGAGCAGATTGCGGGCGATCTCCGGCAGCAGGCCCATCGCCACGAACTCGGTCAGGCCGACCGCGACGCCGCCCAGTGCCAGCGCGGCCAACGCCGCCACCCGTCGACCTCTACTCAACTCGATCACCGAAAAAATTTAGCAACAGCGTTGCGTAATAGGGTGGTGAGATGACCCGCGTCACTGCCGACGTCACCTTCCTCCGCGACTACAACCAGGCCCTGGTCATGGCCGTGGGGCGGACCGTCCGATCGTTCGAGCGGTCGACAGTGGTGGAGGCCACCGGCCTGACCCCGCAGGCGGTCTCCAAGGTCATCGCCCGGCTGACCGCCGACGGACTGATCCGTCCCGCCGGCGTCCGACGACCCGGCATCGGCAAGCCCGCTGTCGTCTACGAACTCGTCCCGGACAGCCGGTACGCGATCGGCGCCCACGTGGCTCGGCGCACGTTGCGGCTGGTCCTGGTCGACCTGGCCGGCACCGTGCACCAGTCGGCGGTGAGCCCACTGCCCGGCGACTTCACCCCGAAGCAGCTTCTCGACGCCCTGACCGCCGGGATCGGCGCGCTGACCGGCATCGGCGAGCTGCGCGGCCGGCTCACCGGGCTGGGCATCGGCATGATCGGCCCGCTGGACCACGCCCACGGCCTGGTCCGGGACGCCCACGGCCTACGGCACTGGCACGACGTGCCGCTGCGCGAGGTCGCCGAGCAGCACCTGGGCCTGCCCGTGCACCTCGACAAGGACGTCACCGCGGGGATCACCGCCGAGGCCTGGCGGTACGGCGCGACGTTCGGTGACGCGGCGCTCATCATGGTCGAGTCCGGCATCGGGGCGGGCTTCTGGCTGGGCGGCACTGCCCACCGGGGCGCGCACACCAACGCGGGCGAATTCGGCCACACGGTCGTCGACCTGGACGGGCCCCGCTGCGTCTGCGGTCGCCACGGATGCCTGGAGATCGTGCACCACCACGCCGCCGAGGCCGGGGAGCTGGCCCGCGCCGCCCGCGTCGTGGCGGTGGGCGTCGTCAACCTGCTCCAGACCCTCGACCTCGCCCACGTGGTGCTGGCCGGCGCCGACCTCCTCCGGCACCCGCAGGCCTATCTCGCGGCCGTCGGCGACGCCGTCCAGACGGACGTGCCGCGCGCGGACTGGCTCAGCACGAAAGTGGCCCTCTCCAGCCTCGGCGCGGACGTCATCGCCGCGGGCGCCGCCATGCAGGTGCTCGACCAGCACTACGGCATCCCGGAACTCGCTCCGATCTGAGAACCGACATGATGGCCGGCTACGACGGCGACAAGATGGATCCCGCCGACGTGGTGCGCGGCGCGCTGGACGGCATCGAAGCCGGCCGGATCGAGGTCCTCGCCGACGAGTGGAGCGCGCACGTCAAGGCGTCCCTGGCCAACGATCCGAGCGACTTCTACGCCGCGACCGGGCGGTAGGGACGCCCGCCGGCGTGCGGGGCGGGCCGCTCAGCCGCCGGCGATGGGCGGTGCGGCGTGGGCGACGGCCCGG
>NZ_JAEVHL010000013.1 GCF_016803395.1 Micromonospora tarensis | reverse complement strand
TACCGGCCTTCCTGCATCACTACAATCACCACCGACCCCACACCGCCACCGGCGGCCTACCACCCATCACCAGGTTGACCAACGTCCCTGGACAGCACAACTAGCGGGTGGCCTCGATCAGGAAGCGTTGGGCGTGGGCCACGAAGGGGCCCTGCTCAGCGATGCGCTGGTGCAGGTCGCGCAGTGGCGCGCGGTAGCGGTCCACCGTGAACCCCGGCACCGTCCAGATCACCTTGCGCAGAAACCAGACCACCGCGCCGATGTCGGCGAAGGTCGCCCGCAGGGTGGCCCGGCGCAGGTCGACCACCCGCAGGCCGGCTGCCTCCGCGGCGGCGACCGCCTGGTCGGGGTGCCGCCGGGTCGGCGGCGGCAGCGGCCCGAGGATCGCCTCGCTCAGCTCACGCATGGTGCCCGGCCCGATCTGCTGCGACAGGTACGTCCCACCCGGCCGCAGCACCCGCGCCGTCTCCGCCCAGTCGGTCCGCACCGGATGCCGGCTGACCACCAGGTCGAAGGAGGCGTCGCGAAACGGCAGGGCCCCGTCCGGCGCGATTGCCACCACCGTCGCACCGACCCGGCGCAGGGTACGGCGGGCCACCTCGACGTTCGGCGGCCAGCCCTCGGTGGCCGCCAGCAGCTTCGGCGCAGACGGCACCTCGGCGAGCACCTCCCCGCCGCCGGTGTCCACGTCCAGGGCCGCACCGACGTGCGCCATCCGCTCCGCGACCAGCCGGGCGTACCCCCAGGGTGGACGCTCCTCGGTGGCCCGGCCGGCCAGCCAGCCGAACCCCCACCCGTCGACCGGGGCGGCGACAGCCTCCGCGATCAGTTCCTCGGCGTCACGCTCGGCGTTCATGGCGGCCAGCCTGGCGGCCGGTGACCCCGCCCGGCAACCCATTTGCCGCCGCCCGCGGACGCTCCCCCGCGCCAGGAGGAAACGCACCGCCCGCGCACGCTCCGCGCCGGAAGGGAGCGCGGCGTCGCCGGAGTGAGCGGTCGGTGTGCGCGGTCGGTGTGCGCGGTGGCCGGACGCTCCGCCACGCCGGGGAAGGGCACGTCGTCGCGGTCGCACCGGCGAGGGCGCGCCTCGCCGGGCGCTCGCGCTGCCGGGAGCCTGTGTCCTGCCGGGACTGTCGCCTTCGTCCGGCTCGCGCGCTGCTGGGGCCGCCTGCGGCCCTGCGCAGGGCGAGTCGTCAGCCGAGGCCGAGCTGGTGCTCTTCGAGGGCGGCCTGGAGGATGCCGAGCGCCTTCGGCCCCATGCCGTGCAGTTTGGCCAGGTCAGCCCGGGGGACGTCGGCGAGCTGGCGCAGCGTGGTGTAGCCGGCGGCGTGCAGGGCTCGGGTCGCCGGCGCACCGATCTTCGGGAGCGCGTCCAGAGACGAGGTCATCCGCAGATGATAGACCGGCCAGCCCTACCGCTGACTCCCCGAGCCCGAGCCCGCCGAGCGACCAGGTCAGGCCAGCAGCCGGGTCACGCTCAGCCGACCGACGGGTCGGACCAGATCAGCGGCCGGGCCAGGGGCGGGCGATCTTCCCGGTGGAGCCGGCGAGCGTGTCCAGGCCATCGGCCTCGGCGCGGCCGGGGTCGAACTGGCGCATCAGCCGGGCGCCCAGGTGCACGCCGACCCCGCCGACGGCCAGCGCGACCACTTCGGTGAGCAGGATCGCGGCTGACGCGCGCGCTGCGGGGAGTGTGCCCGGACCAGGCAGCTGAGCAGGAACATGCCGGCCATCACCGCGTTCACCAGGTTGAAGGCGACCGCGGTGCGGCGGGTGCGGTCGACGGGCACGTCCCACAGGTCGACCATGCCGGCCACCGCGGTCAGCGCGGCGGCGACGAGAGCGGCGACGCCCGTCCAATAGCCGACCTCACCCAGGAACGCCGGCCCGCCGGCGACGTCGGTGAGGTCGAAGACGGTGGCGCTGACGAACAGCCCGAGCGGGAACGTCACCAGCATCGGTTGGATCGGATGCCCCTGCACCCGCAGCCGGCTCTGCATCGGTCCTCCCCCGGGTAGCACGCAGCTCACCTGACCACAGTGCTACCCGAGCCCGGTCACAGCGAAACGATTCCGCCCGACTCGCCGCTGACCGGACGAACGGACACCGCCCGCCTCGATCAACTCGGGTTCCAGGAAACCGCGCCATCCCGCAGCCGAGAAACCCCGCCACCCGCCTCGATCAACTCGCCTTCCAGGAAACCGCGCCATCCCACGGCCCCAGATACCCCGACTTCAAGAAACCCGAGTTGATCACGGGGCGGACCGCACGGCAGGGCCATCGCACGACACGCACGACACAGCAGGGACACCGCACGGCATGGCGCGGGCCGTCGGGTGGGTGGTGGGTGGTCAGTTGTCGCGTTCGCGGGAGACCGTGCGAACCAGGCGCTCCGCCACCTCGCGCAGCGGGATGTCCAGCGACGACGCGGCGGTCCGCAGCACGTCGAGGGCCTCGGCCGGCGGGCAACCGCGCTGGGTCATGATCACGCCGACGGCCTGGTCCACCATCCCGTCGTGCAGGAGTGAGGCGTCCCGTTCACCGGCGAGGGTGAGCTGCGGCCACGGTCGCGAACGGCGGCCAGCAGCAGGCCGGCGTGTTCGGCGAGCAACATCGCGATCAGCTGGTGTTGCGGGGTCAGCACGTCCGGCGCGGCGGCGTAGAGGTTGATCGCGCCGATCACCTGGTCGTCGATGTCCACCGGTGCCGAGATCACCCCGCGTACGCCGAGGTCGCGGGCGCGGGCCGTCCACGCCGGCCAGCGGCGCTCACCGGCCAGGTCGGCGGCGAGGATCATCTCGCGGCGTCGGATCGCGCTCATCGCCGGCGAGTCCGGCCCGTGCCGAAGGTCGTCCAGCCCGGCCAGTCGCTCGTCGGAGGCGGCCACGCCGGCCGGTTCGCCGGCGCGCAGGGCGGTGAAGCCGCACCACCGGACCCCGGCCACCGCGTCCCGGGTGACCCGGACCAGCGCTAGCAGCGCCTCATCAAAGTCGGTCAGGGTGATCAGGCCGGCGGTCAGCTCCCGTAACAGCGCGGCTGTCTCCAGCACGCCGAGCGTCTGCACCACCGGTTCCCGCGTGTCGAGGTTCACGGGTTCGTGGCCTCCGTGTCCTGTCGCGCCTGCCCGCCGGGCATCGTCACCTGTGTCATGGTCTGCTCTCTCCCGACTGGACCGACCAGCCCTACTACCCCGGGAAACCTGGGTCGAAACGGCGTAAACCGGGGCCCCTGCCGCAGGTGAGGGCGGTAGGGGCCCGAGCGCCTACGTCAGCGCGAGGCGCCGCTGAGCCGTCGCCCGATCGACGCGATCAGCCGGTCGAGCTCGGACCCGAACGGGTTGTCGTGCACCAGGTAGGTCCAGGTGGCGGTGGGGCGGACCAGGGTGCCGTCGTCGGCCTGCCAGTCCTCGTCGAATTCGGTCTCGTTGAAGGTGGCGATGGTGCGGGCCTCGATCTCCGGGACCAGGTTGTTGAACGCCGGCACCGCGGCCCGGTGGAACTCGTCCAGCGGGTCGAGCCGGCCCAACGCGCGCAGGTGCACGCCCTCCCGGACCTCCGACAGCTCGGCCAGGTGCTCGGCCCAGAGCCGGTCCAGGTGGTAGAGCGCGATGGATCGGGCCGCCCGGGCGAGCAGGTCCTCGTCCATCTCGCCGGCCTTCTCGGGCTCCTTCTCCAACAGCATCACCGCGGCCACGTCGCTGGTCAGCAGCCGCTCCCGGCGCGCGGCGAGAGCCTTGCGCTGCTGCTCGATGACCACGCTGTAGCGCCAGGTGTTGCGGTGGATCTCGTGGTTGACGCCCTCGGCGACCCGCTGGGCGTGCTCGACCGCATAGTCGACCTGCTCGTCGGTCACCAGGCCGTCGGCGTTCATCCGCGGCGACGCCGGCACCGAGTCGGCGGCGTGCCGGACGACCAGGTCGTCCTCCAGGCTGACGAAGAAGACCGAACCACCCGGGTCGCCCTGCCGGCCGGCCCGGCCGCGCAGTTGGTCGTCCACCCGCCGGCTGTCGTGCCGGCCGCTGCCGATCACGTAGAGCCCACCCAGCTCGGCGACCCGCTCCTGGTCGCTCTGGTCGCTGCCGCCGAGCCGGATGTCGACGCCCCGGCCGGCCATCTGGGTGGAGACGGTCACCGCGCCGTACGCGCCGGCCTCGGCGATGATCGCGGCCTCTTCGTCGTCGTTCTTGGCGTTCAGCACGACGCACGGCACCCCGGCGGCGTTGAGTCCGGCGGCCAGCCCTTCGGACTCCTTGACGTCGAGGGTGCCGACCAGCACCGGCCGCCCCTTGGCGTGCCAGCGCTGAATCTCGTCGATCAGCGCCTCGTCCTTCTCGGCCCGGGTGGCGTAGATGCGGTCCGGCTCGTCCTCCCGGATGCACGGGGTGTTGGGCGGGATCACCGCGACCTCGAGGTTGAAGAACTCCCGCAGCTGGTCGCCGACGAGCACCGCGGTCGCGGTCATCCCGCAGACCTTCGGGTAGAGCGCGATGTAGGCCTGCATGGCGATGGTGCCCAGCACCTCGCCCTCGGCGGTGGCGTCCAGGCCCTCCTTGGCCTCGACCGCGGCCTGGAGACCATCCGGCCAGCGGCGGCGCTGGGCCACCCGGCCGCGCATCTCGTCGACCAGCTCGACCGTGCCGTCGCGGACGATGTAGTCCACGTCACGGTGCAGCAGGGCGTGCGCGTGCAGCGCCACGTTGACAGCGGAGAGCTGCTCGACGTGCTCCTCGTCGTACAGGTCGATGCCGAGCTTGGCCTCGATGGCGGCCAGGCCGGCGGAGGTGAACGCCACACTCCGCCCGTCCTCGGCGACCGTGTAGTGCTTGCCCTTGCGCAGGCCACGGACCAGCGCGGCGGCGGCGTGCACCGGGTCCTGCTCGCCCGGCACCGCGCCGGCCAGGACCATCGGCACCCGCGCCTCGTCGATCATGATCGAGTCGGCCTCGTCGACGATGGCGGTGGACAGCGGCGGCTGCACCCGGTCCGCCACGTCGGTGACCAGCTGGTCGCGCAGGTAGTCGAAGCCCGCCTCGCTGACCGAGACGTAGGTGACGTCGCAGGCGTACGCGTCGCGCCGCTCCTGCGGGGTGGAGGCCTCGTTGACCCAGCCGACGGTGAGACCGAGCAGGGTGTAGACCGGCTCCATCCACTGGGCGTCGCGGCGGGCCAGGTAGTCGTTGATGGTGAGCACGTGCACCGGCCCGTTGCCGAGCCGGACATGCCCGTACGCGGCGATCGTGGCGGTCAGCGTCTTGCCCTCACCGGTGGCCATCTCGGCGACCTTGCCGGAGAGCAGCGACATGGCGCCGAGCAGCTGCACGTCGTACGGCCGCTGGTCGAGGCCACGGCGGGCGGCCTCGCGGCCGACGGCGCAGATCTCCTCGTAGCCGGCGGCGACGCCGGCGGCCTCGGTCAGCTCGGCGTCGTCGAGCGCGGCGAGCTGATCCTCGCGGGCCTCGATCGCCGGCAGCAGCTTCTCCAGCGGAGCGAGATCCACGGTCGAGCCGGGGCGCTGGAGGAACCGCCGGAACTTGCTCTTGAACCGTTGCGACACACCCATGAGCGGCAACGGTACGCGATTCCGGCCGCCGTTTGCGGCCCGGTCGCCCGGCAAGTTCGTCGCGAGGCGACGTCGGCCGACCAACCGGCCGGACCGCGGTCAGCCGACCAGCAGTTGGTGGCTGGCGAGTTCCCGGTACAGGGGGTCGGTGTCGGTCAGTTCGGCGTGCGTGCCCACGGCCACCACCCGGCCGGCATCGAGGACGACGATCTGGTCGGCGTCGACCACGGTGGCGAGCCGGTGCGCCACGATCAACAGGGTGCGGCGGGCGGCCACGGCGTCGATGGCGCGGCGCAGCGCCGCCTCGTTGCGGGAGTCCAGGTTGCTTGTCGGTTCGTCGAGCAGCAGCACCGGCGGGCCGGCGAGCAGCGCCCGGGCGATGGCCAGCCGCTGCCGTTCACCTCCGGAGAGCAGCACCCCGCCCTCCCCCACCTGAACGTCCAGGCCGGCCGCGGTGCGCTGCGCGAGGTGGCCCAGGTTGACCTCGTCGAGGACCTCGCGCAGTCGCTCGTCGGTGGTGTCCGGGGCGGTGATCAGCAGGTTCTCCCGCAGCGTGCCGGCCAGCACCGGGGCCTCCTGCTCGACGTAGCCGAGCCGGGCCCGCAGCGCGTCGCGGGGCAGGCCGCGCAGGTCGGTGCCGTCCAGCCGGATCGCGCCGGCGCTCACCTCGTAGAAGCGCTCGACCAGGGCCAGCAGTGTCGACTTGCCGGCGCCGGAGGGGCCGACCAGGGCGGTACGGGTGCCGGCGGGCACCGTGAAGCTGACCTCGTGCAGCACCGGCTCGCCGCCCGGGTAGCCGAAACCCACCCGATCGAACTCGATCATGGGGGTCGGACCGTGCCGGGTCGCCGTCGTGACCGGGGGCGCGGGCCGGTCCGCCGCGCCCTCGGCGGGCACGGCCAGGATCTCCTCGATCCGCTGGAGGGCGCCGAGGCCGGACTGCAACTGGGTGTACGCCCGCAGCACCTGGCCCAGCGGCAGCGCCAGCAGGAACAGGTACATGACGAACGCCACCAGGTCCCCGACGGAGATCGCCCCGGCGGCGACCCGTGCCCCGCCGATGCCGAGCACCAGCAGGAACGCGCCCTGCACGGTGACCGAGCCGATCGGGCCGACCAGCGCCTGCACCCGGGCCACCCGCAGCCCCGCCGCGTACGCCTCCCGCGCGCTGCCGGCGACGGTCTCCGTCTCCCGGCTCTCGGCGCGGCTGGCCCGGATGGTGCGGGCCGCCGAGAGGGCCCGCTCCACCGCCGAGGTCATCTCGCCGATCCGCTCCTGGGCGGTGCGGGCCAACGCCCGGACCCGGCGGGCGAAGGTGGCGGCGAAGCCCAGCCCCAGCACCACCCCGAGCAGTGTGACCCCGAACAGCAGCGGGTCGAGCAGCACCATGGCGGTGGCGGCGCCGACCACCGTCACCGCCCCGGTGACCGTCTCGAACAGCCCGGAGGTGACGACCGCGCGCAGCAGCGTGGTGTCCGAACCGACCCGGGAGAGCAGGTCCCCGGTGCGGCGGCGGTCGTACTCGGCGATGGGCAGCCGCAGCAGGTGGCCGGCCAGCCGTCGGCGGGTGCCCAGCACCAGCCCTTCGGCGGTGCGTTGGAGCAGGTAGTCGCGCAGCCCACCGATCGCCGCGCCGAGCACCACCAGAGTCACCAGCACCGCCACCAGCCCGGACACCGGGTGTGCGGCGCCGATCCGGTCGAGCACCGTGCGGGTGAGCAGCGGCTGCGCCAGCGACGCCGCCGCGCCGACCAGCGACAGCGCGCCCACCACGACCAGGGTGCCGCGGTGCTCCCGCAGGTACGGCAGCAGCGCGGCCAGGCCGACCGGCCGGTCCTTCGGGGTGCTCATGCCGGGAACGGTAGCCGGCCCGGGCACCCGGCGGAGGCGGTCAGCCGGTGAGCACCACCTGCAGCTCCTGGCGGCGACGGTCGGCCAGCTCGGTGAGCACTGTGGGTGCCTGGTCGAACGGCACCATCGCCGAGACGAGGTGCTTGCGGATCACATCCCCGTACCCACGGAGCAGGTCGATGGTCTCGGCGGAGAGCCGCTCGCGGTCCCAGGTGGGGGCGAGCCCGCGCGGCACCCGACCGATCTGCGCGCAGCGGAGCGACAGCCCGTTGTGGTGGAACTCCTCACCGAGCCGGACCGCGTCCGCGCCACCCTGGTAGAAGGCGAGGTCGATGACGGTGCCCTGGGGCCGCAGCAGGCGCAGGGCGAGGTGCAGCGCCCAGGCCTGCCCCCGGCACTGGAACACCACGTCGGCGCCCCGGTCGCCGGCGGTGTGCGCCCACCGGGTCTTGAGCACCACCGCTGGGTCGTCCGCGTCCGGGTCGAGGGTTTCCAGGCCGAGCGCCTCGGCGACCTGGCGGCGGTGCGGGGTGGGATCGAGGACCACCACCGACGCGGCGCCGTGGCGTCGGGCGAGCAGCGCCGTCAGCAGGGCCACCACACCGGCGCCGACCACGGCGACCCGTCGGCCGCGTACCCCGTCGCCGAGCGCGCGGACGTCGGTGCCGTGCAGGTCGGCGGCGGCGTGCAGCAGGCCGTTGGCACAGATCGGGCCCATGTGCGCGACGTAGATGCCGAGCAGCGGGTCCAGGTCGTCGGGGAGCGCCACGAACCGTTCGGCCACCGGGTCGGCCAGCCAGCCGGTGCGGTGCCCGTAGGTCATCGCGCCGACCGTGCCCACCGCGACCGCCGGGGTGTCGCTCTCCACCACCCGACCGACCTGCATGTAGCCGAGCTTGCGCACCGGGTACGGCGTGCTCGCCGCGCCCGGCTGGAACAGCCCGAGGTCGGCGTTCCAGGTCACGTTCAGGTAGGGGTTCGTGCCCTTGACATAGCTCAGCTCGGTGCCGGCGGAGACGCCGCTGAACAGCGTCTCGACCCGAAAGGTGCCGGGGCGCAGCGGCGCGGCGTCCTGCTCCACCAGGTCGACCCGGCCGGGGCCGGTGACCACCACCACCTTGTCAGGCATCGACTGTCACCCCCGTGCTGAGCACCGTCGGCGCGGTCGGGGCGGCGAGCCGCACGGTCGCGCCGGTGCGGGCCGAGTCGGCCACCGCGAGGGCCAGCCGCTGGGTGGCCAGCGCTTCGGCGTACGGGACGCGAATGTCGTCGCCAATGCCCCGGACGGCGTTGATGAAGGCGCGGTCCACCGCCACCCGGGCGGCGTCCGGGTCGGCGGGGACGTGTCGTTCGCCGTCGGCGTCGCGGATCGACAGCCCGTCCTCGGTGATCGAGAGGGCCAGCCCGTCGGCGAGGACCTCCAGGCCGGCACGGTGCTTCCAGCCCAGCACGCAGGCCGCGCTGAGCGTGCCGACCGCGCCGTCGGCGAAGCGCAGCGCGGCGGTGGTGACCGAGTCGATGTCCGCGCCGTCGACCGGCGGCGGGGTGCCGTTGCCGTACGCGGTCACCTCGGTCACCTCGCCGGCCAGCACGCGGATCAGGTCGAGCACGTGGGCGGCCTGCTCGACCACCGGTCCGCCGGAGCGGTCGCGCCGCGACCACCAGGCCACCGGTGGCACCTTGTCCAGCCAGGCGCCGCTGACCATCCGCACCGGACGGTCGGCGAGCAGGGCGCGGGCCTCGTCGAGCAGGCTGGAGTAGCGCCAATGGTGCCCGACGGCGGTGCGCAGCCCGCGCCGCGCGACCAGGTCGGCGATCCGCTCGGCGGTGCCCAGGTCCACAGCGACGGGTTTCTCCACGAACATCGGCACCCCGGCGTCGATGACCGCCTCCTCGGTGGGGCCGTGCGCGAACGGTGGCACGCAGACGTAGACCGCGTCCGGGTCGGTGGCCAGCAGTTCGGCGACGTCGGCGCGGGCCCGCCCGCCGTGCTGCGCGGCCAGCGCGGACGCCGCCTGCGGCGCGACGTCGGTGACCCCGACCAGCTCCACGTCGTCGAACCCGGCGAGCACCCGCGCATGCCGCTGTGCCACTCCGCCGGCTCCGACGAGCCCCACCCGGCATTTCCGCATCCGACACCCCTTCGAAGACCTTTCATGTGCGGTGGGACCAGTCCCCTGGGCTGTGCGCAATCAAACGTTCATCCACCGGGAACGCATTGTCGTCACCAGTGTGATCAAGCTGTTGCCGAGAATGCGGTTAGCGCGTGACGGCGACTGGGAACAACCAAACTCGGTTTTCCACGCACGAATGGAGGAGTGCCCGTGCGGGATACGACATCAAGCGTGTCACCGGTGGTGGAGGCGTGGGCCACGTACCGGACGACGTCGGCGGCGGACTGGCCGACGCGTCGACTGGTGCGGGCCAAGGGCGACAGCCGGGTCAGCGTGGTGCTGCCCGCGCGCAACGAGGAGGCCACCGTCGGCGCGATCGTGTCGACCATCCGGGAGCACCTGATGGATCGGGTCGCCCTGGTCGACGAGCTGATCGTGGTGGATTCCCGCTCGACCGACCGGACCGCGCAGGTGGCCCGCGCCGCTGGCGCGGAGGTGGTCAGCCAGGACGCGATGACCCGGGGGCTGCCCCGGCTGACCGGCAAGGGCGACGCGCTCTGGGCGGGTCTGGCCGCCGCCGAGGGGGACGTGGTGGCGTTCATCGACGCCGACCTGCGGGAGTTTCGGCCGCACTTCGTGAGCGGGCTGCTCGGCCCGCTGCTGACCGACCCGTCGGTCGACTTCGTGAAGGGCTTCTACCACGGCCCCTGGTCGGCTCCGCCACTGTGGAGCAGGACGGCGGGGGCCGGGTGACCGAGTTGATGGCCCGTCCGCTGCTCAACCTTTTCTGGCCCGAGCTGGCCGGTTTCGTGCAGCCGCTCGCCGGCGAGTACGCGGGCCGTCGCGACGTGCTGGCCCAGGTGCCGTTCGTCTCCGGGTACGGGGTGGAGACGGCCATGATGATCGACCTGCTCGACCTGGTCGGGTTGGACGCGATGGCGCAGGTCGACCTCGGTGAGCGCAAGCACCGGCACCAGGACACGGCGGCCCTCGGTCGGATGTCCGCGCAGATCATGTTGACCGCCTGGTCGCGGTTGCAGCGACGCGGTTGGGCCACCGCCGGTTTGGCGCCGGAGGCGTTGCTGACCCAGTTCCGGCGCGGCGGCTCGGACACCCTGCCGAACCTCGACCGCGAGATCGTGGTCAGCGACGTGTCCATTGAGGAGCGCCCGCCGCTGGCCGAGTTGCGCCACCGGGTGCCCCGTCGGCGGGTGGCCGCCGCGTGAACGGCTGGAAGGGACGGGCCTGATGAGCCTCACCGTGCTGATGAACGCCGGCCCGTGGCTGTCCGTGCCGCCACCCGGGTACGGCGGTATCGAGAACGTGATCGCCACGCTGGTGCCGGAGCTGCGGCGGCTCGGCGTGCGGGTGGTGCTCGCCTCGGTGGGCAGCAGCACCCTGCCGGTGGACGAGCGGGTGTCGGTCTTCGCCGACGGGCAGTTCGCCGCGTTGCAGCGGCCGTACAACCAGGTCTGCGGGATCGCTCAGGCGCACCTCGCCGGGGTGGTCCGTGAGCTGCACTCCCGCGACGACATCGACCTGGTGCACGACCATGTCGAGGCGGTCGGGCTGGCCACCCTCGCCGCGATGGGGCCGGCCGGCCCGCCGACCCTGCACACCCTGCACTGGGACCTGGCCAAGCACCCGGCGCTCTACGGCGGCCTGGACGGCGGTGACCGGGTTCGGGTCAACGGCGTCTCCGCGTCGCAGCTGGCCCGCGCTCCGTTGGCGTTGCGGGAGCACTCGGTGGGTCACGTGCACCTGTCCACGCCGCTCGCCGTCGACGCCGACCGCCGGCCCCGACCGGAGAAGGGCGAGCACCTGCTCATCCTGGGCCGGATCAACCCCGGCAAGGGGCAGGACGTGGGCGCCCGGCTCGCGCATCGGGTCGGTCTCCCGCTGGTGCTGGCCGGACCGGTCGGCCCGTACCACCGGCCGGCCGATCTCGTGGCGGCCGGCGACGAGGCCCGGCAGAACCCGGACGTGCGGTTCTTCCTCGACGAGGTGGCGCCGCACGTCGACGGTGACCTGGTCCGCTGGGTCGGCACCGTGGCCGGGCAGGAGCGCGACGACCTGCTCGCCAGCGCCCGGGCGTCGCTGTTCCCGCTGCGCTGGGAGGAGCCCGGCGGCACGGCGGTGGTCGAGTCGCTGGCCCTGGGTACGCCGGTGGTAGCCACCGCCCGGGGCTGCCTGCCGGAGTTGATTGAGCACGGCCGTACCGGGCTGCTCACCGCCGACGAGGAGGAGCTGGGCGACCTGCTCCTCGCCGCCGAGCTGCTCGACCCGGACGAGTGCCGGCGGGTGGCCGCGCAGCGCTTCACCCCGGCGGTGATGGCCGAGCGCTACGTCGAGCTGTACGAGCGGGTCCGTCAGCTGGCCAGCGTGCCGAGGCTGCTACCGGCCTGACCCGTCGGCCCGGCGCGGCGGTGGGGCACGGCTCCTCCGCGGGGGGTGGTTTGTCGGCTTCGGCAGCGGGTAGCCGGCAACGCTCATGCCCGCCGCGCGACGAGGAGCCGGTGATGGTCGGACCGATGGCGCACTCCCGGGCCCGGGCCAATCCGGCCGACGGCAAGCCGCCGCTCCGGCGGGCGGCCGCCTCGGTGGGGGTGCTGTTCCTGCTGGTCGGCGCGCTCGGTTTCGTGCCGGGGATCACCAGCGGCGTGGACGGTCTGCGCTTCGCCGGCCACGGCTCGGGCGCGTACCTGTTCGGTGTCTTCCAGGTGTCGGTGCTGCACAATCTGGTGCACCTGGCGTTCGGGGTGGCGGGGCTGGTGTTGGCCCGCACGGTCACCGGCGCCCGGGCGTTCCTGATCGGCGGCGGCGCCGTCTATCTGGTGCTCTGGCTCTATGGGCTGGCGGTGGACCACGACACCGGGGCGAACGTGCTGCCGGTCAACGACGCCGACGACTGGCTGCACCTGGGCCTCGGTGTCGGCATGATCGCGTTGGGTGTGCTGACCGGGCGAGCACGCCGCTGACCTGCGACCCGGGCCGTGATCCGGCTCGCCCCGGCGGCGTTTGGGTTTGGTCGGGCTCGACCCCGGGTAGTTGGCGGATCCCGACCCAGCAGCGAATTGAGGCGCCGATGTCGAGCGGGATCACCTGCGAGGTGCGCACCACGGCACCGGTGGCGGTCGTCCGGCTCACCGGCGCACTGCACCTCGGCACCATGCGCTCGGTGCATCAGGCGCTCAACGACGCGCTCGTCGATCAGCCGGAGGCGCTGGTGGTCGACCTGGCCGGGGTGAGCGTGCAGGACCGGCTCGCGCTCTCCGTCTTCGCCGCGACCGCCCGCCGGGCCGAGGAGTGGCCGGCGGTGCCGGTGCTGCTCTGCGCCCCGTCGCCGGTCGCGGAGCGGTGGCTGGCCGAGTCGACCACCTGCCGGGTGGTTCCGGTGTCCGCAGACTGCGCGGAGGCGACCCGGCTGGCCGGAACGATGTCGGCGGTGCGGATGCGGGCCCGGCTGGAGCCGGTGGCCGAGGCCTGCCGGCGCGCCCGCGAGTTGGTCACCGACGCGTGTGCGCGGTGGAACCTGCCCGACGCGTCCGGACCGGCCGCGTTGGTGCTCAGCGAGCTGGTCGGCAACGTGGTGCGGCACGCCGGCACCCCGATGCAGGTGACGGTGACGCTGCGCCGGCCGTACCTGCACCTCGCGGTGGTGGACGGCAGCAGCGACCAGGCCCGGGAGGGCGGGGCGGACCTGCACGCCGAGGGTGGGCGGGGGCTGATGCTGGTCCGGGAGCTGGCCCAGCGGTGGGGCACCGTCCCGGCGGGTCGGGGCAAGGCGGTCTGGGCGATGCTGCCGGCAACCTGAGCTTCGGGGCACTCCCTCCCGGTACCAGCGATCTGCCCGAAATTACCGCTCTCGCCTGGTTACATGGTGCGAGGGTCGGGTAGGCACGCCCGTCCTTTTGCCGTCACGACGGGGTGAGCAACCATGCCCAAGCGGGTAACCACGGAACCCGGTCGCGATCGGGGTCCGGCGATTCTGGCACCGGCCCGCTTCGGGGGCTTCCCGGGACCGGTACGCACACCGGTCCCCGGCAACACGTTGATCAAGTTCCTCGCCACGACCGACCACAAGCAGATCGGCCTGCTGTATCTGCTGACCTCGTTCGGGTTCTTCCTGCTGGCCGGCCTGGAGGCGATGCTGATCCGGGCCGAGCTGGCCCGCCCGGGCCTGCAGTTCCTCTCCTCCGAGCAGTACAACCAGCTCTTCACCTCGCACGGCGCGGTGATGCTGCTGCTGTTCGCCACGCCTGCCGCGTTCGGGTTCGGCAACTTCATCGTGCCGATCCAGATCGGCGCCCCGGATGTGTCGTTCCCCCGCCTCAACGCGCTCGCCTACTGGCTGTACCTGTTCGGCGGGCTGATGGTGGTCGGCGGGTTCCTCGTCCCGGGCGGCTCGGCGGACTTCGGCTGGACCGCGTACAGCCCGCTGAGCAGCTACGAGCACTCCCCCGGCGTGGGCGCGAACATGTGGGTCATCGGTCTGGTCGTCTCCGGGCTGGGCACCATCCTCGGCGCGGTCAACCTGATCACCACGATCCTCACCCTGCGGGCGCCCGGGATGACCATGTTCCGGATGCCGATCTTCACCTGGAACATGCTCTTCACCAGCGTGCTGGTGATCCTCGTCTTTCCGCTGCTGGCCGCCGCGCTGCTGGCACTGTCGGCCGACCGGTTGCTCAACGCGCACGTGTACGACCCGGCCACCGGCGGCCCGATGCTCTGGCAGCACCTGTTCTGGTTCTTCGGCCACCCCGAGGTGTACATCATCGCGTTGCCGTTCTTCGGCATCATCACCGAGATCATCCCGGTCTTCGCCCGCAAACCGCTCTTCGGCTACACCGGGATCGTGCTGGCCACCATCGGCATCACGGTGCTGTCCATGACGGTCTGGGCGCACCACATGTTCGCCACCGGCCAGGTGCTGCTGCCGTTCTTCAGCATCCTCAGCTACCTGATCGCGGTGCCGACCGGGGTGAAGTTCTTCAACTGGATCGGCACCATGTGGAAGGGACAGATCACCTTCGAGACGCCGATGCTCTTCGCCATCGGCTTCCTGGTCACCTTCCTGCTCGGCGGTCTCACCGGGGTGCTGCTGGCCAGCCCGCCGGTCGACTTCCACACCCACGACACCTACTTCGTGGTGGCGCACTTCCACTACGTGGTGTTCGGCACCGTGGTCTTCGCCCTCTTCGGCGGCTACTACTTCTGGTGGCCGAAGATGACCGGGCGGCTGCTCGACGAACGGCTCGGCAAGGCGCACTTCTGGACCATGTTCATCGGCTTCCACGGCACCTTCCTGGTGCACCACTGGCTGGGCAGCGAGGGCATGCCCCGCCGGTACGCCGACTACCTGCCCACCGACGGTTTCACCACGCTGAACACGATCTCCAGCATCTTCGCCTTCATCCTCGGCCTGTCCACCCTCTTCTTCATCTTCAACGCCTGGAAGTCCTGGCGGTACGGGGCGATGGTGACAGTGGACGACCCGTGGGGCTTCGGCAACTCCCTCGAATGGGCCACCAGCTGCCCGCCGCCGCTGCGCAACTTCGACCGGATGCCCCGGATCCGCTCCGAGCGGCCCGCCTTCGACCTGAAGTACGGCCCGCTCGTCGCCGACCTGGGCCGCGACCTGCCGCAACGCACCACCAAGCCGCCGCAGCAGTTCGCCGACGAACTGCGGATGGAGCACCACGTCCCGGAGTCGCCGTCCGCCGAGGGCGCGCACGGCGCCCGCGACGCGACCGACTACCAGCCCGCGCCGCGCTCCGGCGCCCGGCCGGTGGACGTGCCGGAGCCCGAGGGCGTCCGCCGGCCGAGCTTCGAGCAGAGCGACCCGCCGGAGGACGCCGAGGACGCCCCGAAGCCGCACGAACGCTGGCGGCACCCGCACAGCGACGGCAACCCCGAAGAGCACTGACAGGGGTACCCGCGGAAGGGCCGACACCTCGCGGGTGTCGGCCCTTCCGCTGTTCGTCTGCGGTCAGTCCCGGGCCGGCGCCAGGCCGGCGGCGGTGAGCGAGCGGCGCACCGCGGGCTGGACCCGGGTCAGCCGCAGCGGCACCCCGGTCCGCTCCGCCGCGTCCCGACCGGCCATCAGCGCGGCGATACCACCGGCGTCGAAGCCTCCCGCGCCGACCAGGTCGACGACCACCTCGCTGGGTTGGCCGGTGACCGCCTCCAGCATGGCCCGGCGCAGCTGGTCCGCGCCGTCGCGGTCGATCTCGCCGCCCACCTCGACCACCACCGAGTCGCCGTTCTGCTTGACCGAGATCCGGGTCTTGCCCGGGTCGGGCTCGGCGGCGCCGTTCTGCCAGGGCGGCGGCGCGTCGGCGAGCATCGCCTGACGCAGCCAGGTGAGTGCCCGCGACAGCAGCCGGGACACGTGCATCTGCGAGATGCCGAACCGGGCGGCGATCTCCGCCTGGGTCTGGTTGCCGTAGAAGCGCATCGCCAGGATCCGCCGCTCACGCCAGGGCAGTCGGTGCAGCAGACCGCTCACCGTGACCCGGTCGTCGACCGACTCCAGGGCGTTGTCCGACTCGCCGACCAGGTCCCCGAACTCGGCGGAGCTCTCCCCGCCCACCGGGGCGTTGAGGGAGGCCGGGCTGTAGCCGGCCGCCGACTCCAGCGCGGCGAGGATCTCCTCCTCCGGGGTCTCCAGTCGGGCCGACAACTCGGCCACCGTCGGGGCCCGGGACAGCTCACTGGTCAGCGCGGCGGTGGCCTGCCCCACCTCCAGGATCAGGTCCCGCAACCGGCGGGGCACGTGGACGCCCCAGGTACGGTCCCGGAAGTGCCGTTTGATCTCGCCGACGATGGTGATCGCGGCGTACGCGGTGAACGAACCCCGTTCCGGGTCATAGCGGTCGACCGCGTTGACCAGCCCCAACCGGGCCACCTGCTCCAGGTCCTCCAGCGGCTCGCCGCGCCCCCGGTACCGACGGGCGAGCCGCCCGGCGAACGGCAGCGCGAAGCGCACCAGGTCCTCCCGGGCCTCCCCGCGACGCTCCGGCGGCAGTCCGGCGATCCGGGCCGCGTACGCCAGTGCCGCCGCGTCGAGATCCTCCAGACCCCGGTCGGTCGGTGGTGGTGTGGTCGTGCTCGTGCCGGTCTGTCCGAACATCCGCGCCTCCCTCAGGAAGGTCCCCCGCCCGGATCGGGAAACCGGTCGTGCGCGTGGTCGGGCCACGCACCGGGCCGGAAAATGGGTCAGTGACTGGGATGCCAGCGGGCGACACCGCCTCTACGCAGCGCAATCAGGCTGTCGCAGCCAGCGATGTTCCCGCTCCGTAGGTACTCAATCACGGGACCCCGGGTTCGCGAGGATGTTTCGGCGTCCTCCGTCTCAGGAGACCAACAACCCCTGGTGGCCGCCGCTGTCGCGGAGCACCGCGAGGGCCTCGGCGGCCCCCAGAGGGGGCGGCGCGGGCAGGTCGTACGGCTGGGCGCGCAGAACCTCGGTGGCCCGGCGGGTGGGCACGGAAGTGACCGGGTAACCCCGGGCGGTGGTCCGGTCCAACGCCCGGCGCCGCCGCCCGAACCCGGCCACGGCCAACCACTGCGGCAGGCCGGCCAGGGCCGGCGAGCGCACCCCGGGCGGCTCGGGCAGCACGTCCACCGAGCTGAACCCCTCACTGCCGGCGAGCCACCACTCGGCCTCGTCGACGCTGCGCCGGGTGGCGTTCTCACACCAGTACGGCACCAGCCCCGCCCGCACCACCTGCCACGGATCGAGCAGCCGGCCGCACTCCACCACCAACCGGTCGCCGGTCTTGCCGGCGCCACGCAGCCACCGCCGGTACAGGTCGGCCACGGCCGCGCTCAGGGCCGCCGGCCGGGGCACCAGCACCCGGTGCAGCGGGTGCTGGTGTCGAGCGGACCAGTCCCGCGCGGCCACCTCGAAGCCCGGGTCGACGTCGTGTTCGGCGTTACCGGACGGTACGGACATCTCCGGCGGCTCCCACCGGGTCGCGTCGCCACCCACCGAGCGCAGCACCTGACGCAGGGCGTGGCTGTCCGGGTGGAAGTCGACCGGGTCCAGCCCGCTGGCCGGGCAGCCGACCTGGAAACTGTGCCCCGGCCCGCGCTCCAGCACCGGCCAGGTGCGCGCGTCGCGGACCAGCAGCACCGGGGCGCCCGGGGCCAGCCGGTCGGCCAGAAACCGCGCGTACGCCGCCGGGAGAGCCCGCCACGCGGCGGCCAGCGCCACGGTCGCCCCGGTCAGTGGGCCCCGGCTGGCCGGGCAGTGCACCTGACGCAGGTGCAGGTCGGCGTTGCCGGCCAGCATCCGGGCGGCGAGCGCCGCCCCGTGCTCCAGGGCGTCCGCCGGGCGGTCCACCCCTCCGTCGGACCAGTGCGCGGTCATCTCGAAGCCGGCCGGCAGCCACGGCACGCCGAGGGCCACCGCGAGGTGGGCCACCGCGCCGTGCGGCGACCCGATCAGCACCGCCGGGTAGCGCCGGCGGGGGTACTGGTCGACGAACCAGCGGGCCACCCGGGCGGCGTCCACCTCGTCGACCTGCGCCACGGTGAGAGCGACCCGACCGGCGGCGCGGGTGACCGCGGCGCGGCGGACCGGCTCGGGGGCGCCGGGAAACCGCGACGTCGGCCCGGTGTGCCCCAGGTCGGCGCAGTCCACGCCGCGCAGCGCCCGGGCGGTGGCGGCGACCAGCACCCGGGCGGCGCTGCCCGCGGCCACGACCCGGTCGCCGGCCAGACCGGCGCCGTCAGCCGTGAGCCCCTTGTGCACCTTGTGCACCGGCCCCACCTTGCCTCGTTCGCTCACCACGCGGCCCGGCTTCCCGTCCCGATGGGGTTCAAACGGGGCATCACCCGCCCGGCGGTACATTCCGCTGGTCAGCGGGGTGCGCCGGGCATCAACGGCGTTCGGTCGCTCGGGTTTCGGTGCGGCCAGGGCGGGCACTTCCGGGGCCATGGGCACCGACCAGACCAGCGAGCCAGCCGCCGCCACGATCACCCCGTACGAGGACGGACCACTGCTGGTCCGTGGCGACTTCGCGTTGGTCACCCCGGACGCGAGCGGATCGACGCCCGCCGGGGCACTGTGGCGTTGTGCCGGTGCGGCAAGTCGGCGCTCAAGCCGTTCTGCGACGGCACCCACAAGGCGATCGACTTCCGCGCGGGTACCACCCGCGAGGGCTGACCCGCGTCGCGCCGGTCACGCGGCGGCCGACCCGACCAGCGAGACGGTCGGCGGCAGGGCCGGCGGGACGGGCGCCCGCAGCGAACTGCGGCCGGCGGCCCAGCTCTCCAGCAGGTGCGCGGCGAACAGCCGGTCCACCGCAAGCCCGGCCGCCGCGCCGAAGAGCACATCGGGGGCGAGGCGTGGTTCGACGCGGACCAGCCCGGCGCACATGTCGTGGGCGGCGATCTGCTCGTGCACCGCGTCGGCCTCCACGTGCTCGTCGTAGAAGCGGGTGGCCACCTCGTCGAAGCCGAGCCGGCGCAGCCCGTTGCCGTAGCGGCGGTTCGGCAGTGAGGAGGTCATCTCGAACGCGGCGAGGTGCCCGAGCAGCGCGCCGCGCAGCCGCCGGTGCAGCCCGAACAGCGACATCAGGTTGTTGGTCGCCAACGTCACCGCCGGGACCGTGTCGAGGTGGGCGGCGTACCCGGTGTCCAGCCCCAGCCGGTCGAGGGTGCACCGGAACAGCTCGGCGTGCATCCGCTCCAGCCGGCCGTTGCCGTACTCGTCGGTCTGGATCTCCACCAGCGCGGCCTTGGCCGGGCCACCGAGGCGGGGCAGCGCCCAGCTGTGCGGGTCCGCCTCGCGCAGGTGGTAGACGGAGCGGTGGGCGACGAACTCGCGGAACTGGGTGAGGTCGGCGTGCCGGTGCAGCGTCCCGGCCAGCGACGGCCCGTTGTCGGCCGCGACCAGATCGGAGAGCCCGGCCGCGACCCCGGCGGCGGGCACCGACGGCGACCCGACCAGCCGGCGCAGCGCCGCCTCGAAGACCCGTTCGCAGTGGGCGCGCAGGGCGAGCAGTGTCGGCTGCCACTCCCACGACTCGTCGACCCCCGACCAGCCCCGGTAGTGCAGCTCGTAGCAGAGGAACAGGGTGAGCTGGAGGTCCTCGTCCAGGATCGGGTCCGCCGGGTCGACGTCGGCACCGAGACCGGCCGGCAGGTCGTGCGGCGGGAGTCGCAGCGCCTCGACGACCGCCGCGGAGAGCGGGCCGCGCGCCCCGGGCAGGGTCGCCGGACCGTAGCGGCGGTCAGCGGGCTCGGACATGGGACCTCCAGCGTCTGTCGGGCCGCTACTGATGCCCTGGTCCGGGGCAGCTAAACGAGATCTTGGGCGGTCGCGGTGAGCTCCACCTGCTCCCGGACCTTCCGCGCCGGGGCACCGTCGGCGTACAGGCCGCGCAGGTCGGCGAACGCGGGCTCCGGCGGCGCCAGCGGCACCGCCGGGTCGACGACCGCCTCCAGTACGCACGGGCGGTCCGCGGCCAACGCCTCGTCCCAGGCCGCGCCGACCAGTTCCGGGCGGTCCACCCGCACCCCGTGCAGCCCGAGCAGCCGCGCCCAACCGGCGTACGGCACGTCGGGGCGGCGGTGGGCCGGATCGGACGACGGCTCCCGCCCGCCGCCCATGCCGTTCTGGTCCCGGTTGTTGAGCACCAGCACCACCAGCCGGGGATCCCGCCACCGCTGCCAGAGATGCGCCACGGTGATCAGCTCGGCGAGGCCGTTGAGCTGCATCGCCCCGTCCCCGACCAGCGCGACCACCGGCTGGTCGGGGGCGGCGAGCTTCGCGGCCACCGCGTAGGGCAGCGCACAGCCCATCGAGCCGAGGGTGCCGCACAGCTGCGCCTCGACCCCGGGCGGCAGGACGAGATGTCGGGCGTACCAGTAGAGGACCGAGCCGACGTCGACCGCGACCGCGCCGGTCTCCGGCATGCGGGCGGACAGCTCCTGGAGGACGAACTGCGGGTTGACCGGATCGGCCGCGGCGGCGGCCCGGTCCGCGGCGACCGACCGCCACCGGTCCACCGAGCTCTCCACGGTGGCCCGCCACCGCTGCTCGGGTCGACCGCGCATCCGGGTCAGCAGCGCCCGCAGCGTCTCGGCGGCGTCGCCGACCAGCGGCACGTCCGCCGGGTAGCGGGTGCCGATCCGGCGGCCGTCGATGTCGATCTGCACCGTGCGGGCCTGCTCGGGCATCGGGAAGTAGTCGGTCCACGGGTCGTTGGTGCCGACCATGAGCAGGGTGTCGCAGCCGCCCATCAACTCGGCCGCCGCCGGGGTGCCGACCTCGCCGAGCACCCCGGTGTGGAACGGCAACCGCTCGTCGAGCACCGGCTTGCCCAGCAGCGAGGTGGCCACCCCGGCGCCGAGTCGGTCGGCCACCTCGATGATCTCGGGGGCCGCGTCCCGGCCACCCTGGCCGACCAGGATCGCCACCCGCTGGCCGCCGGTGAGCAGCTGCGCGGCGGCGTCGAGGTCCACCTCGTGCGGCAGCACCCGGGCCAGCGGCTCGCCGGGGGTCGCCGTGATCACCCCGGCGGCGTACGTCTGCGGCTCGGGTACCAGGGCTTCCTGCAACTGCCGGGGCAGCACGACACAGGTCGGGCTGCGGGTCGCCGCCGCCGTGCGAAACGCCTGGTCGAGCAGCGCCCCCACCTCCTGCGGGGTGCGGCCGTACCTGACGAACTGGTTGCACACGTCGCCGAAGAGTCGGCTCAACCCGATCTCCTGGTGCGCGCCGCCGAGCGGCCCGGAGATGTCCTCCCCGACGATCGCGACCACCGGCTTGCTGTCCAGCTTGGCGTCGTAGAGGCCGTTGAGCAGCTGGACGGCGCTGGGCCCCTGGGTGGCGAGGCAGACCCCGATGCCGCCGGTGAACTTGGCGTGCCCGGTGGCCATGAACGAGGCGGTCTCCTCGTGTCGGGCCGGGATGAACGCCGGTTCGCCGCCGGCCCGGTCCAGCGCGTCGACCAGCGGGGCGATCGCCTCACCCGGGTATCCGAAGGCACGGGGCACCCGCCAGGCGAGCAGCCGCTGCACCACCACGTCGGCCACCGAACGCTCAGCCATTGCCGCGCCCCGGTGTGCTCGGGTCGACGTAGCGCAGCACCGCGCCGACCCCGTCGGTGAGGTCGGGCGCCTCGTCGGGGCCCAGCACGGTCAGGTCCGCGTCGGTGCCGACGAGCGCCCGGACCAGCGCCGCGTCGGCGCGTACCCGCTGCGGGTCGGTGACCGACATCGCGGCCAGCTGCCCCGGGTCGACGGCGATCTCGGTGGGCTCCGCGCCGATCCACAGCTCGCCGGTGGCGGACGGATCGTCCACGATGATCATCGTGTCGACCTGGTTGCGTTGCAGGGCCGAGACGACCGCGTCGAGACCGCCGCCCACGTCCTCCTGCACCCCGAACCTGTCCAGGGCCGTGCTGATCCGCTGGTCGGCGATCTCCGCGATGGTCTGCACGGTGAGGTCGTCCAGCATCGTCTGGTCGGCGCCGGCGGCCCGCGAGCCCGCGTCGGTCCGCACCATGGCGTCCTGCCAGCGGGCCGGCATCTGGGCGGCGATCATCCCGGTGGCCCGCACGTCGCCGGCGACCACCACCACCTCCGCGCCGACCTTCTCGGCCAGCTCCACGGTCGCCGCAGTGACGTCGCCGGCGTTGTGGTGCCACGCTTCCATGGCGGCCTTCTGATAGATGTCCTGGGACCAGCCGCCGGGCTGCGGCTTGCGGATCGGGAACGTCTCCCGGCCGACGACGTGGGCCTTGCGGGGCACCCCGCCGGCGCTGATCGCGATCGCGTCCGCGCCGGTACGGTCGGCCAGCACGCGCACCCAGGCCACCTGCTCGCCCCGCTGGGCGAGCAGGGGCATCACGTGCGGCAGCGGCCCGTAGCTGGCCAGATCGCGCAGTGGCGGCGCGGACAGGTACTCGGAGAGCGCCACCCGGCCGTGGCTGGCGAAGACCGCCAGGCCGTAGTCCCCGACCATCGGGTCGTGCCCACGGATCACCCGGTCCAGCGCGGCGATGCTCGCCTCGTCCGCCCCCTGTTCCAGGAGGCGACGCTCCAGGGCACGCCAGCGCAGGTCCAGCGCGGGATGGGCGTCCTCGGTGTCCGCGGAGGCGTCCAGGTACACCGAGCACCACGGCCCGGGACGGTCGTAGAGCGGGCGCAGGAAGGACAGCTGCATGCTCGACCCCTTTCCAGCTCGGCCCCTCGCTTACCCGGGTCGCCTGGGTTGTCACCTTGTGGGCGTGAGCCCGTGACCAGGTTTCATTCACGTCGTTCAACCGAGGACGTCGATACGATCTGTGAACACAAGCGGACTCTCGGTGGTGGAGATGGACAGCGGACTCGATACCCGACGGATCGTGCACCCGACGGAGCGAATCGTCACCGGGCGGCTGATCCGGCTGCTCGACGGCTACACCCGGGAGGTGCGCGTCGGTCAGCCGGTGCTGGTGGCGGTGCTCGCCGCGGCGGCGATCGCCAGCCTGCCCGCCCTGTTGCTGCGCTCGCTCTTCTCGTTCGGCGGTGGTGGCGCGCGTCGACGCTGGAAGCAGCTGAAGCAGGGCCCGGAATACCTGGTCACGCCGGTACGGCTGCGCAACACCGCCGGTCAGCTCTGCGAGGTGGAGCTGCACGGTCACCTGCCGCAGAGCGCCCTGCACCCGGCGGACCAGGTGCAGCTCACAGTGCGCCCGCAACGCGACCCGGAGCTACCACCCCGGATCGAGCGGATCGTCAACCTCACCACCGGGCAGCTGCTGACCCCACGTACCGCGACGCTCTGGTCGCATCTGGGGCCGCCGCTGCTGTTGCAGGCGTTCCTGGGCGCGCTGCTGCTGGCCGGCATCGCGGCCTGCTCCGCGCTGACCTGACCGGTCAGCCAGCCGCCCGCGCGGATCGTCGCTCAGCCGACCAGGTTGAATCGTCGGCTCAGCCGACCGGGGCGACCTCGCGGGCCGGCTGCCGGTCGACGCCGAGCATCCCCCGGCGGCGGGCCCAGCGCTCGTAGGCCAGGGTGGCGAACGGGGGCACCCCGCTGGCCAGGGCCACCACCGTGGCCAGCAGGCTCCACCGGTGCAGCCGGGCCACCGCCAGCACCAGCAGGACGTACGCGATGAACAGGCCGCCGTGGATCGGCCCGAAGATCTTGACGCCCAGCTCGTTGTCCGGCGGACCGTACTTGACCAGCATGCCGACCAGCAGAGCCAGCCAGGAGCAGGCCTCGGCGATCGCCGCCGCGACGAACAACCGGGTCACCTTCTCGCGCATCCGCACGCCACCACCTCTCGGGCAGCCATGCTATCGGTGGGCGCTGGCTGGGCTAACGGGGCGGGCAGCTGGGTAGGAAAGGAGCATCGGGTATTCCCCCGCCCGCCGATCACGTGCGAGGTTAGGGGAACCAGCGGTGACAGGGCGGTGACCATGGGCGAGGACGTCGGCGTACGAACCTTCAGTCGAGAGGACCGGGCCCGCTATCGCGACAAGGTCCGCCGTTGCCTGGATGTCTTCGCCGAGATGCTGCGCGAGTCCCGGTTCGACGTCGACCGGCCGATGACCGGCGTGGAGATCGAGCTGAACCTGGTCGACGAGGCGTCCAATCCGGCGATGCGCAACGCCGACGTGCTGGCGGCCATCGCCGACCCGAGCTTCCAGACCGAGCTGGGCCAGTTCAACGTCGAGATCAACGTGCCGCCGCGCCGGCTGACCGGCACCGGCACGGCCGACTTCGAGGAGTACGTGCGGGCCAGCCTCAACGCCGCCGAGGTGAAGGCCCGGACGATCGGCGCGCACATGGTCATGATCGGCATCCTGCCGACGCTGCGCCCCGAGCACCTGACCGCCGAGACGCTCTCGGCCAACCCCCGCTACAAGCTGCTCAACGAGCAGATCTTCGCGGCCCGCGGCGAGGATCTGCCGATCGCCATCAGCGGTGTGGAGCGGTTGGCGGTCACCGCCGACACGATCACCCCGGAGGCCGCCTGCACCAGCACCCAGTTCCACCTCCAGGTCAGCCCCTCCCAGTTCGCCGACTACTGGAACGCCGCCCAGGCGGTCGCCGGCATCCAGGTCGCGGTCGGCGCCAACTCGCCGCTGTTCTTCGGCCGGGAGTTGTGGCGGGAGACCCGCATCCCGCTGTTCCAGCAGGCCACCGACACCCGCTCGGAAGAGATCAAGGCCCAGGGGGTACGCCCCCGGGTCTGGTTCGGCGAACGCTGGATCACCAACGTGTTCGACCTGTTCGAGGAGAACGTGCGCTACTTCCCGGCGCTGCTGCCGGTCTGCGACCCGGAGGACCCGACGCAGGCCCTCGCAGCCGGCGAGGTGCCCAACCTCGCCGAACTGCGCCTGCACAACGGCACCGTCTACCGGTGGAACCGCCCGGTGTACGACGTCTCCCGCGGCCGACCGCACCTGCGGGTGGAGAACCGGGTGCTGCCCGCCGGCCCGACGGTGTTGGACACCATCGCCAACGGCGCCTTCTACTTCGGGCTGGTCCGCGCCCTCGCCGAGTCGGACGACCACTGTGGTCGCAGATGTCGTTCAGCGCGGCCGAGGAGAACTTCACCAGCTGCGCCCGGCACGGCATCGACGCGCAGGTGTTCTGGCCCGGTCTCGGCTATCTGCCCGTCACCGAGTTGGTGTTGCGCCGGTTGCTGCCGTTGGCGCACCACGGCCTGGACCGGTGGGGGCTCGACCCGACCGAGCGCGACCGGCTGCTCGGCGTCATCGAACAGCGCTGCCTGACCGGTCGCAACGGCGCGAGCTGGCAGGTGGAGACGCTGCACCGGCTGGAGTCCGCCGACCACCTGGACCGACCGGAGGCGCTGCGCGAGGTGGTCCGGCACTACGTGGACCTGATGCACAGCAACCGGCCGGTGCACGAGTGGCCCATCCCGTAGCCTCGTCCGTCCGTTGTGGACACCCCGGCCCCGCTGACCTGCTTCGCGGCGGTTGCGGCGCGACGGCGCTCAGCCGCGCGGCGTGGGCACGCCGAAGAGATCGATGATGCCGGCGGGCAACTGGGCGAGCAGGTCGTGCCGCTCGTCGTCATCGAGCGCCTCGGCGACGGTACGCAGCACCGCCTGGGCGTGTTGGCGCACCTGGTCCGCGTCCGCGACCTGCTCCCGGTCGCCGACGTTCTTCAGGAACTCGCCGATGTCCCACCGGCGGCCCTGCGGATTGCGGGTGACGGACCCGTTCAGCCGCTCCGGCAGCCGGGCCGCGAGGTGGTCCGCCTCCTGCCCGGCGAGCCGTTCGCCGAGCACCGACAGGACGGCCTGCACCGACCGTACGGCCTCGTTCTCCCCGAGGCCGCGCGCCGCCGTACGGTGGCGATCATCTGCTCGTACTCCATGACCCGCTCCCTCCGTTCCCTCGACGGGCCGGGCGGCCTGCCGGCGGACGAACCGGGCGAGTTCCCCGGGTCCCCGGTCACAAACGGGGGTCGCTCAGCGACCCGGACGTTCGGTCGTCAAGCGGGCAGGGCTTCGGCGAGCGCCGCGGACGGCGGATCGTCGCGCAGCCGGCTGTAGAGGTAGCCGTCGCGCCACCGACCGGCCCGGAACTCGCAGGCCCGGATGACGCCGTCGAGTTGGAACCCGGCCTTCTCCAGTGACCGCTGCTCGGCCACGTTCTCCGGGTGGGTGCCGATGCCGGCGGCGGCCCGCTCCGGTTCGACCTCGACGCGTTCCGGTTCGACCTCGACGACGAGCCGCCCGTCGTCGTCGCCCAGGTAGCCGTCGACGGCGAACCGTCGCGCGGGTGCCGCCGCGTCGCGAAAACCGGCCCAGTCCAGCCCGATCAGGCCCGGCTCGGTGCAGAACCGCCGGAACATGGCCAGGTCGGCCTCGCCGACCGGCCGTAGTCGAACCGTGAGATCGGCTGTCACGCGCATCGATGTACCGAGACCATCCGTGGCGGACACGCTAACCGGGACGCCGAGACCGTCACCGGCTGGAGGTTGAGGTCGGATCCTGTGGAGCTGATTCGTTTGCGACATCAGCCCCACAGGCGGCGCGTGCGGCGTCCCCCGTCGGCAGTCCGGCCGCCCGTCAGACCTTGAGCAGCACCTTCGTACAGTCGTCCTGCTTCTTTTGGAAGATCTTGTAGCCCTTCGGGGCGTCGCGCAGCGGCATCCGGTGGCTGACGATGAAGCTCGGGTCGATCTCGCCACGTTGGATGCGTTCCAGCAGCGGCCGGGTGTAACGCTGCACGTGACACTGGCCGGTCCGCATGATCAGTGACCGGTTCATGAACGCGCCCATCGGAAACTTGTCGATGAAGCCGCCGTACGCCCCGACGACCGAGACCACCCCTCCGGAGCGGCAGGCCAGGATCGCCTGGCGCAGCGCGAACGGCCGTTCCGTCTCGATCCTCGTGGCCTGCTTGGCCCGGTCGTACGCGTACATGGCGGGGTTGCCGTGGTGGCTCTCCAGACCGACCGCGTCGATGCACGCGTCGGGCCCCCGGCCGGCGGTCATCTCGTTGAGCGTGTCCAGCACGTCGGCTTCCTCGTAGTTGATCGTTTCGGCGCCGACGTGCTCCTCGACCAGCCGCAGCCGGTACCCGAACCGGTCGATCACGATCACCCGCTCGGCGCCGAGCAACCGGGCGCTGGCCGCCGCGAACAGCCCGACCGGACCGGCGCCCCAGACCGCGATCACCTGCCCGGGTTTGATGTCGCACATCTCGGCGCCCATGTAACCAGTCGGGAAGACGTCGGCCAGCATCACGGCCTGGTCGTCGGTGACCTCGTCGGGCACCTTCACCGGGCCGATGTCGGCGAACGGCACCCGGGCGTACTCGGCCTGACCGCCGGCGTAGCCGCCGAGCAGGTGGGAGTAGCCGAAGATGCCGGCCGGCGAGTGCCCCATGATCTTCTCGGCGATGCCGGCGTTCGGGTTGGAGTTCTCGCAGACCGAGTAGAGGCCGCGCTGGCAGGACGAGCAGTGCCCGCAGGCGATCGGGAACGGCACCACCACGCGGTCGCCGAGTTTGAGGTTGCGGACCTCCGGCCCCACCTCCACCACCTCGCCCATGAACTCGTGGCCGAGGATGTCGCCCTTGCGCATGGCCGGGATGTAACCGTGGTAGAGGTGCAGGTCGGAGCCGCAGATCGCGGTGGTGCTGATCCGGACGATGGCGTCCCGGGCGTTCATGATCTTCGGATCCGGTACGTCGATCACCTTGACGCTGTCGGTGCCCATCCAGGCCGTGGCTTTCATTCTCGGTCCCCTTCGGAAAGCTCGGGCGGTCAGCGGCGGGACGCCGGCAGCGGCTGGGCGGGGCGTTGCATGGCCTGTTGGCGAACGGAGATGCCGCTGGGGCTGCCCTCGGAGCGGACCACCTCACCGGTCTCCAAGACCTGCTTGAACCGGCGCAGGTCGTCCCGGACCTGCTGCTCGGGTTCCTCGCCGAAGAGCTTCGCCACCGCCCGGCCGAGCGCCCCGGCCGGCGGCGCGTAGCGCAACTCGACGCGGACCTCGGTGCCCCGGTCGCCGGGTGCGGGCGCGAACCGGACCCGCCCGGCGTTGGGCACCCGGGTTCCCGGCAGCGAACGCCAGGTGATCGACTTGTTCGGCTGGTCGTCGATGATCTCGGCGTCCCACTCGACCCGGTGCCCGGCCGGGCCACGGGCGATCCAGTGCGAGCGGCGCAGGTCGTCGGCGCGTACCGACTCCAGGTGGGCCATGAACCGGGGCAGGTTCTCCACGTCGCGCCAGAAACGGTACGCCTCGGCGGGCGAACGGTTGACGGTCACCGCGATCTCCATCCGGATCACCCGGGCGCGGGCCCGTCGCGCCCGCCCGATGCGGACGGCGGCGAGCACGACGACGGCGTTGATGCCGGCGATCGCGAGGGTGGTCAGCGCGACCCGGCGGCGACGGGCACCGTGGCGGTCGGCGAGGGCCCGGCCGAGCAGTGTGAGGTCCGCCGCGTCGCCGGCCACCCTCGCCCACGCCCAGCCGGCCGGTCGACGGCCGCTGAGCAGCCCGGCGGCGTTCGCCAACTCGCGTGCGCCGACGGCCGGGAGCACCGCTCGCGCGGCCGGCGAGTCGTCCACGCCGGTCATTCGCGCGACGGGTCCGGGCGCGACCAGGGCGCCCACGCCCAGGGCCAGGCTCAGCAGGCCGAGGGCGCTCGGCAGGGTCGCCGGCACCGGCCCGTCCAACTCGGGCAGGAGCACCGTCTCGACACGGCTCATCTCGGGTCCCTTCCGATGGGCGGCCGCCGCTGTGCGGGTGGAGCGGCGGTGGTCTACCGCCTCCGTGACGCTATGCGGTACAGGTCAGCCATGCGCCCTATTCGGGCATAACACCCGATCCGCGTGGTGCAGAGCCGCGCCGCGACCGCGCCCGCGGGGCCCTCCCGCCCGACCGGATATCAGCTGTCGACATATTCTGGCCGGCCACCGGAACCTTCCGTCCAGCCCGTTCGTGGGAGTGGTGACGAGGGGAGGTGACGGTGTCCGACGGCGATCTGATCTCCGATGGCGCGAAGAGCTGGACGGACACCGGCCGACCTGCCGGCGCGGACGCACTGGGACCTCACCGTGGGCACGGACGGCTCCCTGCTGGCGATCACGCCGGGCGGGGCGGGCGCCGCCGACAAGCCCGGGTCGCCAGCCGTGCGCGCTAGCTCAGAAAATCCAGGAGCTGCCGTGCCGTCTCCTCGGGCGCCTCCTCCGGGATGAAGTGTCCGACCGGGACCGGGCCGCCGCGAACGTCGTCGGACCACTCCCGCCAGATCGCCAGCGGGTCGTCGTAGAGCCGCGCGACCTGACCCCGTTGGCTCCAGAGGAACAGCATCGGGCACCGGATCTTCCGGTTGTCCCGGCGGTCCGCCTGGTCGTGCTGGTAGTCCAGCGTCGGGGTGGCGCGGAACTCCTCGCAGATCGCGTGGACGGTGGCGGGGTCGCTGAACTGGCGGAGGTACGCGGCGCGCACCTCGGCCGGGAACACGTCGGTCACCTCGGGCCAGGTGTCGAGCATGAAGTCGGCGAGGACGGCCGGTGCCGCGCCGATGAACTGTTCGGGCACCGGCTCGGGCGCGGCGAGGAAGGACCAGACCCAGTAGGAGAGGCTGAACGCGGCGTCAGCGCGGTCGTAGACGTCGCTGGCGGGCACGACGTCCAGCACGGCGAGCCGGGTGACCACGTCGGGCGCGTCGAGGGCCAGTCGGTAGGCGCAGCGCGCGCCGCGATCGTGGCCGACCAGCCCGAACCGCGCGAAGCCCAGAGCGCGCATGGCCTCGACCTGGTCGCGGGCGATCGCCCGCATGCTGTACGGCTCGTGATCCGGTGCACTCGGGGGCGTGCTGCTGTCGCCCCAGCCGCGCAGGTCGGTGACGACCACGGTGTGCGTCTCGGCGAGTCGCGGCGCCACCCGATGCCACATCAGGTGGGTCTGCGGAATGCCGTGCAGCAGCAGCAGCGGAGGCCCGCTGCCGCCGCGCCGACCGTGGATCGTGGCTCCCGACGTGGGGATGTCGAACTCGTCGAACCCGTCGAACATTGCTGTCGGACCCCTCCGTGATCTCCCCGGGGCGACGCTAGCAGCGGCCGGCAGGAAGACAGTCGATCCGCGTTAACAGCCACCCGCACCGGGTAGCCGAGACGCGCTTCTACCAGCGGCCGGGAGGTGCGATGACGGCGACCAGCGCCTTCTTCGACCGATTGACCGTTGCCGGTGAGGACCCGCGGTTCAGCAACGTCTGCGGGAGCGTGCGCTTCGACATCCGGGACGGGGACCAGGTGGAGCAGTGGCTCCTGGAGATCGATCATGGCCGGATGCGGGTGAGCAGGAGCGACGGGCCCGCCACCACTGTCATCCGGGCCTCCGCGCAGGTCGCGGAGGCGATGGCGCGGGGCGAGGTGAACGGCCTGGCGGCGATCACCAGGGGCGAGATCCTGGTCGACGGCGACCTCAACCTGGCGTTGCGGATCGGGCGGCTGTTCCCGCGCGCGCCCGGGCCGCCGGAGCACGACGGCCCGGGTGAGCGATGAGGGACATCGCCGGCACCGTGGCGTGCATCGACGGGAACACCTTCATGGTGTCCGACGCCAGCGGCGACGTGGAGACGTCCCCGGCCACCCCGGTGGGCCTGTTCGCCGCCGACAGCCGCTTCCTGTCCCGCTGGCGGCTCACCGTCAACGGCGAGTGCATGACCGCCCTGTCGGTGGACAACAGCCAGTACTTCGAGGTCACGTTCTTCGTGGTGCCGGGCGCGGCGGTGGACTACGTGCAGGCCGACGTGTCGGCCATCCGGCGGCGGCGGATCGGGCCGGACCTCACCGAGTCGCTGACCATCTTCAACTACGGCGAGCGGGTGATGGACCTCGACATCCGGCTGGAGGTGGCCGCCGACTTCGCCGACATCTTCGAGATCAAGTTCAATGTCGTCGACAAGGTCGGCAGCCACTACACCCGCGTCGGCCCCAACGAGCTGCGCCTCGGCTACCGACGTGCCACCTATCACCGTGAGGTGGTGGTGTCGGCGAGCGAACCCGCCGAGTTCGGCCCGGACGGCCTGCGGTTCGCGATCCGCTTGAACCCCGGCGAGCAGTGGTCCACCCGGTTGCAGGCCGCCATGCTGGCGCTGCGTCCCGACGGCGTCGACCTGCGCTCCGCCCTGCGGGCCCAGCGGCCGGACGACTCGACCCTGCCGGCGAGCCTGCGGGCCTGGACGGCGGCAGCTCCAACCCTGGACACCGAGAGCGTCGCCCTTCAGCAGATCTACCAGCGCAGCCTGGTGGACCTGGCGGCGCTGCGCTTCGCCCCGCTGTCGCTCGGCGGCGCGGCCGTGCCGGCGGCCGGGCTGCCCTGGTTCATGACCCTGTTCGGCCGTGACAGCCTGCTGACCTGCCTACAGACCCTGCCGGTCACGCCGTCGCTGACCCCGCCGACCCTGCGGATCCTGGCCTCGTTGCAGGGTGCCCGGACCGACGACGTGCTGGAGGAGGACCCGGGTCGGATCCTGCACGAGCTGCGCTACGGGGAGTCGGCCGCGTTCGAGGAGCAGCCACACTCCCCCTACTACGGCACGGTGGACGCCTCGCCGCTGTTCGTGGTGCTGCTCGACGAGTACGAGCGGTGGAGCGGCGACGCCGCGCTGGTGCTGGAGTTGGAGCCGGAGGCTCGCGCGGCCCTGGCGTGGATCGATCGCTACGCGGACCTCAATTCCACCGGCTACATCTGGTACCGGCGGCGCAACCGCGCCACCGGCCTGGACAACCAGTGCTGGAAGGACTCCTGGGACAGCATCTCCTACGCCGACGGTAGGTTGCCGAGCTTCCCGAGGGCCACCTGCGAAACCCAGGGGTACGCGTACGACGCCAAGATCCGAGCTGCCCGGCTGGCCCGTACCGTCTGGAATGACCAGGCCTTCGCCGACCGGCTGGAGCGCGAGGCGGCGGCCCTCTACGACCGCTTCAACCGGGACTTCTGGCTGGAGGAGCAGGGCTTCTACGCCCTCGCCCTCGACCATGACGGCACCCCGGTCGACAGCCTCTCCTCCAACATCGGGCACCTGCTCTGGAGCGGCATCGTGCCGCCGGAGCGGGCCCCACGGGTGGTCGAGCACCTGATGGGTCCGGCGCTCTTCTCCGGCTGGGGGGTGCGGACGTTCGCCGAGGGGCAGCGCCGCTACAACCCGCTCGGCTACCACAACGGCACGGTCTGGCCGTTCGACAACTCGTTCATCGCCTGGGGCCTGCGCCGCTACGGGTTCAGCCGCGAGGCGGGTCGCATCGCCGAGGGCATCCTCTCCGCCGCCACCTACTTCCAGGGTCGCCTTCCCGAGGCGTTCGGCGGGTTTGACCGCAACACCACCCGGTTTCCGGTGCGCTACCCCACGGCCGGCAGCCCGCAGGCGTGGTCCAGCGGAGCCTCGATGCTGCTGCTCCGCACCATGCTCGGTATCGACCCGCACGAGGACCACCTGGCCGTGGACCCGGCGTTGCCGTCCATCTTCGAGCGGATCGCGCTGCTGGACATCCCGGGCCGCTGGGGCAAGGTCGACGCGTTTGCCCGCCGCCGCCCCGACCAGCCGTAGCCCGACTGCCGCGCGGCATAGCGTTCACCCACCTCCATTGCAATGGTTGGCCTCGCCGTCGTTGCGTTATCTGCCAGCCCAGCGCAACGAAATCACGCAGTTGAGCTGGTTTTTCTGGCCTTGAGCGCAACATGTTCGTTGCCCGATCCATAAACGCAACGTAGCGTTTTGCACATCGGAAACAGTGAACGACCAGCCTTGGAGAGCATGATGCAGACGTTCCACACCCCCGCCCCGATCTCTGTCGTCCTGGCCATCCCCGCCGGACGCGTCCAGTTCATCGCCGGGGACCGCGCCGACACCACCGTCGAGGTCGCCCCCTCCGACCCCGGCCGGAGCCGCGACACCAAGGTCGCCGCCCAGACCGCCGTCAGCTACACCGACGGCGTCCTGCGGATCACGACCTCGACCCCCGGCAACCCACCGCTCGGTCCGTCCGGGTCGCTGGAGGTCACCGTCCGGCTGCCCGCCGACTCCCGGGTCGACGCCACGACGGCGAGTGCCGAACTGCGCGGGGTGGGACGCCTCGGCGATCTCGCCTTCGACGGCGCGTACCGCAACATCAAGATCGACGAGGCGGCCAGCGTGCGGCTCACCGCGACCGACGGCGACGTCGAGGTCGGCCGGCTCAACGGCCCCGCGCAGATCAGCACCGCGCGGGGCGACATCCGGATCGCCGAGGCGGTGCACGGAACCGTCGTGCTGCGCACCCAGTCCGGCGACATCTCGGTCACGGCCGCCGCCGGTGTCTCGGCCGCGCTGGTGGCCGAGACCGGCTACGGCCGGGTCAGCAACGCCCTCAAGAACGACGGCAGCACCGCCCTCGACATCCGTGCCACCACCTCCCACGGCGACATCACCGCCCGCAGCCGCTGAGCCCCGACCGACACCCCCGACCCGACAGGAGCACCGACATGAACCCCTCGACCAGTTCGACGTGGACCGGCCTGGTGCCGATCGACGACACGGCCCTGGCCGTCACCGACACCGGTGGTCCCGGCATCCCGGTGGTCTACCTCAACGGCCAGTTCGCCACCCAGGGGTACTGGCGCCGGGTGATCGCCGAACTCGGCACCGGGTGGCGGCACATCAGCTACGACGAGCGGGCGCGCGGCCGGAAGTCGAAGCGCTCGGCGGACTACTCCTTCGCGGCGGCGGTCCGGGACGTCGATGCCGTGCTCGCCGCCCGGGGTGTGCACCGGGCGGTGGTGGTCGGCTGGTCCTACGGCGCGGTCGTCGCGGCGCACTGGGCCAGCCGGAACCCGGAGCGTGCCCTGGGCGCGGTCCTGGTCGACGGAGCGTTCCCGTACGACTGGCTGGACGAGGCGATGGCGGAGCGGATCCGCAAGCTGTTCCGGCGGCTGAACTGGTTCATGCCGCTGCTGCGCCCGACGGGTCTGACCCCGAGGATGACCGCCGAGCAGCAGGCCGACAGCAACATCGAGCTGGGCCGGCTCTCCCGGGCGAGCGAGCTGGGCCCGGTGCTGGACGCCATCACCGTGCCGACGCGCTACGTGATCGCTTCCGGCACCTCCCTCGGCAGCCGCGGTGACGAGCAGGAACAGATCCGCACCAGCCTCGACGCGGTGACCGCCCGCAACCCGCACGTCACCGTCGGCGCGAAGGTCGCCAGCAACCACGGCGCGATCCTCAAGAAGGACTTCCGTTCCGTCGCCGACGCCGTCCGGGCCGTCGCCGCCGACCACGACGAGCGCTGACCCGGTCGCCCCTCTCCCCCGGCCGCTCGTCCCGTCCGAGCGGCCGGGGACCGGTCGTCCCGGTCAGTTGGTGCTCAGCCCCCGGGTGGCCAACTCGCTGAGCGAGCCGTTCCCGCCCCCCAGAGCGGCCCGCGCCGCCGCCGGCTGGCGCAGCTCGAACACCTCCACGATGAAGGTCGGCGAGCCGGACCGCGCCTTGATCCCGTCGACCTCCTGCACGTTGGGGTTGAAGGGCAGCTCCGGCCACTGCGCGGCGACCTCGGGCCAGGTGGAGGAGGTGGCCGTGGCCAGGCCGTCGATCAGGCTCTCGTAGTCCGGCAGGCTGATCGGCCGACCAAGCCCGTACCGATTGCGCAGCTCGACGATGTCATCGGGGGCCTTGCCGGAGTAGCTGTCGTCGAGCCCGAGCCACCAGTGCGCGAAGTAGGCGCCCTGGTAGCCCTGGGCGAGGTAGCGCGACCCGTCGTGGTGCACCTCGACGACGAAGTTGTGCACCTGGGGAAACTGGCAGTCGAGCAGTAGAACGCTGGCCGCACTGGTGGGCTTCACGAGCAGCGCGTCCCTGAGCGCCTTGCCGTCACCGGACCGGTAGGTCGTGTTCGACAGACGAACGGGGTCGCCGCCCTTGACCCGCAACTGCTCGCGGATCTGGAACGCGGCCAGGCCGCAGTTGGCCCACCTGCGGCTCTTGTCGCGCAGCTTCATCTGCGGGTCGTCGGTGTTCCCCGTGCTGCCGATCGCGCTGTTGAGCTTGGCCAGGTCGCCGCCGTCCAGCGCCTCGTCCCGCCGCCGCTGGTCGGGGCCGCTCGCGAAACCCGTCCGGGCGTAGTCGGCCGCGGCCGTGACGGCCTCCAGCCAGGTGTCGAAGCGCTTCTCGTTGCCGAACTTGGTCGCCGACCAGGTGGTCAACTGCCCGACCGTCTCCATCTCGCAGTCACCCGGTAGGAGGGGCGTGATCGTCTTGACGACGTCGGCGTACGCCTTCTCGTCGTCCTCCAGGTTGGGAATCTGGCCGTTGGGCGGG
Organism: Micromonospora tarensis; assembly: GCF_016803395.1. Classification (GTDB taxonomy): domain Bacteria; phylum Actinomycetota; class Actinomycetes; order Mycobacteriales; family Micromonosporaceae; genus Micromonospora; species Micromonospora tarensis. The sequence continues at coordinate 34,683 of NZ_JAEVHL010000013.1, read as the reverse complement.
TACGTCGTCTTCGCCTCGGCGATGAACAGCATGCCGGACCTCCACAGTCCCTTGTGTACGGTCACCCGTTGTGGCGAACCGGATACAAGGTTGGACCATTCGCGGAACAGGAGGCCCGCTCGGTCGCCTTTCCGTCCCGGCCGGCTGCTCGTCCACTGTGGTCGACGTCCTCGCGGGCGCGGGCGCGCTCACCCCCGTTCATCAGGGCCGCGAGTCCGGCGGCGCGGTATCGCGCAGCCGGAGGACGTACGTCGCTGTCAGCGCAACGACACGATCCCGGTCCTTCGTCAGGTCGGTGAGGGCACGGGAGGCGGCGTCACCGGGGATCTCCGCGAGCGCCTGGACCAACCGTCGACGCGCCGGCGGTGACCCGGACTGGTGTGCGACGCGACCGACAAGGTCGGCGGTGATCCGGTCCACCAGCGCCGGGTCCCGGGCCAGGGCGCTCAGCGCGTCGGCCGCGTCGACGTCGTTCGCCTCCTCGACGACCATGTCGACGAGTGTCGGAACCGCGTCGGCGCCGCCCCGCGCGCCGAGCGCCAGCGCGGCGTACCGGCGGACCCCGACGTCGGCGTGGGTGAGGGCGTCGCGCAGCAGGTCGGTCGCCGCGTCGTGCGGGAGCTCGGCGACGGTCTTCGACGGCGCCGACGTACCGCCGCCTCCGGCGACCGGAGGCCCTCCGCGAGCAGGACCACGCCGCTGTCGCCGGACTGCGCCAGCGCCCAGCGCAGGGCGCCGGCGACGTTCGGGTCGGCCTCGTCGAGCACCGCCTCGACCAGGGCCTCCACCGGGACCTTCTCGGCCGACGACAGGGCCGCGCGCTGCCGGCGGTCCGCGCTCTCCGACCCCAGCCCCCGCAGCAGGGCGACGGTCTCCAGGACGTCCGCCCAGTCGGCCGGCTCCGCCGCGCCGATCCGGCGTAGCCGGTTGAGCAGTTCGGTCTCCGCCGCGATGCGGTCCCGCGTCTGACGGATCAGGTCGGCGACCAGGCCCGAGGGGGTGAACCCGGGGTCGTCGAGCGCCCGCCGGACCTCGCGCAGCGACAGTCCCAGCGACCGCAGGCTCTCGATTTGGAAGATCAGCCGGATGTCCTCGGCGGTGTACTCGCGATAGCCGGTGCTGGTCCGACCGGTCGGCCGGACCAGCCCGAGCGAGTCGTAGTGCCGGAGCATCCGGGCGCTCACCCCGGACCGCCGTGCCACCTCGCCGATCAGCACCCGATCACCCGCTCGCCGCCGCCGGTCCGAGCGCCATCACGCGAGTGGCCTCGTCGGTCGCGTACCCGAAACCGGCGTCCGGATCCTGCCACAGCCGGTCGGTGGCGACCGCGTGCTCGCGCACCCGGGGGTCGGGGTCGGTCGTCGCGGCCCGCAAAAACGGCATGATCACCTCGCCGAGCGCGATGAGCGCCCGGCTCAGGCTCAACCGGGTCTCCCGGTTGCCCCGTCCGAGCTGCGTCGACAGCACCCCGGCCAGCTCGGCCGCCGCGTCGTCGGGCACCAGGACGACGGCCGCCCGCCAGGCGCTGCGCGCCACCTCGACGTCCGCGTCGGTGAGCAGCGCCCGGGTGATCGCCGGCCACGCCCGTCGGTCGCCGATCTTCGACAACGTGTGCAACGCCTGGCTGCGGGCCTGCGCACGCTCCGCGCGCACTTCGCCGACCAGCGTCGGGACCGTCCGTTCCGCCGGGTGGCGGGTCAGGGCCCAGGTGAGCATTTCGCGTACGGAGAAGTCGGGCTCGACCGCGCACCGCGCGATGAGCGGGTCGACCCAGCGCGGGTCCGGGGCGGTGCCGACGGCCAGGGCGGCCCGCAGCCGCACCGACGGGTCGGGGTGCTCCAGCCCCTGGAGAGCCCTTCTGGTGTTCGTGTCCTGTTGCGGACCGGTCATCGAACCCACCTCCTCGAACCCCAGTGAAGACCTTGTCACTGTGTCAAGGTCAAGGGGTGTGAAAGGGGCGGGGATGCAACCAACCTGGCTCCTGGCGCTGTCGTGGGCCGCGCTCGCGGTGGGGTTCGTCAGCTTCGCCGTCGTCGTCGCCGACACCTACCTGCGCGGGCACCGTCAGCCGCTGCGGGTCATGGAGATCGTCTGGCTGGTGACCGTCCTCTACATCGGCCCGGCGGCCGTGCGGCTCTACTGGAACTGGGGCCGGCCGAGGCGTTCGCCCGACGACGGCAGCTCGGTGAGCGCCGCCGGCCGCGGCGGGGCATCGTGGTCACCCAGGTGTCCCGCTGCGGCGCGCACTGCGCGCTGGGCTTCGTCGTCGCCGAGGTCGCCCTGTTCGCCCTCCGGTCCGATTCGGCGTCTGACCCGTGGTGGGTCGACTACGCCGGCGACTACCTGACGGCCGTGACCATCGCCGTCCTCTTCCGGTACGTCGGCACACCCGGTCATTTCGTCCGGAGGGTCTGGCGGGCGCTGTCCACCGTCGTCGCTGTCGAGCTGCTGACCATCACCGCCTTCGAGCTGGCGCTGTTCGCGTGGCTGTGGATCGCGCACCACGTCGTCCTCCCCGAGCCACCGGTGCGACCGGACAGCCCCGTGTTCTGGTTTGTGGGCCAACTGGGGCTTGTCGCCGGCTTCCTCGCGGCGTGGCCCGCCGCGTCCTGGCAGCTCGACCGCTGGGCCGATCGGCGCTCCCGCTGAGGGGTCGGATACGGGGCACCTGTGTGGACAGCGGGCTGGTAGGAAGGAGCAGTTGCCTCACTGTAGGGAGATCATCGTGGCGCTTTCCCACCTGTCCCGCCGTTCGCTGCTGACTGCCGGTGGCGCCGCCGCCGTCGCGCTCGGGGCGCAGCCGCCAGCCCGTCCGTGGCCGCCGCCGCGCCGGCCGCCCAGCCCGCCGACGACCCGGTCAGCACGCCGGACGAGGCGTTGCGTCGGCTGCTGGCCGGCAACCGGCGGTTCACCTCCGGGCACGGCCGGCACCCGCACCAGGGCCTCGCCGACCTGCACCGGCTCGCCGCCGGGCAGCACCCGTTCGCCATCACCGTCGGCTGCGCCGACTCGCGGGTGGCCCCCGAGGTGCTCTTCGACCAGGGGCTGGGTGACCTGTTCGACAACCGGGTGGCCGGCAACATCGTCGACGACCTGCTGCTGGGCAGCGTCGAGTTCGCCGTGGAGGAGTTCGGCAGCCTGCTGATCGTCGTCCTCGGCCACGAACGCTGCGGCGCGATCACCGCCACCATCGACGCCATCCACAGCGGCGGCACGGCGCCCGGGCACATCGGCACGATCGTGGACGCCCTGCGTCCGGTCGTCGAGCCGGTGCTGGACCAGCCCGGCGACCCGGTGGAGAACGGCGTCCGGGCCAACGTCGCCGCCCAGGTGGCGGCGCTCAGCGCCCGCAGCACGATCATCTCCGAGAAGGTGCACCAGGGTGCGCTGCGCGTCGTGGGCGCCCGTTACGACCTGGACAACGGGCGGGTGTCGCTGGTGGCTTGACCGCTGCCGACCAGTTGCCCGCGGACGTCGACAGGTGACCGACGGGGTGTGTGGCCGGTCGGCGGCGGTCACCGTCGGTCACCTCCGTCGGGGTGGAGGCAGTGTGGAGCGGTATACCTCAGAGGTATGAATATGCCTCTGAGGTATACCGCTCCTCGGTACATCGATCGGCATGGCGGGCCGGCCACAGCGGACGCTGGAGGCAGCGCTCCCGGACCGACTCTAGGATTCAGGCATGGTCGATCGACGCCAGGTGATGAACTTCCGCGCCCGGGCCCAGCAGCTCGACCGGGACGCGGGCACGCTCGCCGACACCGCCATCCTGGACATCGGGGTGCAGAACACCGGGCCGGACGGCGCCCGGTGGGCGCTGGCGCTGCGCGGGGTCGACGTGACCGCGTTGTCCGACGCGGAGGTGGTCCTGCTCTGGACCGTGCGGGGTGCTCCCCACCTCTACCGCCGGGCCGACGTCGGGCAGGTGGCGGCCGCCGTCCAACCCTTCTCCGATGCCGACGCGGGCAAGCGCATCTACGACGCGTCCCGGCCCCTGAAGGCCGCCGGCATCGGCAACCTCGCGGCCCTCGACGAGATCGCCGCCCGGATGCGGGCCATCGTCACCACCCCGACGGTCAAGGGAGACGTATCGGGTCCGCTGGCCACGGTGCTGCCCGAGCCGTACCTGCGATTCTGCCGGGCGTGCGACGCCACCCACCTCTACGAGATGCCCTTCCGGCTCGCCGCCGTGCGGGCCGGACTGGAACTGCGGCTCGACACCTCACCTCCGATCCTGGAGCGCATCACCGGGTTCACGAAGGCGGCCGCCCCGGCTGACCGGTTCGACCTCATCCGCGCGTACCTCCGCCTGCTCGGCCCGACAACCCCGAAACACGTGGCCGACTATCTCGACGCCCCGGTGAAGGAGGTGAAGGCGCGCTGGCCCGACGACGTGATCGAGGTGACGGTCGACGGCGAGGTGCGCTCGCTACTGGCCGCCGACGAGGAGGCGCTGGGTTCGGCTGACGGCACGGGCACCCGCCTGCTCGGCCCGTACGACCTGTTCCTTCAGGCGAAGGACCGGGCGACACTGGCGCCGGACGCGGCCCGCGCCAAGGAGTTGTGGCCGGTTCTGGGCCGTCCGGGCGCCGTCCTGGTCGACGGCGACGTGGTTGGCAGCTGGCGCCCCCGCAAGGCCGGCAGAAGGTTGACGGTCGCCGTGCAGCCCTGGCAGAGCCTTTCGGTCGCCACCCGCAAGGCCATCACCGCCCAAGCCGAACTCCTGGCCGCGCACCGCGCCGTCTCGCTCGCCGGCGTCGACCTCGCCAGCTAGCCAGCGGCCCCGAACGCCGTCGGCTCCAGGTGCTCGGCCAACAGCAAAGGCAGGGAGACGTCTCCCTGCCACTTCTAACGTATACCGCACCGGGGGGCTTGCGGCAAGACCCCGGTCCTGGCGCAGAATCGGCGGCCGGACCAGCACCGACCAGGTAACGGGGGCACGACGTGGGTGTGTTGTCAACGGACGAGGACTACGGCCTCGCACCGCTGTTGGATCTTCGGGAGGTCGACGGGACGCAGGTGTCGGTGGTCGGGGGCAAGGCCGCGCACCTGGGCGACCTGTCGCGGATTGACGGCATCCGCGTGCCGGCCGGGTTCTGCGTGACGACTGCCGCCTTCCGGCAGGTCATCGCGGAGACGCCGTCGATCGATGACCGGCTCGACGAGCTGTCACGCCTCGACCCGGACGACCGGGAGACGATCCGTACGCTGAGCGCGGAGATCCGCCGGAGCATCGAGCAGACCGCGATGCCTGGCGAGTTGGCGGCCACGATCACCCGCGCCCTCGCCCCGCACGGCGAGCAGACCGCGTACGCGGTGCGCTCCAGCGCGACGGCGGAGGACACGCCGACGGCCTCCTTCGCGGGCCAGCAGGACACCTATCTGAACGTGGTGGGATCGGAGGCGGTCCTGCGGCACGTCAGCCGGTGCTGGGCGTCGTTGTTCACCGAGCGGGCCGTCGTCTACCGGCTGCGCAACGGCATCGACCACCGGGCGGCTCAGATGGCTGTCGTCGTGCAGCGGATGGTCTTTCCGGACGCGGCCGGCATCCTGTTCACCGCCGACCCGATCTCGGGCAACCGCCGGGTCGCGACCGTGGACGCCAGCTTCGGCCTCGGTGAGGCCCTGGTGTCCGGCCTGGTGAACCCGGACGTTTTCACTGTGCGTGACGGCGAGGTCGTCGCCGGCACGGTGGCGGTCAAGCAGCGCGCCGTCGCCGCCCTGCCGGGCGGCGGAACGCAGCAGGTGGCGATCGACCCGCGGCGGCAGGAGCAGCCGGCGCTGACCGAGGCGCAGGTGCTGCGGCTGGTGCGGCTCGGGCGGCGGATCGAGGCTCATTTCGGCCGCCCGCAGGACATCGAGTGGTGCCTGGTCGGCGACGAGTTCCAGATCGTGCAGAGCAGGCCGATCACCACACTGTTCCCCATCCCCGCCGCCGACGACCAGGAGAACCACGTCTACCTCTCGGTCGGTCACCAGCAGATGATGACCGACCCGATGCGGCCGCTGGGGATCTCCATGTGGCAGTTGACGGCCATGGCGCCGATGCTGGAGGCCGGCGGGAGGTTGTTCGTCGACGCCACCGGGCTGCTGGCCTCGCCCGCGAGCCGCGCCGGTTTCCTGGAGATGGTCGGGAAGTCCGATCCGCTGATGAGCGACGCGTTGCAGACGCTGGTCGAGCGCCCAGACTTCCTTTCGACGCGTGCCGGCGACGGTGGGCCGGCCAGGCTGGGCACCGGCGGCGCGTCCGCGTCGATCGAGACCGACCCGGCCATCGTGACCGAGTTGATCGAGCGCAACGAGGCGTCCGTCGCCGCCCTGCGGCGCGACATCGCGACGGTGACCGGTCCGGCGCTGTTCGACTTCCTGCTGGAGGCGTTCCAGGAACACAAGCGGATCCTCGCCGAGCCGCTGAACATGCAGGCGATCATGGCCGGGATGGAGGCCACCTGGTGGCTCAACGACCGGCTGCACGAGTGGCTGGGCGAGAAGAACGCCGCGGACACCCTCACCCTGTCCGCCCCCGGCAACATCACCTCGGAGATGGGGTTGGCGCTGCTCGACGTCGCCGACCAGATCCGTCCGCACCCGGAGGTGGTGGCGTTCCTCCAGGACGTCGAGGACGACGGCTTCCTCGACGAGCTGCCGAAACTCACGGGCGGCAGCATCGCCCGGGACGCCATCGAGGCGTACCTCGACCGGTACGGCATGCGCTGCGTCGGCGAGATCGACATCACCAGGCCGCGGTGGAGCGAACGCCCCAGCACGCTGGTGCCGGTGATCCTCGACAACGTCAAGCTCTTCGAGCCGGGCGCCGCCGGGCGGCGCTTCGCGCAGGGACAGCAGCGGGCGCGGCAGAAGGCGCAGGAGGTGCTGACCCGCCTGCGGGCGCTGCCGGACGGGGACCAGAAGGCCGCCGAGACCGAGCGGATGATCGACCGGGTGCGCACCTTCATCGGCTATCGGGAGTACCCGAAGTACGGCATCATCAGCCGCTACTTCGTCTACAGGCAGGCCCTGCTCGAAGAGGCCGGGCGCCTCGTCCGGGCCGGCGTGCTCAGCGCGCGGGAGGACGTCTTCTACCTCAGCTTCCAGGAGTTCCACGAGGTGGCGCGTACGCACCGGGTGGACGACGAGCTGATCCGGCAGCGCCGGGACGCGTTCCGGTCGTACCAAACGCTCACGCCGCCCCGGGTGATGACCTCGGACGGCGAGGTCATCACCGGGGCCTACCGACGCGACGACGTGCCGGCCGGCGCCCTGATCGGGATGGCGGTCTCCAGCGGGACGGTCGAGGGTCGCGCCCGCGTCATCCTGGACATGGCACAGGCTGATCTCGAAGCGGGTGACATCCTCGTGACGGCCCACACGGACCCCAGCTGGACGCCGCTGTTCGTCGGCATCGCCGGCCTGGTGACGGAGGTCGGCGGGTTGATGACGCACGGCGCGGTGATCGCCCGGGAGTACGGCCTGCCGGCCGTCGTCAGCGTGCTCGACGCCACCCGGCTGATCCGCGACGGGCAGCGGATCCGGGTGCACGGCAGCGACGGGTACGTCGAGATCCTGCCCGAACCGATGGCCCACGAGGAGGGACAACGGTGACGGTGTCCGTCCCGCGGATGGCGGCTGTGCTGGTCGCGGCATCGACAGTGGTGGCGGCCGCGGGGTGCCGCGGCGGCGACGCGACCGAGGCGCGGCCGACTTCGAGCCCGCAGGTGACCGCCGCCGCCCCGTCGCCCGCCGCCACCCCGTCGCCGGCCGTCGAACAGGAGTTCCGGCGGCTGGAGAAGACGTTCGGGGCGCGGCTGGGCGTCTACGCAGTCGACACCGGCACCGGCCGCACTGTGGAACACCGGGCCGACGAGCGGTTCGCGTACGCGTCGACGTGGAAGGCGCTCGCCGCCGCCCAGGTGCTCGGCGACACCACCGACGCCGAGCTGGATCGGGTGGTCCGGTACTCGGCGCGGGACCTGGTGGCGCACTCCCCGGTTACCGAGAAGCACGTGACCGACGGCCTGAGCCTGCGCGCCCTCGCCGACGCCGCCGTGCGCTACAGCGACAACACGGCCGGCAACCTGCTGCTGCGGCACCTCGGCGGCCCGCAGGGGTTCGAGGCGAGGCTGCGCGAGGTCGGCGACACGGTCACCGACGCCGCCCGCTACGAGACCCAGCTCAACGAGGCGAAGCCGGGCGACCGGCGGGACACCAGCACCGCGCGGGCCCTGGCAACCGACCTGCGGGCGTACGCCGTGGGTGAGGCCCTGGCACCCGCGGACCGCGACCTGCTGCGCGGCTGGTTGCGGGGCAACACCACCGGCGGGGCGCTGGTCCGCGCCGGGGCGCCGGCCGGCTGGGTGGTCGGGGACAAGACCGGGACCGGCGGGTACGGCACCCGCAACGACATCGCGGTGCTCTGGCCGCCCGGCCGCGCCCCGATCGTCCTCGCCGTGCTCACCAGCCGCGACGAGAAGGACGCCACCGCCGACGACGCGCTCATCGCCCAGGCCACCACTGTGGTCGTCGCGCACCTCTGACCACGCTCTTCAACAGCGCCCCGAAGTCCGTGGCGTCCCGTGGCGAAGCTGACCTGTCGTGGGCGGGGTCCACCCAGCTCGGCCTGGACCTGGCCGGGTCTCGACCTGTGGGTGCGCCCGATCGCGGTGCCGGCCGCGTACGCGCTCGATGTCGCCGTACAGGAAGTGATCTTCGTGGTGGGGCCGCTCAGCACGCTGCTCGCGGTGGCGCTCGGCGGCCCGGTAGCGGGGTTGGTAGTGGCCGCGCTGCTGCAACTCGCCGGCACCATCGTGTTCGTCAGGGCCCCGGCCGTGCGTGCCTGGCGGGGCGTCCCGGCGGTTCGGCACTGGGCGGGCCCGCTTCGGGTGCCCCGGCTCACGGTCCTGCTGGCCGGGGTGGCCGGCACGGGGATGGCGGTCGGTGGCATCGCGGTGGCGATCACCGGGTACGCCGAGGCAGCCGGCAACCGGCACCTGGCCGGCTGGTTGCTCGCCGCCCAGGCGACCGGGGCCCTGGTCGGTGGCCTGTTCTACACCCGTGCCCGGCCCGGTGGGGCGCGACGTCTGCCGCTGCTCACCGCCGGGCTGGCGGTCGGCTTCGTACCGCTGCTGCTGACTCCGCCGCCCGCGCTGATGGCGGTGTTGCTGGCGATCAGCGGTCTGGCCCTACCGCCGGCGTTGACCGCCATCTTCCTCACGGTGGACCAGTTGGCGGTGCCGGGCACCGTCGCCGAGGCGTTCGCCTGGGTCGCGACCGCGTTCACCGTCGGCAGCGCCGCCGGCTCGGCGCTCACCGGTCTGGTGGTGACGAACAGCGTCCGGTACGGCCTGGCGCTGGCACCCGCCGCGGCGTTGCTCAGCACCGCCATCATGGTTGCCGTCGCCAGAGATCGGACCGAGGCGAGCGTCGCCGGCGGCTGACCACCACCGCCGCACCAGCACAGAGCGGACGAGTTCGGCGACGCGCTGCTGATCAGCGGGGTCGATGGACGCCGACACCGTCCGGCGAGTCGTCGCGGTGCCGGGTCCGCGCTCCTTCACCGGTCTACCCTCAGGGGTCGAGACAACCACCTCGTCAGGAGCAGGGCATGGGCCTCATCCACATCGAGCTGTTCGCCACCCTCGACCTCGTCGCGCAGGCACCCGGCGGTCCCGAGGAGGACCCGGCGGGGTTCTCGTTCGGCGGCTGGCAGGCGCCCCTGCTGGACGAGGACGCCGGGGCGCAGGTCGCGGCCGCGTACGAGGGCACTGACGCTCTCCTGCTCGGTCGGCGGACGTACGACATCTTCGCCGCCTACTGGCCGCACCAGGAGGGCGGCGCGGACGACGACATCGCCACGCTCTTCAACCGCGTGCCGAAGTATGTGGCCTCCCGGGGCACGCCCGATCTGTCGTGGGCCGGGTCGACCCAGCTCGGCCCGGACCTGGCCGGCGCGGTGCGCGAGATCCGGGACCGGCACGAGCACGTGAAGGTGGTCGGGAGCCTGAACCTGGTGCAGACCCTGCTGCGCGAGAAGCTCTTCGACCGTCTGGACCTGTGGGTGCACCCGATCGTGCTCGGCGTCGGCAAGAAGGTCTTCGACGGCGGCGCGATACCCACCAGCCTCACCCTTCTCGAACCGCCGGTGGCCAGCGCGAAGGGCACTGTCTACCTGCGCTACGGGTTGGCCGACGCACCCCCGCCACGGGCGACATGGCGGCACCCGATCGCGGTGCCCGGCACGACGACTGACGTTTCCCGGGCCGGGCGGGCCGCCGTCGAGCAGGGCGACCATTGCCCTAGCTGGCGGCCTCGTCGGTGAGGGGCCGTGGGTGCCGGAACGCGCTCAGCAGGGCGGTGACGACACCTGCAACCAGCAGGATCCGCACCACGTTGAACAGCACCGCGTCGCCCGTGGAGTGGGGTGGAAAGAGATCCTTCACGAGCCAGCCACCGCCCAGCCCAAGCCCCAGGCAGACGTACATCGCGGCGCGCAGGCGGGGCAGCGGCTGTGGGCGGCCGAAGATCCGGGGCGCGGCCGTGCCGCCACGGCTGCGGTAGAGCAGCACGGCGGCCATGGTCAGGCTGGCGACGAGGCACGCGACGGCCAGGACCACGTCCACGGATTCCATGGGCCACAGGCTAGCCGAGGGATGTCCGCGCGACGCCGGGACGGTGTGCGCCGAGTCCCGGGCGGCCGGCTTACGAGAGGGCCCCGCCAGCCAGCGTGAAACTGACCAGGATCGCGGCGGCCAGCGGCACGGCCACCGCGACGACGAGTGCCCGCCGACGAGGTGACCTGCTGGTCAGCACGACGATCAGCAGGCCCAGCGCGACGTCGATGGCGACGTTCCACCACGCGCCGGAGGAGTGGTCGGGGTCGGTCGCCTTACCGGCGAACCGGGCGGCCTCCTCGAAGAACACGGCTGTCGGCAGCGCCGCCCCGACGACCTGCCGCCAGCCGGTGCCACGGGCCCACACCCCCGCGGTGCCGAACACCACCCCGGCGAGCACGCCGAAGAACATCCAGACCAGCGACGACGGTGCCCAGAGCACCGCGAGGTCGTCGCCTTGCAGGAGCGCGGCCGCGAGGTAGTAACTGGGCACCGCGACGACGAGCAGGACGGTGGCGCCGAGCGCGGCCCGTAGCCACCCCGACCGCACCCAGTGTCCGAAGAAGAATGCGGCAACCGCCCAGGTCGCGGTGGAGTTGCCGAGTTCGGCGACGGGGAACGGCAGCCATTTGATCCAGCAGAAGTCGAGGACGCCGAGCAGGAGGCCGCCCACCACGGAGGCGAGCGCCACCCTCCGATCACCAGGTCGCATGGCGGCAGAGCATACCGAGTATGCGTGCTCGGCTCGTCGACGCGTCAACCGCTGCGAGCGCGGAGGCTGTGCGTCAGGGTGGGAATCATCACCGCCGCCGCACGAGGAGTTCGGACACCGGCACTACTCCGTGCCTTCCGCCGGCAGCCGCTCCGGCAGCCCGAGCCTCGGGAACTGGTCGTCGTGGAAGATGGTGATCTCGGTGATCGCCCCGCCGGTGATGCGCAGGACGTCGATCGTCAGCGGCAGGTACGCGTTCTCCCGCTCCCGCCAGTGGTAGAAGGCGACGGCGGGCTGCCGGTTGACGGCGGTGGGGACGGCACGTAGGCCGGTCATTTGGTCGAAGCCGTCCTCGATCCAGTCGTTCACCACCGCGTCGCGGCCGACGTGCAGGCCCGGGGTGGGTGGCATCGAGCAGCGCACGTCGTCGCGCAGCATGGTGCTGAGCCGGCCGATGTCGGTGGCGACGCTGGCCTCGGTGAAGCGGCGTACCAGCTCGCGCGTCGCGGCGTCCTCGTCGCCGCCGGTCCAGTCCTGCCGCGCGGCGGGCAGGTGCTCGCGCATGCCGGCGCGGGCCCGTTGCAGCGCGCTGTTCACCGAGTTGACCGAGTCCCCCAGCAGCTCGGCGACGTCCCTGGCCGGCCAGCCGAGCACGTCACGCAGGATCAGCGCGGCCCGGGGGCGCGGCGCGAGGTGCTGGACGGCGACCACGTACGCCAGCTCGATCGTCTCCCGCGCGACGGCGACCGCCTCCGGCCCGTCCGCGTCGCCTGCCGGCAGCTCGTCGAGCAGCCGGTCCGGGTAGGGCTGCAACCAGCGCACCTCGCCGCCGGTCGCCGGCTCCGGGCGGCACCTGGCGAGCAGGTCCAGGCAGGCGTTGGTGGCGATCCGGTACAGCCAGGCCCGGAACGTCGACCGTCCCTCGAAGGTCTCCCGCCGCCGCCAGGCCCGCAGGAAGGTCTCCTGCACGGTGTCCTCGGCGTCCTCGTACGACCCGAGCATCCGGTAGCAGTGCACGTGCAGCTCCCGCCGATGCCGCTGCGCCAGCCCCGAGAACTCCGACTCGTCCACCTCGGCGAGGTCCCTCACGTCCGCGCTCATCACGTCATCCTTCCGCCTCGTCATGTCCTGTCCTAGGTGTGACGGGCGCGGGCCGGAAAACTCATCACCGGACGACGCTTCGGGCAGCCGCGCGCTTCGCCCAGGCCGTCGGGGCCGTAGTACTGCCCGCCGAGGACGGCCGGGTCGGTGGCGGCCCGCAGGGTGGGCAGCGCGCCCGCCGTAGCGGGCTGGGTGACCACCGGGGCGAGCAGGGTGATCGGTGCGCGGACGACCGATCGACTCCGGTTCCATGAAGCCGGGGTGTCCGCCGAGCCGGGACACCCCGTTTCCAAGCAAGGCGAGTGGATCACCGCTGGCGCAAGGGATGCGAACTTAAAAAAAGTTAAGACCACACTCTTGGAAGTTGAGGATTCTTAAGCTACAACTTTAGGTATGACAGAACAGGCGATGGACTGGCAGGAACTGACCAGCCTGACGCGGGGGCAGCCGTTCGTCGTCGAGCGGGTGCGCCTGGCGAGCAACGGCGTCGCCATCGAGGGCGAGTTCGAGCTGCCGCAACTGGCTCAGCTCAACGTCGAGGACCAGGTCTTCGTCACGGCGTTCGTGCGCTGCCACGGTTCGATCAAGGAGATGGAACGCATCTTCGGGGTGAGCTACCCGACGATCAAGTCACGGCTCAACCGGATCACGCAGATGCTCGACTTCGTCGAGACCGACCCGGCGCCGTCGCGGGCCGACATCATCGACCGGTTGCGCCGTGGTGAGATCACCGCCCAGCAGGCGTTGGCCGAGCTGGACGGCCGCACGTGATGCCGCAGTTGGTGACCGTCAAGGTCAACCGCCCGGACCGCCGGCCGCTCCGCTTCTGGGTTCCGGTGCTCCCGGTGACGCTCCTGCTCTTCCCGCTCGTGGTCCTGGTCGTGCTCGCGGCGATCGTGGCCTGCCTGGTGTTCCGCATCGGTGTGGTGCGGGCACTCGGCGCCGGCTGGCGCGTCATCTCCGCGCTGCCCGGCGCCCGCTTCGACATCGAGCAGGGCCGCCTGGCCGTGCTCGTGGCCATCCGATAGGAGAGGTTCACATGACCGAACAACGCAAGGACATCCTCGACATGCTGGCCGCCGGCAAGATCACCGCGGAGGAGGCTGAGCAGCTCATCGCCGCCCTCGAACGGGACCAGGCATCGGCGGTGCCAGGCCACGACACCCGGCCGAAGGGCAAGGTGAAGTACCTGCGGGTGGTGGTGGACGCCACCGACAACGGCGAGCCGTCGCGGGTCAACGTGCGGGTGCCACTGCAACTGCTGCGGGCCGGCGTACGGCTGGCGGCGCTGGTCCCGCCGCAGGCTCTGGTCAAGGCCAACGCCTCACTCAGCGACTCGGGCGTGCCGATCGACCTGACGCAGCTCAAGCCCGAGCAGTTGGAGGCGCTCGTGGAGCACCTCGACGACGTGACGGTGGAGGTGGACTCCCCCGATGCCACAGTGCGGGTCTTCTGCGAGTAGCCGCCGTCCGATGGGACGGCCCCTCGGAAGGGTGCGGGAACACCCTCCCGAGGCTGCGCCCGCCGCAGCAGAGCACAGGTGAACTGCCAACCTGAAGTCTAGCCACTGATCGGCACACCAGCGGAGGGACCACTCGGACGGGTGGTCCCTCCGCTGCGTCGCGCCGCTGGTCGCTGACCGCGCCACCGTCAGCGGGTCAGGTCGTCCCCGTCAGGTCGGTGTGTCCATCGCCCAGCTGGACCTGGTCGGTCAGCAGTTGCGAAGGCAGCGCACGAACAGGTGCTCGTGACCGTCGCCCGGGTCGACGCCCAGGTCCGTCGCGCGGGAGCTGAAGACGATCCGGCTGCCGTTGGCCGAGGGGTTTGCGTGGAAGCTCTCGCCGTTGCCGGTCGCCCCGGCGGCGGTGGTGCTGACCGCCGTCGTCCGACCGGTGTTGAGGTCCCGCACGAAGACGTCGCTGGCGATGCCGTTGCCGTCGCGTGGGGCGAGGTCAGAGGCGGAGGAGTAGAAGGAGACGTAACGACCGCCGGCAGCCAGTCGACCGGAGGTGCTATAGCTGTTGCCCGCGCCTGCGCTCCCGCGGCTGGCGCTGACCAGCACGGTGGTGTCGGCGGTCAGGTCGCGGACGTAAACGTCGCCCATCGCGTTGGTGTCCGTCGGCACGTATGGCTCGTACGACTCCCACGACACCTTGGTGCCGTCCCTGCTGATGCTCGGGTTTGCCCCGTTGCGGAATTCACCTTCGGTGGCGGGCAGGTTGGCCCGGACCGTCGCGCCGGACGTGAGGTCGTGAACGAAGATGCCAGTGCTCGTCCCGCCGTCGCCGATCCAGTCGCCGGACCCGCTGAACGCCACCTGCCGCCCACTGCCGGAGATGGCGACCTCGTACGCCGTGAGGTCCGAGCCGCCGTCGGCCTGCGGGCTGACCCGGGTGGTCTTGCCAAGCTGCGAGTCGTGGACGTACGCCACCTGCCCGTAGAGCCAGAGGCCCTGGTCGTCCAGGTCGCCGCTGTACGAGGTGACGATGAAGGCGGTGTAACGGCCGTCGTCGGAGATCGTGGCACCGCTGCTGCTGCCTCGGATCTGCCGCCCACCCGCGAACGCACTGACCAGAGTGGTGGACCCGGTCTGGCGGTCGTGCACGAAGACGTCACGTTCGTTGTTGGTGTCGCCGGGCACGAGGTTCGACGCGTACGACGTGAAGGCCACGTACCGGCCGTTGCCAGAGATCGCCGCGGTGTACGTGGCCCCGTCGTTGGCCGGCTGACCGTCCAGGCCGGCGCTGACCAGGGTGGTGGTGCCGGTCTCCGTGTCACGAACGAAGATGTCCGTGTTGTCGTTCGTGTCGCCCGGGACGAGGTTGTCCGAGGTGGAGGCGAAGGCAACGTACCGGCCGTCGTCGGAGATGTCCGAGCCGCCGACCCCGCCATTGCCAGGCGTGCCGTCGGATGCCGCATCGACCAGGGCGATCGCACCGGACTCGGCCGCGAAGGCGGGCGCAGGCATCACGAGCAGAGTGGTCACGGCGGTGACCGCCACGAGGGCACGGGCCCTCAGAAAGGTACGCATGGCCGCAGAGCCTAGCGAGGCGGCACCGTCGGTGATGCCCCGTGACGGGCACCGCATGGGCATCGGCGGGGCGGGGGCTGCCCTACAGTCGTCGGCACGGTCGACGGAAGGACCTTCATGGCCGAGAACGACAAGACGATGTTCCGTACGTCCGCCCGCCTCACCTTCGTGTTCATGCTGCTGATGGGTCTGCTGGCCTGGGTTATCGTCCGAGCCGTGCTGGCACTCATCGCCGGACGGCCGCCGGCCGATTACACGAACATCGCCGTCTCAGGCGTCGTCTACGCCGTCGTCTTCAGCGTTCTCTCGCTTGTGCTGCATCGCAGGAACTGGTCATCGGTCGACGTCACCGGTTCGGCGCTGGGGCTCGTCGAGAAGGGGCGATCGGCCGTCCTCCCGTGGCAGGCAATCCACTCGGCGACGGTTCGCCGCCCTGGCCCGTTCGCCGTCCTCCAGGTCAGCTTGCGCCCAGGAGCGGTCGCACCGCCCGGCATGACGCTTCGTCCACGGATCCGTGCCGGTCAGCCTGTCTACACGGTCAACGTCGGCCTGCTTCGGCCTACGACGGGCGTCCTGCGTACCGAACTTGCCCGCCACCTGCCGCAGGTCACCGCCCGCTCCTGATTTTCCGCCCCCAGGGTCACTAGACACCTTGATCACTACGCTGAGCCGCGGTCCTGCGCGCGCCTGGCCCACTGGGATGCCGGCAGCATAGGAGCAACGGAGCTACCGCACTTGGGTGGTGGCCCTTGGTCGGGTGCCGTCCTACCGGCAGTTACGTTCCATTCGGAGCAGCGACACACCGCTGTTTACCTGCTCAGGCCCCCCTTCATCCTCGCTGGCGTCGACGCTCCCGACGGCGTCACGCCCGGCCGCTGGTGGACCCACTACGTCGTGAGTGAGTACACCCCTGGCCGGTTCCGCCTCCGCGACAGCCGCGCCAGGTAGGTCTCCGGCCCGGGTGCGGTCGGTGTGCCGAGAGCACCAAGGTCCGCAACTTCCCGGATGGCGCTGCCTCCAACCGGCGGGAGACAGCAACATCCTCGATGCCGCGCGGTCGTGGGACGAGAAGACGCGGATCAGCCAGGCGGGGGCGGGCACTCCACTACCGCTATCGAGTTGCCGGCGAACAGCCCCAGGTGCGGGTGCCCGGAGAAGATCTGGACCGCCTCGTCGTGCGAGTCCACTTCGACAATGGTGTAGCCGGTCAGGGCGTCGGTGAAGTCCTCGACACCCTCCGCGGTGACCAGCTTCTTCGCGTTGAGCGGAGCGCCGGGGTCGACGATGGCCTTCTCGTTGGCCTGCGCCCACGACGCCCAGGCGTTGAGGAATTCGGCCTGCTGCTGGTCGGTGAGGTCGGCCTTGCCGACCTCGTCAGCCGCGCCGTTGAAGAGTGCGAGGAACCTGCCCATCCGCGCATCCTAGCGGCGGCCCGCCCAGGCGGGCGTGCCATCGATCACGGCTTGTCCGCCGGTGGCACCATCGCTCAGATGAACGTTCGCCGCCTGGCGGCCATCGACATGTACGGCAGCCGGGGAACCACCCGCCGACGGCGCATCATTCTCGCCGAGTTCCTCGTCGGCGTGTGGTGCTGATGGTGACGTGGGGCGGCTGGCTGCTGGCCTCGTCGGACGGCTTCGCCACCCGCACCCTCGGCCTGTGGTTGATCGGCGCGGGTCTCAACTACGCACCACTGTCCCTGTACGCGCTCGCCCTGATCAGGCCCGGTGCCCTCGACGCCGAACTGGCCGGCGTCGACACCGGCGGGGAGCTGCGCCGGTACGCGGTGCTCCAGCTCTGGGTCTTCGTGCCGCTCGCACTCGTCGTGTTCGCCGTCCGCGACGCACTGGCCCGGCGCGGGGCACGGACGACAACTCCCTGAGTGAGGCGTCAGCTCTTGGCACGCTGCGGCTCGTCGACTCCTGACCTAATCTATCGATATCAGTCGTTGCTCCCGCAGGTGCACGACGGCTGGCCGACCCGATCCGGGTCCGACCTTCGGCCAGCTCACGTCGAGGAGAGGAATCCCGATCGTGAACCCCGACAGTCGAACCCTTCCGCGACTCCTCTCCGGCCTGATGGCCGCCGTGCTCGCCATCGGCCTGTCAGTGGTCGGCGCTGGGCCGGCGACGGCCGGGCAGACCGGCCTGCGGGCCGCCGACCCGAGCGTGATCCGCGTCGGCGCCACCTACATCTCCGTCCAGTCGCTCAACGGCGGGATCGCCGTCCGGCAGGCGGCCTCCCCGGACACGTTGGCCGCCGCGACCGCGCGGCAGGTGTGGACGGACAGCCGCAACCTCGGTGAGGTCTGGGCCCCGGAGATCGTCACCGATGGTGGCCGCTACTACATCTACTTCTCGGCCGGGCGTGGCAGCGCCCACCGCATGTACGCGATCCACTCGGCGTCGCCGGCCAGCGGCTACACGGCCGAACGACAGCTCGCGCTGCCTGACGGCAAGTGGGCCATCGACGGCAGCCTGTTCACCTTCAACGGTCAGCGGTGGTTCGTCTGGTCGGGGTGGGCCGGCGACACCAACATCGAACAGAACATCTACCTCAGCCGGATGAGCGACCCGCTCACCCCGACCGGCAACCGGTACGTCATCTCCCAGCCACGGGAGAGCTGGGAGCGCGTCGTCGGCAACCCGTTCATCAACGAGTCCCCCGAGGCGATCAGGGACCCGAACGGACAGCTGCACATCGTCTACTCCGCCAACGGCAGCTGGAGTGACCAGTACTGCCTCGCCGACCTGCGACTGCGCGCCGGCGGCGATCCCACGTACGTGTGGGACTGGTACAAGTCGAACGGCTGCCTGTTCGGCTCGAACCGGGCCACCATGATGACCGGCTGGGATCCCACCCTGCACGTCAACGGCCCCGGTCACCACAGCTTCGTGCTGCTCAACGGCGACATCGCCACCAGCCCGCCCGCCGGGCCGAGGTTCCCGCTGATGTTCCACGCGGTACCGAAGGGCACCGCGTACTCGTGGGCGAACCGGTACTGGTACACCGGCACGTTCTGCTGGTGGGGCAACACCACCTACCGCCGTGCCAACGTGCCCGGCCCGACCACCGACACCGGATTCAGCCTCAAGTTCTTCGAGTGATCCGTGCTGTGCACGCTGGAGGTACGCCCGCGCGACATCGACCAGGCACCCGCTCGGCCGGCAATCACCGCAACGCCTCCCGGCGACCACCGCCGCGTGTCGTCGTACCGAATCGTTTATCGGGACCGGCGGCGTCGGTAGCTGATGACCGCCAGGGTGGCGGCGGCGCCGGTGACGGCGAGAACTGGTAAGGGTTTTGTCCGCACCGAGCTGCCGATCCTGGTGGTCATGGCGCGAGCGGAGGTGACCAGTGACGACTCCGCCTTGCCGGCGGTCTGCGCGCTGGCTTTTGCCGAGCCCTGTATCGCGCCGACGGTGTGCTGTGATTTCTGCCTGACCGACGTGACACGCTGGGAGGCCTTCTGGCTCACCGTGCGGGCGAGCTGCGTGGCTCTGGTCTTCGCCGACTGCCGGCCTCGGTGACCCGCCCTCGGAGTCCGCCGACGGCGGTGGTGGCTTTGCTGCGTGCCCGGGTTTTGACGTCGGCCTTGGCGGTCAGTGCGGCTACGGTCTCGCCGAGTTCCGCGCGGGTTTGCTGAATGTCCCGCCGGGTCTGGTCGCCATTTCCGGACGGCGTGCTCATGGCTGCCTCCGACCCGCTGCGCCACGTATCGTCTCCGCGTCGGCTCGCACACTGTCCATGGTGGCTGCCGGCGTGGCGGGCATGGCCTGGCTGACCTGCTTCTTACCGCGTTGGGCGGCGATGGCGGCGGCGATGGCCAGGATCACCGTGACGATCAGGGTGGCCACAGCGTCGGGCATGATCGCGGCCAGGGCCACCACGACCGTGGCGACGGCGGTCCCGCCGGCGAAAATGCCGAGTATCGCGCCGCCGCCGAGCATTCCCGCGCCGGCGCCCGCGCGTTTGCCCTTGGCGGTCATCTCCGCCCGTGCCATGGTCAGCTCGTCGCGCACCAGGCGGGTGATCTGCTCGGTGGCGCGCTGCACCAACTCTGCGACCGGCGTGTCAGCAGACGCGGCGCCGGGATTGCCGCTAGGCCGTTCTGACATCAGTATTCTCATCTCTCTCGCACACCGCAGTGGTTCCAGGGCTGCCCGGGTCAGCCGTGCTGTGCCGCAGACGTGTTCACGGGTCCCTGAGGCGAGGCGTCGAAACGCCCGCCGAGCGGCGGAGCGATGCTCTCGTCGAGCTGCCCAGCGACATCACCTGTCGGGAAGTCACCATCCTGCCGGGCACGTCGCAGCGTGAGCATGCCCGCCGCTCCGGTCAGCGTCCCGGCCGCGAAGGCGAGGATGAGTGCTCGCCTCGCAGTAGGCCTTCTCTTGCGTGCCATGACTACCCCCTGGATCCAACGTGGCTGCATAGTGCTGATTGTCGGACTCGACGAACCAAGCTCGCAGCCAATCGGCAGACTTACACGAGGTCGGGCATTGCTCGCGTATCAGTCGCCGGTTTCCTCTTGCGCAGACGCGGCTGTGAGGAAGACTGGGGCATCAGCGGGGGTTTGCTTGTCCGACCACGGACGAAGTGCGCGAGTGCCTGGTCTTGGCCGACGGCGGAGCCAGCGAGCTGATCGGCGTGGCTGACAAGGAGTGGCGACGTTGAGTGATACGGATCTTGGCACCCGCAGCGACCGGGGTAGCGAGTACGCCGACCTTTCCCGCCTGGTCCGAGACGCGGGCCTCCTCGACCGACGACCCCGCCGCTACGCGGCCCGGGTGACGGTGCTGCTGGCTTGTCTCGTACTGATGGGCGTGCTGTTCGTGCGGCTCGGGCCGTCGTGGTGGCAGACGGCCACCGCGGCCGGCGTCGCGGTGCTCCTCGCGCAGCTGGCGTTTCTCGGTCACGACGCCGGGCATCGGCAGATCTTCCGCTCCCGCCGGGCGAACGACGTGGTCGGCCTGGTGTGCGCCAACCTGGTGACCGGGATCAGTTTCGGCTGGTGGGTTGACAAGCACAACCGCCACCACGCGAATCCGAACACCGAAGGCCGCGACCCCGACCTCGTGGTGGCTCCGCTGTCCTTCACCCCGGGCCAGGCTGCGGCGCAGCGCGGCCTGCGGGCGCTGTTCGTCCGGCACCAGGCGGCGCTGTTCTTCCCTCTGCTGCTGGCGGAGGGTCTGCATCTGCACGGCGCCAGCGTCCGGGCGGTCGTCCGTCGCGGCGGACTCAGGCGTCGGCGAACCGAAGCTGGCCTGCTCGTCCTGCATTTCGCCGGCTATTTCGGGGCCGTGTTCCTGGTCCTGAGCGTTCCGCAGGCGATCGTGTTCATCCTGGTCAACCAGGCCGTGTTCGGGCTCTACCTGGGCAGCTCCTTCGCGCCGAACCACAAGGGTATGCCCATCCTGACCGAGGCCGACAACCTCGACTACCTACGCCGCCAGGTCCTCACCTCCCGCAACGTGCGCGGCGGCCCGTTCCTCGACGCACTACTCGGTGGGCTCAACTACCAGATCGAACACCACCTCTTCCCCAGCATGCCCCGACCCAACCTCCCCCACGCCCAGCCGCTGATCCGTCAGTTCTGCGCGGAACACGACATCGCCTACCACGAAACGACCCTCATTCAGTCCTGGGCGCAGGGGCTGGCACACCTACGGGCAGTGGGCACCGGATCGACCCGACCGGGCAACGGCTGAGACTGGTTGGCTACCTTGATCTTGCCGGGCTGGCCGGGGTCGCGGTCGCCTGGCTGATCGGATGCTGCGGCCGGCCAGGGGGAACCGGTCGGGCGGTGCGCTCAGACCGGTCAGCGGGTGAGGCCAACGAGCGTCGCCAGTCGCGCCACGCCGGCCGGCGCCGGCTGCACGCGGGCGACATCGACGATCACGGTACGCGCCAACGGCCGGCACCGAACCTCAGCCGGCGCGACATTGTCGGCGTCCACCAGCGCCCGCGCCGCCCCGCGTAGGTCACCCATCTGGAGGTACGCCCGCGCAACATCGACCAGGTACGCGCCCCGGTACTCGGCCGGCAACCGCCGCCACCCCTCCCGCCGCACCACCGCCAGGTGCCTTTGCAGCGCCTCGTCGGCGTCACCCCGGCGCACCGCCACCAGCACCCGCGCCACCTCGACGGCCACCGGCCCGAAGCCGGTGCGGTGCGTGTCGTCGTACCCCCGAAGGCTGGCGGCGACGCCGGCGGCCCGGTCGGTCAGCTCGTCGGCGCGGCGGTGCTCCCCGCAGCCGGCGGCAGCCAGCGCGGCCTGCACCAGCAACGTCCCACCCACCGCCCTCCCCCGGTGATCGCCTTCGCCCTCGACCCCGTGATCATGAGGCTTGCGGGCGCTTTGATCTCCAAGAGCGCCGCTAACCTCATGATCACCGGATTGGGTTGGAGGTGGAAGGACGCGGTCGGCGGCGGGGAGCAGCGCGGCCAGGGCCAGGCGGTCGCGGTCCTGTGCGCGGAGCGCTTGGCCTACCGAGATGGTGGCCGCCGCCGCGAGGAGTGGATCGTCGCCGGCGGCGGTCATCGCGCGGTCGGCGGCCAACCAGCCCAGGTTGGCCTCGCCGAGCTTGACCAGCAGCGACGAGGTGATCCGGTACGCCTGCACCAGCAGCTCCGCCGACCGCGCGCCCTGGGCGGCGTCGAGCAGACCCGGCACCACCCGCACCAACTGCCCGTAGTGCGCGTGCTGGTAGGTCAACCAGGCATGCCCGACCTGCCTCCTCAGCTCGTCCGACGGCTGGTGTGGGGCTCGCGGAATGTCATAGCGGGCGAGCGCGGCCCGGATGTCGTCCACTCCGTCCGGCGTGCCCGCCGGGGTGCTGGGCGGCTGGCCGAGCAGCACCTCCGGGTCGACCCGCAGGACGTGGGCCAGCTCCTGGATCACCGAGTACCGGTCCAGGGTGCGCGCACCCCGCTCGATCTTGTCCACCCAGCTCTTCGACCTGTGCAGCCGGTCGGCAAGCATTTGCTGCGTCATCGACCGCCGCACCCGCCAGCTTGCGACGCGGCGGCCGATCGGGAGGTCATCGCTGGTCACGCCGCCACCGCCGGTCCGGGACCGCGCGGGTCGTGTCCTCCACGGGTACGCGCTCCGCCTCGGCTTGGGCGAGGAGGCGCTGCTTGGCAGCCTCCCGCTCGGCCGTCTCACTGTTGTTCTCCGGAGCGTAGTCGCCCTGGCCGCTCATCCCCGCCTCCTCCGCTGGAGGCCCAGCAGCTCAGGATCGACCGTTGCCGCACTGGACCATCAGGACGTGCTCACGTCCCAAACCGGACAGTAGGGCGGATTGGTGATGGGGTGATTACTGGCAGTTATGCGGCCAGGTTGATGCCGATGCGGCCGGCGAGCAGGCGCAGCTCGTCGGGGATGGCTCGACGCTGGGCGCGCTGCGCCAACGTCACCACGGCGTCGCGAGCGAGCGGGTTGATCGCAAACGGGATCGGCGCTGCCCGCTCAGCCTGCACGAACGCGGCGAGGGCTTCGGCGTCGCGGCGACCGCCGTCAGCCAGGGCGCGACCGAGGTCAAGCCAGTAGGACTGCTGGCGGATCGACGCTGCGAGCACCTGCGGCCGGACCGTCCGGGACAGCTCGATGACCCGGCCGGACTCGCCTTGCTCGGCGGCGATGGACATCTCCCACAGCCCGACATTGGTTGGTCCGAAGCCGCAGCCGTTGAAGCCCGCACCGTCGACCGGATCTCCGAGGGTCGCCGCCTCGCGAGCTGCTTCTGCGAGGTGATCGCGGGTGACATCCAGGCGACCGCTCACGGCCGAGGTCAGCGCAGCGGAAAGGTGAAGTTGTCCGAGCATCTGTCGGACTCGCTCGTCGCCGGCGTCGGCTTGAAGCTCGGTCAAGGATCGGTCGGCAGCGCGGGCCGCGACGGGTGCGGACTCGATCGGCAAGCTCTGCGCGTAGGCGAAACGGGATGCCGCGATCCACGCCGGGTCCTCAGCGGCCTCGGCGACCGTCCCGGAAAGCCGGGCAGCGTTGAGAGCCAGGTGGCGGTATCCGAGGTTCCGCAGACAGGTGGCCGCTTGGTAGGCCACCTGAACGAGGGTGGTGCCGCCCACGGCGGCGGCTTCGAGCAGCAGGACCGGGAGCAACCGCGCCATAGCCGGGTAGTTGCACGAATTGCGGAGCTGGTCGGCTCGGGCGATCTCGGCCGCCAGGCGCTCCGCTGTGTAGGTCGACGGGCGACGCTCGCCGTCCTCGATCTCGATCAGGGCCGACCAGATCGCCGGCACGCACTCGGCGGCACTCTCACGAGCCGGATCGCCGGGTTCGGTGCCCTGGCCGAGCAGGTCGGCCACCGTGACCTGAAGTGCGGCGGCGAGAGCAACCAGAGTGGAGCGACGATCGATGGTCTTGCGGCCCGATTCGACCTGCGAGATGTAGGACTGGGTGACACCGGCGAGCCCGGCGAGGACGGCCTGGGTCATGCCGCCCCGACGCATCCGCCAGTACCGGATCCTGGCACCGATGGTGTCTGGCTTCGTCACCATGCTTTCGCCAACCCCCAGGTAGAGGACCGGGACAGCCACCACGCCATGCTGCCCCCGCACGATGGACGGTACACCGACAAGGCGTGCACGTGACGGCAGCCACTACAGAGATTGGCTCGGCTCGGTTTGCGCGTTGTCATCCATCGACGATCCCGCATCATTTCTTCCTTGCCAGGGAAGCTCCTTTCTATAAGCGGGCGATCCTTCGAACCACGCCCCCTGCCGCTCGTTGCCATATATCGATTCATACTGCACGTGAATCCTGATCCGCTGGGTCACCGCCGCCCAAAATTCGGCATCTCTCGTGCGGTCGTAGTCCTCTACCGCAAGGATCATCAGTTCCTGGCCGACCGGAATAGGCTTACCCGGGCGAAGGGTCGAAAAATTTGGCCAGGCCGCGAACGTGTCGCGCAGCGGATCGACAACCTGCTTCTCCCATGGCCCGACTTCCTCGCCGTCGAAGTACAGCGTAGTTGCCCGAATGATAGCCGGGCCAAGGCCGGCATTTCGGATTCGAATGCCTGCCAGGCCACTGTTCAACCGGAGGCAGTCCAGGCTCAACAATGGACGAACCGATTGGAAGTTGTGCCGTCGGCTTGCTCTTGCCTCCGTGATCGAAACCACAAGTGAAGCGACGGCGATCACCGTTGCGCAGATGGCAGTAACCGAGTTCGCGTCCACGGCTCTCCTCGTCACAGGGTGCGTCGAGCATGCCATCAGTCAGGAGGCACTGACTTCCACGCTACGTCGCTCGGGCAAACTGAAACGGTCGCGCTGTCAGTTTGTGGTCACGTGCCACCGACGGATCGAGCGTTGCCGCCGGGGCCCTCGGACGTGCTCACGTCCCAGACTGAACAGCAGGAACAGTGATGCTTTAAATACGGGCAGTTACGAGGCCAGATTGATGCCGATGCGGCCGGCGAGCAGGCGCAACTCGTCGGGGATGGCTCGGCGCTGGGCACGCTGAGCCAAGGTCACCACGGCATCACGGGCGAGAGGATTGATGGCGAACGGGATGGGCGCTGCCCGCTCAGCCCGCACGAACGCAGCGAGAGCCTCAACATCTCTGCGACCGCCGTCCGAGAGCGCTCGGCCAATATCAAGCCAGTAAGACAGTTGGCGATTGGATGCCTTGAGCACCTGAGGCCGTATCGCCCTGGACAGTTCTATCACCTTGCCGGACTCGCCCTGCTCTGCCGCAATCGACATCTTCCAGAGCTCGACGTTCGTAGGACCGAAGCAGCAACCGTTGAAGCCGCCGCCGTCGGCCGGATCGCCCAGCCTTTCCGCCTCGCGCGCGGCTTCGGCGAGGTGGTCACGAGCGACATCCGGACGAGCATCCACTGCCGAGGCAAGCGCAGCCATGAGGTGGAGCTGGCCGAGCATCTGCCGCACCCGAACGTCGGCGGCATCTCTCTGAAGCTCCACCACAGACCGGTCGGCAGCTGTGGCCGCTAGGCGCGCGGATTCGATCGGCAGGCTCTGCGCATACACGAAGCGGGAGGCGCCGATCCATGCCGGGTCCTCGACATCCTCCGCAGCGGATACGGATATCCGAGCGGCGTTGAGGGCCAAGTGGCGATAGCCGAGGTGCCGGATACAGGTAGAGGCCAGGTAGGCAACCTGAGCGAGCGTCGTCCCGCCCACGGCGGCGGCTTCGAGCAGTAGGCCCGGGAGCAACCGGGCCATCGCCGGGTAATTACAGGCGTTGCGAAGTTGGTCGGCTCGGGTGATTTCGGCCGCCAAGCGGTCAACCGCGTAGGTCGCCGGACGGCGTTCGCCGTCCTCAATCTCGATCAGAGCCGACCAGATGGCCGGCACGCATTCGGCAGCGCTTTCGCGGGCCGGATCGCCGGACTCGGTGCCTTGGCCGAGCAGGTCAGCCACCGTCACCTGGAGCGCTGCGGCAAGAGCGACCAGAGTGGACCGACGGTCGATGTTCTTCCGACCCGACTCCACCTGCGACACGTACGACTGAGTGACGCCAGCGAGCCCAGCGAGGACGGCTTGAGTCATGCCGCCACGGCGCATACGCCAGTACCGGATCCTGGCACCGATGGTTTCTGGCTTTTTCGCCATGCCTACGGCCACCCCCAGGTCAAGGACTGGGCAGCGGCGCTAAGCCGCTACCCACGCACGCTACACCGCAGAGCACCGAAGTAGTGACGCTGAGCGGGAACGTGCTGCTGCCCCTGGCACGCCGCACCACCGAACAGTCACCGCTCAGCAGGGGCTGAACCCGCGGTCGGCGTTACCCAACGTGATCCTGGTTGGGTGTCCCGCAACCAGTGCAGTCAACAAGATTTTAAGTAGAGCTATCTCGACAGTTTCGCTAGCGTCAGCAGGCCCTGCGCGACGTGGTCCGCGAACCGGTCAGCACCGCAGCCTGGGAGAGCTAACCGTCCGTTGCCCGAGAACGGAGGCACCGAGCGATGATGATAGTAATCTTCGACAAGGACAGAGAGTGGTATATCAGGGGGGCAACGTTCGACCTCATCGTCGAGTCCATGCCGGCCGGCATGATCACTGACGACGATCTGGCCCTGCACCTGCTACCTGCCAGCGCGATGTCATATCTCAACATCGTCGCTTTAGGACCGGAACGCGGCAGCAGAATAAGCGCCGCGTTGCAGGCTGGCGTCAATCGGTGTCTTAGTCAGGTGGATGAAGATCGTCCCGATATTGTCGAATTCTACAAGAATTTGCTGACAGTCGCTTCCGGTCAGGACAGCCGGTAGTATCCCGGTCGTCCGCTGAGAGCTTCACGCGGCGTTCAGAGCGCCACGATCGCCGCAGTCTCCGCTGGCAACTGGATCCGGTCCCGCATCACCGTGACGCCCTCGCCCGTAGCCAGCAGCACCCGCCGAGCCACCCCGGGCAGCGACACCCCCTGGCCCCGCCCAGCAAAGTTGGCGACAACCAGAGTGTCCCCCCGCCGCATCAGCAGGAACTGGTCCCCGTGCTGCACCGAAACCGCATGCATCCGAGGATCAGACAGGTCAGGCAGAGACCGCCGCAACCCGATCAACCGCTGGTAGAACGCCAACATCTCCCGGTGCTCAGGCTTATCCAGCTCCGCCCAGTCCAACCGCGACCGCACGAACGTCTCCGGGTCCTGCGGATCGGGCACGTCCCCCTCCGGCCACCCGTGCGCCGCGAACTCCCGCCGCCGCCCGTTCCGCACCGCGGAAGCCAACTCCGGCTCCGGATGCGACGTGAAGAACTGCCACGGCGTGGAAGCCGCCCACTCCTCCCCCATGAACAGCA
The DNA here is from genome assembly GCF_016803395.1 of Micromonospora tarensis. Classification (GTDB taxonomy): domain Bacteria; phylum Actinomycetota; class Actinomycetes; order Mycobacteriales; family Micromonosporaceae; genus Micromonospora; species Micromonospora tarensis. The sequence continues at coordinate 7,448 of NZ_JAEVHL010000013.1, read as the reverse complement.
TCGGAGTGAACGGCGCGGTCAGCAGCAGCACAGCCCCCACCCGCAGCAACGCAGGCGACAACGACGCCGAGATCCGATCCCCGGTAGCCCGGTTCCCGATCTGATCATGGTTCTGCAAGTAGGCCACCAGCCGATGACCAGGAACGCGGGCATCCAGCGGCCGACCGTGGTGACGATTACGGAAGCTCGACCACGTCCCCGCGTGGAAGAACCCACCCGTCAGCACGTCCGACAGCGTCTCCAGGGAGCCGAAGTCGCCGTAGTACCCCTGCCGCTCCCCGGTCAGCAGCGTGTGCAGCGCGTGGTGGGCGTCGTCGTTCCACTGGGCGTGCAGCCCGAACCCGCCCGCCTCCCGAGGCGTGATCAGCCGGGGATCGTTGAGGTCGGATTCGGCGATGAGGGACAACGGCCGGCCCAGGTGCGTCGACAACGACTCGACCTCGATGGCCAGCTCTTCGAGCAGCGGCACCGCGCGGGTGTCGGGCAGCGCGTGCACGGCGTCCAGGCGCAGCCCGTCGATGTGGTAGTCGCGCAGCCACATGAGCACGCTGTCGATGATGTAGCGGCGGACCTCGTCGGAGTGCGGGCCGTCCAGGTTGACCGAGCGGCCCCAGCTGTTGCTCTGCTCGGCCAGGTACGGGCCGAACCGCGGCGCGTAGGCCCCGGAGGGCCCGAAATGGTTGTAGACAACGTCGAGGATCACCCCCAACCCGCGAGCGTGAGCGGCGTCGACGAACCGTTTCAGCCCATCGGGGCCGCCGTAGGGCTCGTGCGGGGCGTACCAGCAGACCCCGTCGTACCCCCAGTTGTGTTCGCCGTTGAAGGCGTTGACCGGGAGCAGTTCGATCAGGTCGACACCGAGGCTGACGAGGTGGTCGAGGCGGTCGATGGCCGCGTCGAAGGTGCCTTCCGGGGTGAAGGTGCCGATGTGCAGCTCGTAGAGGATGCTGCCGGGCAGTTGCCGGCCGGTCCACGCGCTGTCGGACCACGCGTAGGCGGCGTGGTCGTAGCGGCGGCTCGGCCCGTGCACCCCCGCAGGCTGCCACGGTGACCGGGGGTCCGGCAGGGCGGTTTCCTCGTCGTTCAGCAGAAAGGAGTAGTCGGCGCCCGCGTCGGGCACCTCGACCCGCCACCAGCCGTCGGCGGTGGCGCGCATCTCGTGGTCGGTGTCGCCCGCCAGGCGCAGTCGCACCCGCGTCGCGTCCGGTGCCCAGACGGTGAATTCGGTCATGACGCAGCCTCCACGGAAGCGGTGGGAGGAGCCAGCAGCGCGACGGGATAGTCGGCCAGAAGGTCGTGCAGCGGCGTCTCCCCGCCACTGTAGACCCGGCCGGTGAACAGGTCCTTCATCTCGTTAACAGGAAGCGACAGGGCTGTGTCACACCAGCCACCGGCCCGTGCCAGACCCAGCGGGAGCCGGGTCGCCACGGCGATCACGCCACCCCTGTCGAACGCCACCACGTGCCGGCTCACCGGCCCGTGCGCCGGCACCGGCCGGTAGGAGGTGAACAGCTCCGGGTGCGCCCGCCGCAACCGCAGCGTCCGCGACACCACGAGCAGCTTCGCCGCTCCGTCGGTGTCGACCGGGGGACGCCAGCCGCCGTCCAGGCGTGCCAGCATCTCCCGGCGTACGTCGAAGTCGACCGGCCGGCGGTTGTCCGGGTCGACCAGGGAGTTGTCCCACAGCTCGGTGCCCTGGTAGGTGTCGGGCACGCCGGGCATGGTGAGCTGGACCAGCTTCTGCCCGAGTGAGTTGCACCAGCCGGCCGGGGTGATGGCGGCGGCGAGTTCGGTCAGCTCGTCGTGCAGGCTCGGGTCGTCGTACATCAGGTCGACCACGTCGTGCAGCGCCTGCTCGAAGGCCGGGTCCGGGTCCGCCCAACTGGTCGACGCCGCGGCCTCCCGGGCCGCCTTCTCGACGTACGCGTGCAGCCGCTCCCGCTCGATCGGCCACGCGCCGACGGCGGTCTGCCAGAGCAGGTGGGCGAATGCCGGGTCGGGCAGCGGGGCGTACTCCATCCAGGCCTTGACCTGCTCGGCCCACCGGCCCGGCAGCTCGCTGAGCACGGCGAGCCGGGCGCGGACGTCCTCGCCGCGCTTGGTGTCGTGGGTGGAGAGGGTGGTCATCGTCGCCGGCCAGCGGACCTGCTGGGCGGTGGCGAAGCGGTGGAACTCCGCCGGCGACACCCCGAAGTACGCGGGGCTGTCGCCCACCTCGTTGAGCGCCACGAACCGGGACCAGCGGTAGAACGCGGTGTCCTCCACGCCCTTGGCCATCACCGCGCCGGTGAGCTGCGGGAACCGCTGGGCCAGCTCGTCGTCGGGGTTGCGCAGCCGGCGGGTGACCGCGTCCAGGGCGACAACCAGGTCGGGGCGGCGGCGGCCGGCCTCGGAGCGGGCGGTGGCGAGGTGCCGGGCGCCGTGCGGCGGGTAGCCCCGGTAGACCGGGAACGCGGCGGCCAGCTCGGCGAGCGCCGCGCGGGCCTGCTCGGTCGGCACCTCGGGAGCGAGGGCGGCCAACCGGGTCAGCTCGGCGGCGAGCAGCTTCGTGGCGGCGGCCAATTTGGTGGCGTGGGTCAGGTCCTCCCAGGAGGTGTGCCGCCCGGTCAGCTGGGTGTCCAGCACGGTGAAGTCGCCCTCGGCGTCGGTGTCGACGAAGAGCCCGCCGACCGCGGCCAGGGAGTCGTAGCCGGTGGTGCCGTCCACCGGCCAGTCCGGCAGCTCCTCGCCGTACTCCAGGATCTTCTCCACCACCAGCCAGGTCTGCGGCGCGGCCTGGCGCAACCGGGCCAGGTAGCCGGCCGGGTCACGCAGGCCGTCCGGGTGGTCGACCCGGATGCCGTCGACCTCCCCGGCGGCGGCCCAGCGCAGGATCAGCTCGTGGGTGGCGGCGAACACCGCCGGGTCCTCCACCCGCAGGCCGGCCAGGCCGGTGATGGCGAAGAACCGGCGGTACGTCAGCTCGGCGTCACCGCGACGCCAGGAGACCAGCTCGTAGTGCTGCCGGTCGTGCACGGCGCGGGCGTCGCCGTCGCCGGTGCCGTCGGCGACCGGGAAGCGGTGCTCGTGGTAGCGCAGCTCCCCGTCGACAAGCTTGAGGTCGTCCAGGGCGGCCGGGTCGTCGGCCAGCACCGGCAGCAGCAGCCGGCCCCGGTCCCAGTCGATGTCGAACCAGTCGGCGTACCCCGAGTCGCGCCCCCGGCGCAGCACGTCCCACCAGGCCGGGTTGGCGGCCGGGACGGCGACCCCGGCGTGGTTGGGCACGATGTCGACGACCAGGCCGAGCTGCTTGTCGCGCAGCGCGCGCAGCAGCCGCTGCCGCGCGGCCTCCCCGCCCAGCTCAGGGCTCACGGCCCGGTGGTCGACCACGTCGTAGCCGTGCGGGGAGCCGGGGGTGGCGGTCAACAGCGGGGCGGTGTAGAGGTGGCTGACGCCGAGGTCGTCCAGGTAGTCGACGATCGCGGCGGTCGCGTCCAGGTCGAACCCGGGGCGGACCTGGACGCGGTAGGTGGCCTTCGGAGGGGTGGCCGGCATCTCAGATCATCCTCTCCAGCACCACCAGGGAGCGGTCCGGCACCCGGATGGTGCCGCCCGCGCTGATCACCGTCGCGTCGTCCGGCTCGGGTTCGGCAGTGCTGATCACCCGTTCCCACTTCTGCCCGTACTCGCTGCCGGGCATGGTGAAGTCCAGCGGCGCGTCGTGGGCGTTGAAGCAGAGCAGGAACGAGGCGTCGTGGTGCTTCTGGCCGTACTGGCCGCGCTCGCGGATGCCCTCGCCGTTGACGAACAGCGCCACCGAGCGGCCGAAGTCGTTGCCCCAGTCCTCGCCGGTCATCTCCCGCCCGTCGGGGGTGTGCCAGGCCAGGTCGGGCAGCGGCTCGTCGGTGCCGCGCCCGCCGACCGGCAGGCCGGTGAAGAACCGGCGACGGCGGAACACCTGGTGGCGCTTGCGGAAGTCGGTGAGCGCGCGGACGAACTCCAGCAGCTGCTCGTCGACGTTGTCCCAGTCGACCCAGGACAGCTCGCTGTCCTGGCAGTAGACGTTGTTGTTGCCGCGCTGGGTGCGGCCCAGCTCGTCGCCGTGGCCGATCATCGGCACGCCCTGCGACAGCATCAGGGTGGCCAGGAAGTTGCGCCGCTGCTTGGCCCGCAGGGCGAGCACCGCCTCGTCGTCGGTGTCGCCCTCGACCCCGCAGTTCCAGGACCGGTTGTGGCTCTCGCCGTCCCGGTTCTCCTCGCCGTTGGCCTCGTTGTGCTTGTCGTTGTACGACACCAGGTCGTTGAGGGTGAACCCGTCGTGCACGGTGACGAAGTTGATGCTGTGGAACGGGCGGCGGCCGTCGTCCTGGTAGAGGTCGGCCGAGCCGGAGATCCTTGAGGCGAACTCGGCCAGGGTGGCCGGCTCACCGCGCCAGAAGTCCCGCACGGTGTCCCGGTACTTTCCGTTCCACTCGGTCCACAGCGGCGGGAAGTTGCCCACCTGGTAGCCGCCCGGGCCGACGTCCCACGGTTCGGCAATCAGCTTCACCCGGCTGACCACCGGGTCCTGCTGGACCACCTCGAAGAAGGTGGAGAGCCGGTCGACCTCGTAGAACTCGCGGGCCAGGGTGGCCGCCAGGTCGAACCGGAAGCCGTCGACGTGCATCTCGGTCACCCAGTAGCGCAACGAATCCATGATCAGTTGCAGCGAGTGCGGGCTGCGTACGTTGAGGCTGTTGCCGGTGCCGGTGTAGTCGACGAAGTAGCGGCGGTCCTCCTCGCTGAGCCGGTAGTAGCTCGGCGCGTCCACGCCCTTGAAGCTCAGCGACGGCCCGAGGTGGTTGCCCTCGGCGGTGTGGTTGTAGACCACGTCGAGGATGACCTCGATGCCGGCCGCGTGCAGCGCCTTCACCATGCCCCGGAACTCCTGCACCTGCTGGCCGGTCCGGCCCAGCGCCGAGTAGCCGTGGTGCGGGGCGAAGAAGCCGATGGTGTTGTAACCCCAGTAGTTGCGCAGCCCCAGGTCGGCGAGGCGGTGGTCGTGGATGAACTGGTGCACCGGCATCAGCTCGATCGCCGTCACCCCGAGCCGGGTCAGGTAGTCGATCATCGGCGGGGAGGCGATGGCCGCGTACGTGCCGCGCAGCTCCTCCGGGATGTCCGGGTGCCGCATGGTCAGCCCACGCACGTGCGCCTCGTAGATCACCGAGTGGTGGTACGGGGTGCGCGGCGGCTTGTCGTTGCCCCAGTCGAAGTACGGGTTCACCACCACCGACTTCGGCATGAACGGCGCCGAGTCGGTCTCGCTCATCCGCTCCGGGTCGTCGAGGTCGTAGTCGTAGACCGCCGGGTCCCACGCCACGTCACCGTCGATGGCCTTCGCGTACGGATCGATCAGCAGCTTGTGCGGGTTGCACCGCAGCCCGTTCGCCTGGTCGTACGGGCCGTGCACCCGGTAGCCGTAGCGCTGCCCCGGCTCGATGCCCGGCAGGTACGCGTGCCACACGTACGCGTCCACCTCGCGCAGCTCGATCCGGCGCTCCGCGCCGGTGTCCCACTCGTCGAAGAGGCACAGCTCGATCCGCTCGGCCACCTCGGAGAAGATGGCGAAGTTGGTGCCCATCCCGTCGTAGGTGGCGCCCAGGGGGTACCGCTCGCCCGGCCAGACCTGCATGTCGCTCCCTCAACCATGGTGATGTGCGCGCCGGCCGACGCTGCCCGCGCGCAAGCGGGTAGTGCCCCCGGCCCGACCGCGCCAATCCATCCTTTCAGCGGTGACCGGAAACCACCCGTCTGATCTGTGTTAAACCCTCAGGTGTCCTCCGTCACGATGGCCGTTTTCGAGATGCGTTCTTCGTCCCGATGCCCTTTCCTTGACCGGGGACAACCGTTCGCGCGCGTCCGCCAGGCCCTCGGCCACCTCTACACCTCTCACTCCGCCGCCACTGACGCCGGCGCGCCCCACCCTGCACGGACGGAGATTGATGTGACGACCCTGCGGGTCGACGAGCAGCTCGCCGCCACCAAGGACCGGGCCCACCGGCCCACCCTCACCTCCCGGCCCCCCGCGCAGCCCGGTCTCGCCGCGCAGCCCGGCACGCCAGTGCCGACGCAGTCCGGCCCCGGGGTGCCCCCGCAGACCCGCCGCATCCTCATGCTCTCCTGGGAGTACCCGCCGGTGCTCGTCGGCGGCCTCGGTCGCCACGTGCACGCCCTGTCGGTGGCCCTCGCCGCCGCCGGCCACGAGGTCACCGTCGTCACCCGGCACAGCGAGGGCGCACCCCTGGAGGAGTACGCCGACGGCGTGCGCATCCTGCGCGCCCCGGAGGACCCGGTCACCTTCCCCCTGGCCACCGGCTCGCTGCTGGCCTGGACGATGGCGTTCAACCACACCCTCACCCGCACCGCACTGCGCGCCACCCAGGCGGGTTCCTACGACGTCATCCACGCCCACGACTGGCTGGTCGCGCACACCGCGATGACGTTGCGCGAGCACCTGGACATCCCGCTGGTGAGCACGATCCACGCCACCGAGGCCGGCCGGCACCAGGGCTGGCTGCCGGAGGAGATGAACCGCACCATCCACGGCGTCGAACAGTGGCTCAGCAGCGAGTCCAACCGGGTGATCGTCTGCTCCGGCTACATGCGCGACGAGGTGAACGCGCTCTTCGGCGTACCGGCCGGGCGGGTCGACGTGGTAGCCAACGGGGTGGAGCCGCACCGCTGGCGGGTGCCCGCCCGCGCGGTCGCCGCCGCCCGGGCCCGGTTCGCCGGGGACGGCCCGCTGGTCACCTTCGCCGGCCGACTGGTGTACGAGAAGGGCGTGCAGCACCTGATCGCCGCCCTGCCCCGGCTGCGGGAACGCCACCCCGGGCTGCGTGCCGTGATCGCCGGCGACGGCCCGTACCGCGCCGAACTGGAGGCCGAGGTGCACCGCCGTGGTCTGGGCGGCATGGTCACCATGCCCGGCTTCCTCGGCGGCACCGACCTGCCGGCGCTGATGGCCGCTTCCGACTGCTTCGCGGTGCCGAGCATCTACGAACCGTTCGGCATGGTGGCCCTGGAGGGCGCCGCGGCCGGCGCTCCCCTGGCCGTCGCCGCCACCGGCGGCCTCGCCGAGATCGTCGAGTCGGGCGTCACCGGGATGACCTTCCGCCCGCACGACCCGGCCGGCCTGACCGACGCCGTGGACGCCCTGCTGTCCGACCCGGACCGTGCCCGCGAGATGGCCCGCCGCGCCCGCCGGATGGTCAACGACCAGTACGGCTGGGCGGCGATCGCCCAGCGCACCGCCGCCAGCTACGCCGCCGCCATCGCCACCGACGCCACGTTCACCAACGAGCGCGCCGAGCAGCGCATGTCCCAGGGACGGGCCCTCCCGGCGCTCCCCCAGGGCAACCTCCTCGCCGCCGCCGGCCTGCGCTGACCCGGCCGGCGCTGACCGGGCTTGCGCCGGCCGGGCTCGCGCT
>NZ_JAEVHL010000012.1 GCF_016803395.1 Micromonospora tarensis | reverse complement strand
GCCGCACAACCGAAAGCTCGTCAGGAGTCACCGCAACATCGAACTACCCGGACGACTCCGATGACCCCACGACACGCCCACCTAACAAAGCACTACTAGGACGCGCAGAGTGGCCTGGCGCTGGTCCTGGTTGAGGTATTGATGGATGGCGAGGCCGGTGACGCCGTGGACGAGCATTCGCGGGTAGGCGGGCCTACCGGCCAGTTCGCGTGGGGCCAGCGCGCTGGCGAGCGCGGTGGCGTCGGTGGGCAGCGGTTCGGTGAGGTACGGCTTCAGGTCGCCCGCGAGGTATGGGGTGGTCGTCTTTTGGGCTGTGGCGAATTGGCCGTGCTCGGCCTGGGTCGGGCGGTGGGCGAGGCCAGGCACGTCGGGGAGCCGGCGGGTCACCTCGCGGCCGGAGTCGTCGGCGTCGCGGCGCCAGCGCTGGAGGTCGGTGCGGGTGATCTTGTTGGTGGCGCGGGTCCACGACTGGGTGTGCAGGTAGGTGTAGGGCAGTCCGGTGGCGGCGTCGGCGGGTGTGCTGCCGACGTTCCCGGCGAGGGCCATCAGGCGTTGGTGCGGGGTGAGGCCGGGATCGGTGGCGGCCGTTGGAGGCGTCGTGGTGCTTTGCTGCCGTGGTGCTACGGACGCAGGTTGCGGGTGGTCTTGGCCGGCGGGGGTGCTTGATTGGCAGGCAGTGAGCAGGACTCCGAGAGCGCTCGCAGTCAGCAGGTGGGCGAAGGCAGTGCGTCGGGGCATGGGCATCGTGGTACTGATTCCTCGCTGGATCGGTAGGTGGTCAGAGGCTGTCGCTGGCCGGCTTCGGCATTCAGACGGCCCGGCTTTGGTGTCGTCGGTGGCAGTTGGGACGTAAGCGCGCGTACGCCGCTCGTTGTGTTTCCGTTGGCTGTAGGCGCTAGGTGGCATTGCGGAGCAGGTTGGTCAGTTCCTGTTGGCCGCGATTGGTGAGCATGGCCGTCAGGGAGCGCTGGTGTGGCACCTGCCGCAGGTGTCCGTCGGCGAGCAGCACGTTGAAGGTGTCGCGGACGGTGCCCTCTGAAGTGCCCTCTGGAGGGGTGTCCACCATGGCGGCCAGCTCACGCACCGTCCATGTCCGCGTGGGATCCTCGAGCAGCGTCGTGTAGATGCGGCGCCGCTTGCCCGCCATCGACCGACCGTCCGAGCGCAATTTCTCACCGCCTGGTCAGATTGGCCTGCCGCGCAGGACAGCGTCACGGTCACTGGGCGATGTGTCGGTCGCGATAGGCGTCTCCTCAATCGGCTGGTCGGAGACGTCGGCGGGTAAGCCGATGGTGGCCGCGGCGAGCCACCCGGCGTTATGCCGACCGGCGTGCGTGGTCGCCGGCTTCCGGGAAGTCAGCATCAGGTGGTCATACGGGCGTGGAGGGTGACGTTGCTGTCGACGCGTAGCAGGACCCCCGGGTCCTGCATGAGTCGGTCGAATTGGTCGAGTTCGGCGTTGGTGAACCCGTTGGCGCCGGGGAGCTGATCCCGCAGGTGCCGGGCGGCGTGGCGGTAGAGGGCGCATCCGGGACCGCCGCCGCGGATGGTCTCGGTGTGAGTGGTGGCGCACACCTGGTCCATGCCCAGGGCGACGAGTAGCCCGATGGTGGCGTCGGTCGAGGGAGAGGCCGCCGGAGACGGAGTGAGGGCGTGGATCGCCCGGATAACCAAGTCGATGACGGTGGTGCCACCCGGGACAGCGCTGTAGACGACCGGCGGGGCGACGATGGTGCCGGCGAGGATGAGCCAGCCTCCGGAGCGGAGCAATGCGGTCATCGGTGCGATCGCGTCGAGTTGGTCTGGCTGACGGTGGGCGAGCACAATGTCAAAGCCGCGTGGATCAGCGGGTAGATCCGTCCCGCTTGAAGCGTTGACGGCGGTGAGGTGTCCGCTCGGGCCGACCAGCCGGGACACGTGCGCGATGTCGGCGGCGCCGGTGAGGTCCAAGACTCGGTGCCCGGTGCTGACGTTGACCCGGTCCAGTTGGTCGGTCAATAGTCGCGTGAGTGTTGTTTGTGCCGCTGTGCGCCACTGCTGTCCGCCGATCGGCGCGTCGGTGTCGTTGTTCTGATCAGCGCGGCTAGTGCTGTGAGTCAAGGTGTTGAGCTCTCCTTGGTGAGTGCCGCCGCGATGTCGTGCGGCGGGTCGTCGATTCGGGCCGGGTGGCCGTGGCGTTGGTCGACGCAGGTGGCACGCATGCGGTTCAGTTCTTGGCGCAGGCGCGGGCCGTCGCGGTGGCCTGGGTGCGCGGCGCGGTGCTCGGCGGCGGCCCGGGCGAGGAGTTGGCGCGCTTGGGCGCAGTGCCCGTCTTGATAAAGGACGAGCGCGAGAGTCGCTTGGGCGGCGAGGGTGGGCAATGCCCGGGGGCCGTCGGCGGAGGTGTGGTGGCGGATGAGATCGCGGTAGCAGTTGGCCGCTTCGGGGAGGTTGCCAGTACGGCGGTACGCGGCGGCGAGGACCTTAAGCGCGGCAGTCGCCTCCGGTGACGTGGCACCGCGCAGACGACGCAGGGATCGGTGCGCCCACCCGGCCCATGGCAACGCGGCGTTGGGGTCGCCGTCGGCGAGAGCGAGTTCTGCGAGTAACGCGGCAGAGTTGGCAGTGGCGACGTCCAGGGCGGAGCTGTCATCGGTGGGGTCGGTGTGCAGCAGGCCGGTGTGCAGAACCTCGATGGCGCGTGCACGATCACCGTGATTGGCGCGAGCACGGGCATAGTTGAGCCGTTGAGCCGGGGACATCCGCGGTCCGACGAGCTGCCGCGGGTCGGACCGCCACGTGAAGTGCAGATCCTTGGGCGAGGCACCGACTGCGACCCGGTGAATGCCACCGGGGGCGTACGCGGCAGCGGCATCGATCTTGTCCTTGGGCACGAGGTGCGGGGCGCGGTGCAGCACCGCCCGGGCGACCGCGTCGCGCAGCGACTGCGCCGGCACGGGTGCTCGGCCGCAGGCCGGCATGCACAGGTAGACCGGCGGGCACTTGGGAAGCTGCACCAGGATCATCGGGTGGTCGCAGTCATGGCAGGTCACCAGTCCCGGCGGGACTGGTGCGGCTGGCACCGCGCGGGCTCGCGCCACCCACTCCTCGATCGTGGCCTGTGACAACCCGCGCTCGCGGGCCACCTCGGTGATCGCATGGTGCAGGTCGTGCTCGGCGGCACGCTTGAGCGTCGCGGCGACCGCGTCGGCAACGAACGCCGGCGTCCATGGGGTAGCCGGTGAGGTCCGCGACGGCATGGCCTGTTCCTTCCCTGATCAGGTGGTTCTCGCGGTTGACAAGCCACTCGGTGCTGGCCATGAGGGCGTTGCCTGGGTGCAGACGGCGCGGTGGTTTTCACCGGCGGGCGTCTGAGCGATGTTCGTGACGCGGGCGCGAATGGGATCGCCTTTGCGCAGGTAGCGGGCGGCGATCGTCGTGGCAGCGGCGAGGCAGCGGTGGGCGACGTCGTGCCACCCGCAGTCGCGGTAGAGGCACGCGAGTTGTGTGAGCGTTTTCAGGCTGACCGGCGCTTCGGGTCCGTGCCGTTCTGCGGCAGTGGTGTAGACGTCTGCGAGGTCTCGGATTGCCTTCTCACAGCGGCCGACGCGGTGGTGCGCCTCGGCCATGCCGGCGCGGGCGTACAGGGTCCGCTCGTGGCTAGCGCCGAGTTCGGCGGTGGCGAGGTCGACCAGGCCGCGGTAGGCGGTGACGGCCTGGTCGGCGTGTCCGGTCAGCGCGGCCAGGGGTGCCAGCATCGCCGTCGCGTCGAGGCGCTCCGCGGGATGATTGCTGCGGTGAGCGAGCGTGTGGGCGTAGACCGCCCACTGGTAGGCGTCATGGAGATCACCGAGCGTCTGTCGTTCGGCGGCGTGGTCGATTGCCCTGCGAGCGGACGTCTGGGAGAGCCCTCGCGCTGGTTGCGGTGCCCGGGGCATCGTGAGGTGCACGGTTCTTCCCTTGCGTTAGTCGACGGGCTGGCGGGGACTGTGGGGCTAGGCGCGAGCCGCCGCCAGGTGCCCACTCACGTCGGTGTGCCTGCAGTGGCGGCCGGGCGCTGAGGTTTCGTTCTGGCGCGGGCGCGCTAGTGGGCGGGGGCCTGGGCGATGGTGGAGGTGAACTGGTAGGAGCGCAGCACCACCATCGGGTCGGCCATCAGCTCGGCGAAGCGGTCCAGGTCCTCTTCCGTCGCGCCGTCGACCAGCAGCTGGTCGGCCAGTTGGTGGACGTTGTCGGCGTAGAGCTGGCAGCCGGGGCCGCCGCCGGTCCAGGTGCGGGCGGTGGTGCGGGCGTGCACGTGGTTCATCCCGGCGTGCAGCAGCAGGGAGGCTGCCCTGTCGCCCCAGTGCAGGTCGACGCCCTGGCTGGCGAGGACGTCGAGAACGCGGTGCACAACGGTGGCGAGTAGTTCCGCGTCTTCGGGGGAGGGAGCGCGGTGCACCCACATGCGGGAGTAGACGATGTCGCCGAGGACGAGCCATCCGCCCGGCTTCAGTAGGGACATCATCTCGTCGAGCAAATCGGTTCGGTTGGCAAGCGGCGCCAGCGCGCAGCGCGCATTGATCAGGTCGAACGGCGCGGCTTCGGCGGGTAGTTGCAGCCCGTGGCGCAGGTCGCGTTCGTAGACGTGGACGATCGCGGTGGGGTCGAGCAGTTTCGCGTTGCTGTCCACAGCGACGACACGACCCGACGATCCGACCAGGCCGGCGAGGTGACGCGTGAGCGAACCGGCTCTGGCCCCGACATCGAGGACGCGCTGCCCATCCTTGATCCCGATGCGGGTGAACTCGCGTGTCGTGATCGGGTCGAACACGTTCGGCAGGTCTCGGGGCGGCGTGCTGCTGGAGATCTGGTGGCGCTGGTGGGTGGACGTCATCGGTTCCTCCTGGGTTTAGCCATGGTTCGCGAGAACGCTGGTGCCGCTGTGGGTCCAGCGCAGCTCGACGGATTCAGGGCTCTGGACGAGGGCCTGCTCGACAAGCCGGATCAGGTGTTGGCGTAGGTCGGCTCGGGTGGACTCCTGCCATCGCTGGTAGGTGATGAGTGGCCGGGTGGCCGCGGTGCGCCGGTCGTAGGCGGCGGCGAAGCCGACGACGAGTGCTTCGAGGTGCTGCGCGTCGTACAGGGCCCCAGGGCAGAAGCAGACATAGAACCGGCGACGGGGAGCGGCGGCGTAGGGCTGGAGGAGACCTCGGCAGGTGGTGCAGCTGGCCAGTTCGGTGAGCAGCCAGAGGCTGGTGTCGTCGTCGTTCACGATGTCACCGCCTCTTGCCTGCTTGAAGGTGGGTGGGGTGGTCGGCGACGCCGTTCGGGTCGGCGACGCCAACCACCCACCGCCGCCCGCGATGGATGCTCGGACGGCGGCCCTGCACCTGGTGGGGCCGGACCCGCCAGGTGCAGGGCGTACGCGAGGCGCGGAGGTCGCCTCGCCGGGCTGCGGAGGGTGGCGGTGGTGGTCATCGTGGGGATCCCGTGGGTACGGCGAGCACGTCTTGTAGCCGGGTGGGATCGGCACGCAGGTCTGCTGTGGGGGCGTGCAGGGCGATGGTGCCCCGGTCGAGGACGGCGACGTCGTGCGCGATGTCGAGGGCGAGGGCGAGGTTCTGCTCGGCGAGCAGGACAGCGCTGCCGGTCGCGGCGAGGCCGGTGATGATCGCGGCGAGCTGGCCGACGATCGCGGGGGCGAGGCCCTCGGAGGGTTCGTCGAGTAGCAGCACCTGCGGCCCGGCGAGCAGGGCGCGGGCCAAGGCGAGCATTTGCTGTTCGCCGCCGGAGAGTTGGTGGGGCCGGTGGTGGCGGCGCTCGCCCAGCGCGGGAAAGAGGTCGAGGATCTGCCGTGCGGTGATGGTGCGGGGGCGGCCGGGGTGCGGTCGGGGCAGCGCGAGGTGCTCGGCGACGGTGAGGCCGGCGAATAGGCGGCGTCCTTGCGGAACGAGGCCGATGCCGGCGCGGCAGCGGCGGCGGGCAGAAAGGCCTGTCATCAGTCGGTCGTTGAGGGCGATTTCAGTACCCGACAGCGCGGGGTGTAGGCCAGCGATGGTGTTGATCAGAGTGGTTTTGCCGGCCCCGTTGCGGCCGACCACGGCGCTCACCCTCCCGGCTCGCACATTGAGCGTGACGCCGGTGAGCACAGGCGCGCCGTGATGCCCGGCTCGCAGGTTGCGCACCCGCAGGACGGGCGGCGCAGCTGCGGGCGGGTCGGTGGCCCCCGGCGTTGTGGGCACGTGTTTGGTGGGGTCTGCCTCGGCGAGGTACACGCGGCGCACGTCGGGGTGGGTGCGCACGTCGCTGGGGGTGCCGGTGGTGAGGTGTTGGCCGTGGTGCAGGACGGTGACGGTGTCGGCGACCGCGGTGACGAAGTCGAGGTTGTGGTCGACCAGCAGCACGGCGATGTCGGTGGGGAGTGCGCGGATCAGCTCGGCGAGGCGGGTGACCTCGGTGGTGGCGAGGCCGGCGGAGGGTTCGTCGAGCAGGAGCAGTCGGGGCTGGGCGGCCAGGGCGACGGCGACTTCGAGGCGGCGTTGGTCGCCGTACGAGAGTTGGCTGGTGGGCCACTGGGCGTGCTCGGCCAGCCCAACCTGGTCCAACGCGTCCAGGGCCGCCGCCGACGCGCGAGGCCGCAGGCGCAGCGCGGCCACGTGCTGCCCAGGCACGGCGAGTAGCACGTTCTGCGCGACCGTCAGTGGGCGGGCGAGAGCGGGATGCTGCCAGGTGCGGGCGATGCCGGCGCGGGCGCGGCGGTGGGCCGGCCAGCGGTGGATGTCGTGTCCGGCGTAGTGGATGCGCCCCGACGTCGGGCGCAGGGTGCCGGCGATCAGGTGTAGCAGGGTGCTCTTGCCGGCGCCGTTGGGTCCGATGAGCGCGTGCCGGGCCCCCGGGTGCAGGTCGAGGCTGACCTCGTCGACGGCTCGGCGGGCGCCGTAGGCGCGGCTGACGGTGTCCAGTCGCAGCAGCGGTGCGCTCATGTCCGCCCCCGATCGCGTAGGCGGAGGAGCCCGGCCAGCCGGTGTCGGGGCAGGTAGGCCAGGGCGAGGAAGCTCAGGCCGAGCAGGGTGCTGCCGTGGCCGCTGAGCAGCCCACCGGCCCAGTCCCGGACGGCCACGAGGAGGATCGCGGCGGCGCAGGCGCCGATCATGCTGCCGGATCCGATCAGCGCGGCGGCGAGGGCGATCGCGGATATGCCCATGGCGGCGTCGGCGGGCGAGACGTAGCGGGTCACCGCCACGAGCAGCGCGCCGGCCGCGCCTGCGATCGCACCAGCTGCGGTGTAGGCGGCGAGCAGGAGTCCGCTGGTGTGGTGGCCGGTGGCTTGCACGCGAGGCTCGTGGGCGGCGATGCCGCGCAGGAGCAGAGCGAAGCGAGTGCGAGTGAGGACGGTGACGGCGGCGCCGATGATCAGGGTGCACGCGAGGACGTATAGGTACACCCAGCCGGGCCGGACCATCGGTGCCAGGCCGGGCAGCGCGATCACCGGTGGGGTGTGGGTGCCTTCGCTGCCACCCGGCGCCCACTGACCAGCGGCAGCGTGCACGAGCTCACCGACACCGAAGGTGACCATGAGGAAGGTGGTGCCCCGGACCCGCACCGCGAGCAGGCCGGTCACCGCGGCGGCGACGGCCCCGACGGCGCTCGCCGCGAGCAACTGAACCGGACCGAGACTGGTCAGCGTGGCGAGGGTAGCGGCGGTGTACGCGCCGACGACGAGGTACGCGGCCTGCCCGAGGGGTGGTTGCCCGGCCAGCCCTACTAGCAGCTGCGCGCTCATCGCGAGCACGGCCATGACCAGGGCGGTGGCGGCGAGCGAGACGAGGTAGGCGTTGACCATCCATGGCAGCGTCACTGCCGCCGCGATGACGATCCCCGAAGCGACAGGTACCAGGCGAGCCGCCCGGTTGGCGGGTGGCCGTTGCGCCGTTGCGTTGGTGGGTGCGGGTGTGAGGGTGGTGGTCACTCGGGCCGTCCCGCAAGCGAGGGGCGGTGCCGGATGGTGAGAGCGATCAGCATCGCGGCGGCGAGGACAAACGCGGCGGCGCCGGGGACGAGAGCGACGCCGAGCGTGAGGATTTGGCCGACGCCGAGGGCGGCGAGTAGGGCGCCGCGGATGCTGCCGAGGCCGCCGACGACGCAGACGATCAGTGAGTAGACCAGGATGGTGGTGTCCACGCCGGGGGCCGGGCCGATGACCGGGGCGCCGAGCACGCCGGCGGTGACCGCGAGGATTCCCCCACCGACGAGCACGGCGGCCCGGGTCGTGCGGGTGCGTAGTCCGGTGGCGGCGGCCATGTCGGGGTCGGCGACCACGGCCCGCACGATCGCTCCGGTGCGGGAGCGCTCGACGAGCCAGATCAGCAGCACGACGATCAGGGCGGCGACCGCGACGAACCCCAGCCGGTAGACCGGGTACTGGTAGCCGCCGAGGCTGACCGACCCGGCGAGCGCGCGGGGTGGGTCGACTGAGCGCGGTTCGGCGCCGAACACGGTGCTGAACTGGTCGGCGGCGATGTACGCCACCCCGAGGGTGGCGAGCACCTGGTCCAGCGGCCGTTCCGTGAGGGGACGCACAGCGGCGGCGAGGCCCGCTCCCCCGACGGCGCCGATCAGGACCGCCGCGGCGAGGGCCAGGCCGAGGCCGGCCCACCCGCCGTCGCCGAGGTGCCAGGCGAGGTACGCGCCCGCGAGGTAGAGGGTGCCGTGGGCCATCGAGAACACCCCTGCCACGCCGAAGATCAGCGTGAGTCCGGCTGCGATGACGAACAGCAGCAGTCCGTACGCGACCCCGTCCAGCGCGGTAATCGTGTAGGGGTTGACCAGCCCGCTCAGGCCCACGGCACTCCTCCTTCCGAACGCAGGTCAGGCGGAGGCGAGCCGCCGGCCGATGGTGGTGTGCATCAAGTAGCCCGACAGCATCAGCTGCGGGTCCATCAGCACCTCCCGCAGCTCGGCCAGGTCATGGCGGCTCATGCCGGCAGCGACCAGGTCGGCTTCGCGCTGGATCGAGTTGGAGTGGTGCAGTCGGCAGATGCCAGTGCCGCCGCGCCACGAGCGGGACTCGATGCGGCTGTCGACGTCGACCAGGCCGAGGCGCAGCATCACCTCCGGCGCCCGCTGCGCCCAGCCCATGTCCGCCCCGCGGGACTCGCCGAAGGCGAGCAGGGCGTCCTGGAACCGCTCGATCAGCTCGGTGGCCCGAGGGCTGGGGCTGCGGCGGATCATGTCCCGCCAGGTGCAGTCCCAGTCCGCCACCACCATCGCGCCGCCCGGGGCGAGAGCGCGCACCAGGTCGGCGAGGACCTGCTCCCGCTCCGGCAGGTGCATCAGCACCAGGCGGGCGACGATCGCCTGCTGCGACCCCGCGGGCAGTTCGATGTCGCGGATGTCGCCGGCCTTGAGGGTGACGTTGGGACCCTCGGGGATGTAGCGGGGGTCGAGGTCCACGGCGGTGACGTGCCCGTCTGGGGCGACCTGGTCGGCCAGCCAGGTGGTCAGCGTGCCCGCCCCGGCGCCGATGTCCGTGACCTTCCAGCCCGGCCCGACCCCAAGCTCGGACAGGGTCCGGCGGGTGCCAGCGTCGAGGATCTCAGCGAGGTGACGCAGCTGGTTGGCGGCCTCGTCGGTGGCGTTGTCGAACATGTACCCGGCATGCTGCGTAGCGGTCGTGGTCATGATTTGTCCTTCCTGATTTCAGGAGCCGAGGGTGGTGAGCGTCTGCACGGTGCGGTTGACCCACACCTGCCCGTCCTGGGCCACTTCCCGCAGGTAGTACGCCTGCACAGGGGTGTGGTTCGTCGGCCCGAACTGCCAGGCGCCCCGAGGCGAATCGATCGACCCCACACGCGGCAGTGCCGCCGTGAGCGTCTGCGAGGTCAGCCCGCTGGCCGCCGCACTCGCGGCGGCGGACGACGCGGCCGGGCTGCTGCTCGCAGGGTTGCTGGGTACCGGTGCGGTCGCAGTGGGTGTGGCTGCGGGGGGGTCGGGCTGGGCGAGTGCTTCGGCGATGGCCCTGTCCAGTACCAGGGCCGCGTCCCAGGCGCAGACGTGGTAGACGTTCGGCAGCTTCCCCTCGTTGGCCGAGGTGAACCGGCGCACGAAGTCTCTGTTGGCCGCGTTGTCCAGCGTCGACGAATAGTTCAGGGCGGTGTAGATGCCCTTGGCCTGCTCCTTCAACGCCGCCAGTGGCGCGCCTTCGGTGAGGAAGCCCGAGGCGTACAGCGGCGTGGTGATGCCGTACTGGCGGTACTGCTTGACGAACTCGATCGCGGACGCGCCGGCGTAGAAGGTGTAGACGGCCGCCGGCTTGGCCTCCTTGATCTTCGTCAGGTACGGGGAGAACTCGGTCGTCGGCGCCGGTGCCCACGGCGTCCACGTCGGCTCTCCACCCGGGTTCGCCAACTGCCCACCCGCCTTGCGGAAGGCGGTGACGAAGCCACCGATCTGATCACGGCCGCCGATGTAGTCCGGGCCGATAACCCACACCCGGCCGTTGCCGACCGTCGTGCGCAGGTAGCCGGCGATCGACGCGCCGGTCTCCTGGCTCAGCCACGACGTCGACCACAGGTAGGTGGGATTGGCGATCGTGGAGGGCCGCCCGCCCATGCCGATCAGCGGCACCTTGGACTCGTTCAGCAGCGGGTACAAGGTCTGCACGGTGTCGGCGGTCCCCCCGCCGACGAGGGCGAGGACTTTGTCCTGCTCGATGAGCTTGCGCGCCGACGCGAGGGCGGTGGCCTTGCCGTCGCCCTCGTCGGCCTCGATCACCTTCACGGGTCGACCGCCGAGCTTGCCGTCCAGCTTCTCGAGGGCAAGCCGCCACCCGGCAGCCTGGTCGTCACCGATCGCCTTGTAGGGCCCACTCTTCGGCACGATCAAGCCGATTCGGATCTCGTTGGCGGTGGTGTCCGAGTCGCTGAGACTCGATCCGGCGCAGCCGGCGACAGCGAGCAGGGTGGTGGCAGCGATGGCGGCGGTCGCCGTTAGCCAGCGATGGTGCCGGCGGCCGGTTGGTTGAGGAGTCACGAGAGTCGACGTCCTTCCGTTCTGAGGGGATGGTGCGAGGGCCGTGCGTGGTGCTGGGGTGGTACGACGGGGCTGGCCAGGCGGTGCAGAACGGCCAGGACGGAGGCGGGTTCCGTGGCGTCGCAGGTCAGGACCGGCACCTGCGCGCTGACCTGTAGGGCATCGCGGATCTCGCGGCGGTTGTGGGTGCCGCCGAGCGGCCGGTTGATCGCGACCAGGTACGGCAGGTCACGGGCGTCGAGGTAGTCCATCGCCGGATAGGACACCGGCAGTCGGGTGGTGTCGACCAGCACGACAGCGCCGGTGGCTCCGAGAGCGAGGTGGTCCCACATCCACCACCAGCGCCGCAGCTCCGGCGTCACGTGCAGAACGACGGTGACGCCGGTGGACAGGGTGGCGTAGCCGACCTCTCCGACCACGCCCGGCTGGCCGGGCAGCGTCGCGCGGCCACGCTGAGCAGCCCGCAGGAAGCAGGACTTGCCCACACCCGCGCCGCCGGTCACCAGCACCTTGACCGTCGGGGCGGCACGTCCGATCACGCCCGAGTCCGCGCTCATGCTCATCGCCGCCCGCACGCCGGCTCAGCCGGCCGTTCGCGGCCCTGGCCTGACCGCGTCGCCGATGCGCGTCGCCATGGTGGCCAGCTCGTAGGCGACCTGCGACGGGTCGCAGTCGTTGCGAGCGAGCGCCGCCAGAGACGACCCGTCGGGCACCTGCTGCACGACGAGGATCCCGTCTCGCATCGTCAGCATCTGGAAGTGCACGCCGCCGGTCTGCAGCAGGTCGGTGGCCCCGCGCGCCAGACTGACCAGGCCGGACACGATCGCCGCGAGTTGGTCACCGCGGTCGGTGTCTAGAGCATCGGTGCTGGCCAGCAGCAGGCCGTCGCCGGATACCGCGACGACGTGAGCCACTGCGGGTATCTGGTTGGCCAGATTGTTCAGAACGGTGGACAGCTGCGCATTGCGAGCAGTAGTGGCGAGGCTCATCGGCGTTCTCCTGTCGAGAGGGAAGGGGTAGACGGCGCGGCTCGAAGGCCGCGCATCGTGCCGGCGACCTGCGCCCGGATCGCCGCCGGGTCGATCTGCACCTGAGGCTCCGAGGGGGTCCGCTGTGCCGGGAGGCCACCGGGGACGACGTGCGCCTGGGGACGACGTTTAGGCAGACCGGAGGGAGTGCGTCCATCGGTTGCTGGTTCGGCGGCGGACGCCGCGGCTTGCCAGCCCGCGTCGGCATCGGTGCTGAAGCCAGGCTCGTCGCTGCGGGGCGGCCACAGCCATGGCGACTGGGCGGCCATCTCCTGAAACACCGGTGGATCGGGTGGTCGCGGCGCGCCGACCGGCAATGACATCGGGCCCCGCTGGCGGGGCGCGGGCGGCAGCTCCATCGTCACGTCCGTTTGCGGGGGTGCCGGTGGCGCCGGCACCAACGGGGTCTGCCGGGTCGGACCGGTCCAGCCAGTCCCCGTCCACGGCTTCGCGACCGGATGAGCGGCCGGCGCGGGAGCCGGCCGCGTCGGGCGTTGGATCTGGCTCGGTACGACGATCTCGCGCACGTGCACCCGGGTGACGTATTCGGCCGGCACTATGGCCTCGGCGGTGACGCCGGTCGGCTGGGTAGCACCTAGGCGTACCCGCACCCCGAACTCAGCCGCCAGCCGGGAAATCACGACCATGCCCATCTGGTCAGTGACCGCAACCTCCATCTCCGGGCTCGCCAACACTGCGTTGGCACGGGCGAGTTGCTCCACACCCATCCCGAGACCGGAATCGGTAACAAGGATTTGCACGTCATGTCGCAACCACCCCGCGAACACCCGCACCTGCGCGGCAGAGAACCGGGTCGCGTTGTCTAGCAGCTCCGCGAGGATCGACTTCACGGCGTCAACCGCGCGGGCGTCGACCTCGACCTCGACCAGTTGCTCCATCGTGATTCGGACGAAGCCCTCGATCTCCGACAACGCGGCGTTGACCAAGTCCGCGAGCACCACCGGATGCGGCTGTGACTGGCCTGGGCCACCACCGGCAACGATCAGGAGATTCACCCCAAAGCGGCGCAGCCGGGTCGCCTGCTGGTCAGCGGCGAACACCATCTCCAACCGATCCGGGTCTTCCTCATCACGCTCGAGACGATCGATGCTGCCGAGCAGTTGATCGGTCAGCGCCTGTACTCGCCGGCCGACAGAGGTGATCATGGCGCTGACCAAGGCGCGTCCCCGTGCCTGCCCCACCGCCGCGTCTACCGCCGCGGCCAACACCAGATTGAACGCGTTCGCGACCTGCCCGACCTCGTCCCGGCCGACAACCGGCACCGCCACTCCATCGGTGCCCTTGGCCAGCCGCTGGGCCGCCGCCGGATCCGATGTCGCTCGGAGCCGCGCTACCAAGGCTGGCAGTTCCACGTCCGCGACTCGGCGTGCCCCCTGCTCTAGCGACGACAACTGCGCAACCAGCGAACGGGCCACGCGCACCGCCGTCACCGCGGCGACCAGCAGCATCAGCAGCAAGACCGCAGCTTGCACCGCCGCCGCGCGCACCTGGGCCGTCCACAGGTCATCAGCGGCAGCTGCGATGTCAGCGTTTACCGCTGCCTGTACCTGGGCCAACAGGTCTGCCCGAGTGGTCATCACCCGGCTCCATTGCTCGGCGCCGCCCGGAAGCCGTACCGGCTCATACACGCCGGTGCCGGAGACCAGCCCGTCCAGGCGCACCGCGGCGAGGACGTCCGCGCCGGTCAACGTCCGCCCTAACCGCGCTTTCCATGACGGGCGCGCCAAGGCGTCGAACTCGCGCAGCGCCTCGTCCTGGCCGGACCGGGCGGCCACAATCTCCGCGTGCAGCGCCGGGGTCAACCGGCGCGCCGCCACTGCCTGCAACACCGCCACCTGCTGCTGACCCACCGCCTCACGGGCCCGCGACACCGCCGCCGACGCCCGCATCTCATCCGCCAACTGCGGTTCGACACCGCTCTGCGCCACCGCCGACAGCAGATCACCGAGATCAGCGAGAACGACCCGGTACCCGAATGCCACAGCGGACAGCGCCACCGGGCCGTCTCCGCGCACCCGCTGCCGCTGCGCCTGCACATCCGCCAACCCGGCGTCAGCGCGGGCCAGGACGGCGCGCACACCCCCCGGCGGGTCTTCGAGTTCTCCTCGCAGCAACCGAAATCGGGAGATCGCCTCATCGGCGCGCTGCACGGCCCGCTCGAAATCCGCTGGCGTCACCTTCGACCCCGGCAGCAGCAGACCCACTGCGGTAATCCGCTCCGCCTGCAGTCGCTGAGTCACCTCGGTCGCCGACGCACCGACGGAGAACAAGTCCCCGGCCCCCTCGGCGGTCCGGGCTTCCCCCACGGAGGACCACAGTCCGAAACCCGCCGACACCATCGCGACGAGCACAGTCGGCAGCACGATCAGCGCGGCCTTCCACCGCACCGACATATCCGCCAACCGGCGGCCCACTCTGACCCGTGAGACCCGCATCGCACCGCCACTGGCCGCGCTCACACCGCCGCCCGACTGTCCGTGGATGCGGCCCGGCAGCCACGCCTGCTCCACGCCGTGTCACGGGGCGAGCGCCGCCCGGTCGCCGACAGGGTCGCCGTAGCAAGCGCCTGCTCGTTGACGGGTCTGCCGGCGGAGAGTTGCCGGCCGGTCGACACCAGCAGCTGCGGCGCGATGGCCAAATGCGCCACCAGCGGCGTGATCAGCAGAGGCATGAACCTCCTGGCAACAGGCACGGCGAACCTTCCCTCGGTGAGTTGGTATCGCTGGCTGGTGTGTACAGCGCAGCAGCGGCGGTGACGCCGGCATAGAGCGACCTAAGACGAGATCGATCAATGTCGGCCAGCCCTGCCAAGCAGTTCTGACAATCCGCCAACATTCCCGGCATCAGCAACATCCGTCGAAGATGAATGTCAGCGGATTGTCGGAACTGGATGACATCCCTTATCGACACCACCGGTGACGCCTTTTGATGTTTGAGTCACCGCCCGCGTCGACGTCGCAGGCGATGAGGGACCGCAGCCGCGATGCGGCGCGACGGTCCGTCGTGTCCACGACCCCCTTGGGAGGGCATGCACCATGACCAGTTCATCCATGCCAGAGGTCGACGAGGTTGGCCGTCGCGCTGCCGAGATCCTCGACAAGATGCAGGATCACCCGGCCTACGGCCGGCTGCAGAGCTCGTCGATGAGGTACTCCACCTGCTGGGCCACGTTCACCGGCTACCCGGCTATCAGCCGTTGGTCGTTGGAGCGCGATGCCGCGCCGCTGCTGGACGAAGCGCTGCGTGTGCTGGCGCTCAAAGCGGCCGTTTTCGAGCTTTCCGGGGGTGACGAGCACGCCGCTGAACTGCTGGTGCCGGCGCCGGTGGACGAGATGATCCACGCCGTGCTGGCCCAGTTCACGGTGATGACGCGGCTGCAGAGCGACTTGGGCGTCGTGTTCCCCCATGCCACCGAGTTGGAGGAGTTCACCTACACCCACGGCGGCGTCACCGACGCCTACTACGCCGCCGCCGGGTGGGGAGAGCAACCACTGCGGTACTGGCTGGACTCGGCCGAGGTGAATCGACGTCTCAACCTACTCAACGAGCACTACCAGGCGGCCGGCCTCGGCCGGGACGGACGCAGCCACGACTTCGACTTCGACCTCAACGAGCCGGTCGGTGCCGGGGTCAGCGGTTAGCCAACTCCACTGATAGCACCCGCCGCAGGGCCGTCACCGCCTTCTTCGCTCCGAACCGTTCGGCGGCTAGCCGCTCGGCGTGGGCCACAGCGGCGAAGATCCCTTCGGCGGGTGCCTCCCGCAGGACGGCTACGAGCCAACCTTCCAGGTCCACCACGTCGGCGGGCATCTCCAGCGCCGCCGCTGTCGGCGCCGGTCGGGGCGCCTTATCGGGGACTGGTTCCCCCTGGGAGGCGTACCGGCCGGCGGGAAGGCCCACCCGGAACGGATGAACGCAGACGGCGACACCGTCCGCGGTTGCCCGCCACCCGAGCGCAGGTCGGTACGCGAATTCGGGTCCCGGCCGGTCGATGACATCGAACTGGCCTGGCCCGAGCTGCTGAGCCGGACACACCACGCAGGTCTGTTCACACCACTGCGGAAGGGGCCCCGACATGCCGCCGATCGTACGGCAATCAGGAGGTACCAGGGTATGACGGTCTTATCGCCTCCCCGCCCCGCCGCCATCGACCGCGCCCTCCGCGACGCTCGAACGTGGTGCGCGGGGCACACCATCGACGACCGGCCAGCCTTGGTCCACGCGCTGCGCGTCGCAGTGACCATCGGGCAACACGTCCCGACCCCATCGCAGGACGTCATCGTCGCCGCGCTCCTACACGACGCACCGGAATTCGCCCCGGCAGAGCGGGACGTCTACCAGGCCCTCACCGCCGCATACGGGACCGAGGTCACCCGGATCATCGCCGCCCTTCAGGTCGAACACCGCGCCCTTGACGAACCCGACCCGCCTATCCGCGTCGACGACCAACCGGTGCTACTTGCCTCCACCGCCGACAAGATTGTCGCCCTGACCTCGCTGCTTCGTCGGGCCCAAAGCACGGGCAATGCACCGGCCTTCTTTGACCGGCGCCCGGTGCTGTGCGGGCTACTGCCGCACTTCCGGGCCTTCCAACGCGCCGCGCATCCTCGGCTGCCCGCCAGCATGTCGGCGCATCTCGACGCCGCCCTCACGCCGCTCGAGCGCGCCACTGCTGTTGCACAGCGAGTGGGTGCGCGGTGAGCAGCGACAAGCTCGACGAGCAGCTCTGCACGCAGCTACGAGGCGACCTGCTCGCCGCATCACGACGAGTACCGACGCGGCGACACATCATCCAGACATGGGAGCTGTCCTCGGTAGAGCGCTGGTTCTTCCCCGATGACAGCAGCCTGATCTGCAAAATCGCCACTACACCGTTCACCGGCGAAGCGACCGTCCTTCGCGCGCTCAACAACCAGCAAGCCCCAGTCCCTCTGCTGAACGGCTACACGATGCGCCCCGACGGGGTGGGCATGCTGATGGAAGACCTGGGCGAGGCGAGCCGGACCGCGACGTTCGCGGAGGCTGCCGCCACGGCCCGATGGGTTCACGCCACTGCGGGCATCCCCAACCTCCCGACCTTCGACGAAGCGGGCCTGGCGCGGCTACCAGAGCAAGGACTCGACGCGTTAGACGAGCTTCGTCGGCAAGGGCGCTTCACCCACGACGCGGAAGGGATCGAGGCGGTGCTGCAGCGACTCGCTGCCACCGCACGACACAGAGCCGACGGTGCCGAGCGACCACCGTTTGGGCTGTGTCACGGCGAATTCCACCGCACGTCGCTGCACGTCAGCCGCGCCGGCTGCCGCGTCGTCGACTGGGCCAAGGCATTCACCGGACCGGGCCTACTCGACCTGGCCACCTGGTTCGGCACCCGCACACCCACCGAACCCCGACTCCTCACCAAACTCATCCACGCCTACGTCGCCGCAGGCGGGCATCCAGACGCCGAAGCCGACCGGGGCGGGCTTCCCGCTGCCCGATGGGCGCTGGGCTGGCACCGGGTGTGGGCAGCCTGGTGGCTGCTCACTACCGCCGCCGCTGGCCACCACCCGGCCTCTGCCGATCGGCGCCATACCCAAGTCGTCCTCCGGCAACTCCAGGGTGCAGTGGACCTGTTTGGAGCACCGCCGCCCATTAGCGCTAGCCGCCCATCACTTACTACAGGAAGATCCTCGTGAAGCGCCTCATCGTCGACACCCACGCCTCGTCCTGCTACTTCCGTACCTCCGTCGGCGGCGACGGGCGCAAGGCGTTGGTGCAGATCACCGAACGCTGCAACCTGCACTGCGCCCACTGCTTCGTCTCGTCGACTGCCGCCGGGTCTGACCTGTCCCGGCTCGATTTCACTACCCGCGTGCTGCCGCGGCTGCTCGACGCCCGCGTCGAACGCCTCACGCTAACCGGGGGTGAGCCCTTCGTGCACCCCGACCTGATCGCCATGTGCCAGGCAGTAGCCGATCGAGGATTGCCGGTGGGACTTTGCACCAATGCGACGCTGACCCGCGACGCCGACATCGACGCCCTGGCCGCCATCGGCAACGTCCACATCAACGTGTCCTTCGACGGATTTCGGCCCGATAGCCACGGCAAGTTCCGCGGCGACCGGTCGTCGTTCGACACCACCGTGGCGACCACCCGCAAGTTCGCCGACGCCGGCTTACTCAAGGGCCTGCTGTCCACGCCCAACGCGCTGACCACGCCGGAAGAGTTCGCCGATCTGTGCGCGTTCGCTGTCGATGTCGGGGCCGAATACGTGCTGATGAACCCGCTGTCCTCCTTCGGGCGAGGAGTGAAGAGCCGCGGCAAGCTCGCCGCGACCGCAGCTGCCATGGACGCGATCCGGGCGGTGACCGACCGTTTCGCTGACCAGCTCGATCTTGTACGCATCCGCTTCCCCAACGACAGCCTGCCGCTGGGTGGCTGCGACGCCGGCAAGCTGATCTACGTCTTCGTCGACGGGCAGGTCGCCGTCTGCCCGTACCTGGTCTTCGCCGCCCGCACGCCCGCCTCGGCGCACCGCGACACCGAGTTCCTGACTGGCAACATCCTTGACGGGGAGGCCGCCCCCAGCCTCGACGCCTACGACTTCCACACCCGCTACCAACTCGGCGCCAACCCGACCTGCGGCTCCTGCAAGATTGCCGGACAGTGCGGCAAGGGCTGCCCCGCCGCGGTCATCGCCGCAGGTGGCCGCATCGGCGACGTCGACACCGAGCAGTGCCCCATCACGGCACCCAACGGCCGTCGCCTGCTGCCGCTGTCCCTGTCGAAGGGGTGAGCAGTCTGTTCATCGCCGTCGAGGGCCCGAATGGCGTCGGCAAAACCACGATCGCCCGCCTCCTGGCCGACCGTCTCGCCGAACACGGATCGACCGGGGTCCACCTGACCGGCGAGCCCACCCGCACACCCCTGGGCCAACTCCTGCGCAGGCAGGAATCCTTCCTACACGGCAAGGCCCTGGCCCTCGCCCTGGCCGCCGACCGGGCCGCACACATCGAAACAGAGATCATCCCCCGCCTCGACGACGGACTGCACGTCGTCACCGACCGGTACGTCGCCTCCTCGCTAGTGCTGCAACGCATCGACGGGCTCGACCTCGGCGAGATCTGGTCCTACAACCGCTACGTCCTGCCCGCCACCGTCATCTACCTCGAGGACCACCCAGAGGTCATTCGCACCCGCCTGGCAGCCCGACCGCACCTGACCAGGCTGGAGCTCGCCGGCTCACCCGAGAAGGAGCTCGCCCTCTACCGCGAGGCCGCAAGCCACCTACACCGGCAGCAGTGGCGCCAACACGTCGTCGTCTGCCACGGCCTCACCCCCGAGCAGGTCGTGGACACTATCCTCGGCCTGCTACCCGCCGACGGCCCCTGACCAGCGAGGCTCACCGTGCTGTCCATCCTGACGATCAACGTGCAGGCCGCCGCGCTCGCACGGGCGCAGAATTTGCTGACCTGGCTACTCCAGCGCGACGACCACTTGGTCATCCTGACCGAAACCAGCAATGGACCCGGCACCCGGCACCTGCTCACCGGCCTTCGTGCGGCCGGGATGTCCGTCGCCCACCAGCCCTCACTCGACGGCGACCGAGGCTGCGCTATCGCCAGCCGCATCCCGACCCGGCCCGCCCCAGACCTCACCGCCGGAATCAGCCTGCCCGGCCGCGCCCCCGCCGTCACCCTCGACACCCACCCCGACGTCACCATCCTCGGCCTCTACGTCCCCTCCAGCGACCGAGCACCAGCCAAACTCGCCAAGAAACGAGCCTTCCTCACCACCGTCACCGACGCCATGACCCGGCTATCCGCCGACGACCGCGCACACCTGGTCGTCGGCGGGGACTACAACGTCATCAGCCGCGACCACCAACCCCGCTACCCCGGCTTCCAATCCTTCGAGTACGAATTCCTCGACGCCCTCGCCGCGCTCAAGCTCACCGACGTCCACCGGACCCTGCACCCGGACGTGCAGGCGTACAGCTGGATCGGTAGGAACGGCAGCGGCTACCGCTTCGACTACCTCCACGCCGGCGCCGCGCTCGTGCCTACGGCGGTGTCCAGCACCTACCTACACCAGCCCCGCCAGGCGAAGCTCACCGACCATGCGGCGCTCACCGCCTGCCTCAACGTCACCCCGCGCGCCGTTGCCGAGCGGCTAACTACTGCCGTGCCAGCACTGTTCTGAACAGTGTTGGCCTCGAATACCGTCTGCGGTCATCGCCGAGTCTGCTTCCCGCCTGCTGCGGGTAAGGAGCAGAGCAGAGCGGAAGGCGGGCTGCGCCCCGTGAACCCGGACTTCCCTGGCACGTTTCTTTACGGAATCCAGCTAGAGTCGTGACGGTAGGTCACCTCAATGCTCATGTCTTGATGGCTTGTTCCGCTCGTCCTCCTCGGAGCGTGATCGTGTCCGCTGCCCCGCCGCCGGAGCTCGCCCAAGCCCGGGCTGACCTCGGCAAGAGACTCGCCGAAGCGCGCAAGTCCGCCGGCTACACACAAGAGACGCTGGCACCGCTAACGCACTACGTCCGCAGCACGATCGCGAACGTGGAGCGCGGTCGCCAGAGCATCGGCCGAGACTTCTGGGTTCGTTGCGACGAGATCCTGCAGACCGGCGGTGTGCTCGCCGTGGAGTACGACCGGCTTCGAGTATTGGTAACGCGCAGCACCGCAGGACATTTCGACGATGGACGCGCACGCGGGGCCACGGTCGCCACCCGCACAGAAACACCCGGGCCAACGGCGCTTTCCTTGCTCGCGCCCCAGGCAGCAAATGGCGATTTCGCCCCTCAGACGTACGTCGTTGACCTGTGGGCACCTGCCGGCAGGTTCTTCCCTGGACTGGCGATACCGGCCTTCGTTCATCCTGCTGTGGCCGAGGACGGCCGAGTTCTCGCGGCGGTACCGGCCGGTTACTGCGACGATCGGCTCTTGCGCACGCCGCGACGGAGTCTGGTGGTAGGGCGGATCGAAACTGATCAGGGTGCCCAACTGTTCGGCTTGGACGCCCGCCACGCCCGCCAACGCCTCGCCCAGGCGCCCCCGGACGCGCGGCTCGTCATCCCGCAGGCGTACCAGCTTGACGAACTGGTCCTCGCACTGTTGTGGGCTGTGGCGAACCTTGACGAAGCGCTGCTAGCCGACGACGCCCGTATTGAGCAGGCCACCGCTGAACTGGCCTCCTACGAGCAGATGAGCCGATCCGCAGTCAGCCACGATCTTGCCGCGGATGTTAGCGACGTCGGCCGGATGTGGCTCGGGTCGGTCTTCTGCGCCGGACACATCCACCGACACGCAGAAGCCCTCACCTCGACCCCCGCCTACTGGACCCGCGAACAGCGTGGCGAGGAAGCCAGCACTTGGCTGCTGTTCGCCCATAAGCTGAGGTATCTGGACCTCACCGCCGCGCGCGCCGGAAGTCACCGCATCATCCGCGCGTTCTGCATTCCTCGCGCGGCAGTCGACGCCTCCCCCCGCGGCGAGCGGATTCTCCTGCTGTTGGCGGTGGCACTGATGGAGTCGTACGGCATCGAGGTCGTCATCACCGACGAGCCGGAGTACGCAGGCACACCCGGCTTCGTGACTGATAGCGACCGTCACGCGGTGCTCGCCAACTGGGTCGGCGCCCAAGGCATCTGGCATGTCGACGTCAGCGACGACCACCGCACCGTGCGCCAGTACGGCGCCGCCATCAACCACGCCAGTGGCCGGTCGGTTATCGCCGCTGCGTCTCCGCCCGCACGCCTGCGTGTCCTGACCGAGTACCTGGATCTGAACTGGGAGACGCTCGCCAGTCGTTGCCGAGACCTCGCCGACCAGGGGTGCGCCGCCGTTGTGAAACCCCGCAGCAGACATCTGTCTACCGCCGGCATCGACCGCGCCTGCCGCTACCTCGCCGACGCCGCCGCATTGACCGACTAGTCTTCGACAGCGATGATCGTCGCCGTCGGGAGGCCAGAACATTGTCATCGGGGAAGCGAGTATCGCCGCGGGTGACGGTCTTCGGGCTTGGCGGCACTATCGCCATGACCACCTCAGAGGGCGGCGGCGTCGTCCCCGCACTGACCGCCGGTGATCTTGTGGGCGCTGTGCCTGGCCTTGCCGATACCGGCATCGCGGTCGACGTCGTCAACTTCCGTAGCCGCCCCGGCGCCTCCCTGAC
Source organism: Micromonospora tarensis (assembly GCF_016803395.1). Lineage (GTDB taxonomy): Bacteria > Actinomycetota > Actinomycetes > Mycobacteriales > Micromonosporaceae > Micromonospora > Micromonospora tarensis. The sequence goes on along the minus strand of NZ_JAEVHL010000012.1, from coordinate 48,532 downwards.
ATTCGCCGACCTGGCTGACCTGGCCCGGAGCGTCCACCAGGCCGCCGCAGACACCTCCGGCATCATCATCACCCAGGGCACGGACACCCTCGAAGAAACCGCCTACTACTTGCATCTCCTGCACACCGGACCGCAGCCCATCATCGTCACCGGTGCCATGCGCAACCCCACCCTCGCCGGTCCAGACGGGCCCGCCAACCTTCTCGCCGCCACCAGGGTCGCTGCCAGCCCTCATGCCCGAGACCGGGGCGCTCTCGTCGTCATGGCGGACGAGATCCACGCCGCCGACCGTGTCCGGAAAGCGCACTCCGTCAGCACTCAGGCGTTCACCTCACCCAACGGCGGCCCACTCGGCTACGTCGTGGAAGGCGAACCCCGCTTCCTCAGCCACACCGCCCCCCGCCACGCTGTACCGACACCCGTACGCCAGCCGCGCGTGGGCCTCTACACCGCCACGCTCGGCGACGACGCGACTTACCTGTCCGCAACGGCAGCCCACTTTGACGGCCTCGTCATCGCTGGCTTCGGCGTCGGGCACGTCCCGGACACCTGGGTCTCCACCCTCACTGCGCTCGCCCAGCAGATCCCCGTGGTCCTCGCCTCCCGCATCGGTGCGGGACCTGTGCTCACCAGCACCTACGGCTTCCCGGGCTCCGAGCGGGATCTCACCGAACGGGGACTCATTCCTGCGGGCTTCCTCGACCCATACAAGGCCCGGATCCTGCTCCATCTCACCCTTGCCGCAGGCGCCAACGCCCAGGAGACGGCAGCGGCGTTTCGCGCCGTGGCCTACCCCGGCGAGCCGTGGCCATGGCCGCAGCAGCCGGCCACCAACGCCCCGACCGCCTGAAGGAGCCCTCTTGCGCAGCCGCGAAGTCGTCCCCGGACGTACCATCGTCGTCGTCTTCGACCACGGGGAAGACTTCTACGACGCCCTCGACCGCACCTGCCGCACCCATGACATCCGCCAGGGCTACATCCCCACGTTTATTGCGGGCCTCGCCACCGCGGACATCGTTGGTACCTGCGAACGCCTCGACAACCCCGACGCCCCCGTATGGACCAAAGTCCACCTGACCAATATCGAGGCCCTCGGCGGCGGCACCCTTGCCTACAACCCCGACACCGACACCGTCGAGCCGCACATCCACCTCACCGTCGGCTTGAAAGCACACAGCGCCACCGCCCACACCAGCCACCTGCTCGCCGCGACCGTTCAATTCCTCACCGAAATGATCATCGTGGAGATCGTCGAACCAACGATGACGCGCGTCCGCCAAAACGACCTCTACGGAGTGCCACTCCTACAGTTTCCTTAAAGACAATCGAGCGCGTCGACGTAACAAAAAGCTAGTCGACGTACCCAACCAAAGGGTGCGGCAGCGCATCGATGACGTGCCCCAGGAGATCGCGCCGACGACCGCGTCACCCCTCCAGCAGTTCATGCACTCGGGCGAACGACCGAGACAGACTATCCAGCACCGCCGCACCCTTGGCCGCGCTGCCCATCGAGGGCCGCCCAATAGTCCCGGACGACGTGTACGCCCGCATCCCAATCGTGAGCAGGTCAGGGCGCTCGTCCGCCAAATGGTCAGCCGCCTGGTATCCCTCGCGCAGTAGCTGCGGCGCCCCGTGCAGCAGCAGGGAGACCTCAAGCTCCCCGCCATGCATGTCCTCGTGAGCGGTGGTCTCACACCCCGCCTCGACCCGCGCGGTGTTCCACTCCTCCGCAGCAGGGAACAACGCCATCCGCCGCCGGACCGTCGTGGCCTGCTGAACAGCGTTGCGAAGGCTGTAATTCCCCCCGTGCCCGTTCACGATCACCAAGTTCTCCACGCCCGAAGCCCGCAAGGACTCGTCGACATCCTCGATCACAGTGAGCAATGTGCGCGCACTAATACTCACTGTCCCGGCGAACCCCGCATGCTCGTGCGAACACGAAATCGTCAGCGGCGGCAGCAAGAACACCGGATAGTCCTCAGCAACGCGCCCAGCCACCAGACACGCAACGGCCGTGTCCGTGATCAAGGGCAGGAACTCTCCGTGCTGCTCAAAGCTGCCCACCGGCAACACCGCCGTCCGCGCAGCACGGACACGCTCGTCACCAGACGTCGCGGTCGGAAGCAGAAAGGTCACCCGCACAGCCTGCCACGAGCGGCGACGGCCTTGTCCGCGCGCCCGAGCGATCTCTCCGGAAGCCCTTTCAAACTCCGCACTCCGCAGCATCGCAATCTTCTGCTGGCCAGTAATGCCGAGGCGGGGCAGCTCGTCCCGCCGGACCTAGCAGAGGTGCTGCGCCTGGAGCGGAACCGCGAATCTATTCAGGCCAGTCCGCCGCCGATGGGCAGGCGGCGGCCATGGTCAGGCGGGCCCTTGGGTGGCGAGCAGTTCGTTCCCACCCGCGTCGGCAGCGATGCCGTCCCTGTAAGAAGCCCCATCTCCCTGCACGATTAACGGGTGCGGCAGTTCAGGCTGACCGGTGTCATCAGCAGATCCAGCCTGACGGTCAGTTCACAGCCGGGACGGCGTCAGGCGTGGGTTCGACCACGTCAGGCCGGGGCCGATGCCCTAGCGGCAGCGCTCGCCAGGTTCCATATCAACGTGTCGTAGGTATCCACGATCCGCAGCACCGGCACGCCTAGTAAACGAATCATCGCATCGAGCCCGCGCTGCACCTGCTCACCCGAATGCTGGGAGCTAACCAGACGCTCCAGTTCGACGAACGTGCCGAGACCATCGACTACGTCTACACATACCGTCGCGCCGTCCCACACGCCGGTTCGGCGCTGCTTGACGATTCGCACGGTGGGCGCCCAACCCATCGTGGTGAGAGCAGCGTGCATCGCGTCACGATCGTGGATGACGCAGTCGTGCTCTAGACATGCCATCTCGTTGTCAATCGGCTTCTTCACGGTGAACAGATGGCGACCCTCCTGCGTGCGCAGACGCGCAAACGGAACACCGATCTTCGACATCCCGTACGACCAGCTGGCTGGTGCGTACGCCTGGTCGTCCTGTACCGACGGCTCCGTCAACACCACCTGCCGCTGCGCGAGCGCGTTGATCAACTCTCGCAGGTCGCGGACGCGGTACTTGGCTTCAACCTCATGATCACTGTTGGCTAGCGCGCGGGTCACGAGCAGGGAGCATACGAGATCGCAGATCACGCGGGTTCGAGACGCCGCAAGGGTGATGTCGGAACTTTGTCGGAAGAATGTCGGAACCAGCCGCTGGGTACCCGACGCACGGCACCTCTTCGGCTACAGTGCCCTTACGCCACCGCGTCTCGCCTCGCGCGGACGTTTCGTCGTATCCATCGGGAGCGGCTGATGCCGAACGTTCGACCGCAAGAGATCGCCGCGGCGTGGCTCGCTCTTGGTCAAATGCTCGCCCGCAGCCGCAAAGCCGCCGGTTACACACAAGAGACGTTTGCGCCTCTCGCCAACTACGGACGAAGCACAATCGCGAACGTGGAGACCGGACGTCAGCGAGTGGGACGGAACTTCTGGTCCCGAAGCGATGAAATCTTGCGTACCGGTGGCAGCCTGGCCCGAGAATACGATCGGATCCGTTACGCCAGCGTCCGGCAGGTGCCGAGCGAGATGCCTGCGCCTCAGCCGCTCGATGTTGCTCCAGGTCCGTCGTCCTCCACGAGTCTTGAGATGCTCGCCCGCAGGCCAGGCGGCGACTACCTGGTCGGTGAGTGGAACAGTTTCTCCATTCTGACCAGCATGCTTGCGCAGCAGCGCCAGGCTGTGTCACCCGACGCGCTACTGGGGCTGATCGAGGCACACCGTGAATGCCTGTCGACGCTCTACCGCAAAGCTGGCCGCGCACCGATCCGAGCCGATATCGGAGCCATGCTCGCCGAAGCCTCCGTCGTCGCCAGCAGGCTTTGGAGCGCGCAGGGCAATCGTGCTCTCGCACTCGCGCACTGCGCCTACGCCCGCCAACTAGGCGACAGGCTCGGTGACCGCAGAATCAGCGCGACCGCGCGAATCTTCGAGAGCAACCTCCATTCGGAAGCCGCCACACTGATCGAAGCCGATGGTGACGTCATGATCGGCCTGCGGCTGCTCGACGAGGCCGACCAAGCAGCCACAGATCTCAACCCCGCCGCACGAGCTCGGATAGCCGCCGAGCAGGCCCAGGCCTATGCCGCTCTGCGGCTTCCACGCGAGGCTACCGCCGCTCTGCAGCGAGCAGAAGCAGCGGTCAATGAACTGTCACCGGCTGACTGTGTCGGTCTCTACAGCGACTGGAGCAGCGCCCGCCTCCACGTCTATGCGGGCACATGCCATCTTCTTCTCGGCCAGCCCGACCAGGCGGTGGAGGTGCTCGAAAGTGCTGTGCAAGCGCTCGAACACGACCCCGCGAACGTCAATGTCGCCCTCGCAGCAGCAGTGGACCTCGCGAGCGCCTACGCCGAGACCGGCGAGCTGGAACGATCCTGCGCCTTGCTCGGTGACACCTACAATCGGCTGAAAGCCGGCGGCAACCATCGGGGCATCGCTCGAGCTCAACGAGCCCGACAGCGGTTGGTCCGATGGCGCGACGAGCCGGTTGTCCTCGAACTTGAGGAGCAGATGGCCGCCTAACGGGCAGCCGGCGACCCGCCCGAGCTCAACAGCGAACCGACCGCGGCCACTATCAACGTCGGGTCGAGACTGTCGAGTACCAGGTCAGGTTCATAAGACGCCAGCTCTTGACGCGCAATCCGGTGAGCGACCACAGCAACGCGAAAGCCGGCGTGACGTGCGCAAGCGATATCGTTGGGCGCATCCCCGATGACGACCACTCGAGCGGAATCGAGCGGGACACCGTAGAGCGCGGAGTAGCGCTGAGCTACGACCCCCGGGAGTTGGAAGCGGTCTCGAGCGTCCGACCCGAACCCGCCGATGCGCAGATCGAGAAACTCGTCTAAGCCCGACACCTGCAGCTTTACCTCGGCAGCCGAACGCAGGTTGCCGGTCAGCACGGTCTGAATAAAACCTCGGCCGTACAGCTCCGCGATGCTCGCCGCCGCACCCGGATACGGCGGCTGCACCTCAGCCAGCTCCCGCTGGCCCTCTTGCATCACTGCGGCGATGGCCTCACGGAAGGCGGGTATGCCGGCCTCCGCAGCCACCGCGTCGACGCCCGAGGCGATCGCCGTGTCGACGGCAATCGACTCGTCCGTATACCCATGCACCTTCTTGTCAGGAAAAACAACCTTGAACTGCGCAATGCCGTACGCCCGAGCGATCGCACGCCTCAACCAGCGCAAGTCCGCGGGGATGAGCGTCCCGTCAACGTCCCAGATGACCAAGCCGGCGCTGCTGTGGTTCATAGAAGCATCGTCCCACGGGCACGGGCACGGGCACGGGCACGGGCAGTGCGGCGGGAGCTGGCTGAGTCCCCCCGCTCTGACGGAGCAGTGGTTGTCTGACGTCAGCCGAGGCAGGGGTGGCGACCTTTCCCCCGGAGCGCGCCGTGAACCTAGCCAGCACGCGAGCCCGCGCGGCGATGCGCTCCGGCGCGCGGGGGCGCGCCGCCGGGTCGATCACCGCAGCGCGTCCGTTGTTCGACGACATCCAGCGCCTGCTCTACGGCCTGGGCGGTAGGCCGCACTGGGGCAAGTACTTCACTCCGGAGCTGCTGCCCGCCTCCAACACCGATGGCTTCCACCGGTTCCGGCGGGCTCTCCGCACGTTCGACCCGCACCGACGCTTCGAGAACGACACGTTCTATCGCACGCTCGGGCTCTGCCCGGCACGACCCGGAACTGACGAGCCGCCCCCGCTCAGCCGCCCCCGCCTACCGGAGCAGCGGACAGAGCCCGCCCGTCGGCGCCGACTCGACACCGCGGATGAATCCCACCAGCGCTACCGACATGCTGTCAGGGGCAGTCAGCAGAATGGACAGCATGACGACACCTTCCGCGCCCGCTGTCGACCTCGCTGACGAGGCCGCCTACCTTGAAGCCGTCGCGCAGGCGCGGAAGGCCGCCGATGCCTACTACGGCTCCGGCGAATCAGACTTGGACGACGAGACCTACGATCGGCTGCTGCGCGGGATCACCGCGTGGGAGGACGCGCATCCCGGACAGATCGCGGTCGACTCCCCGTCCCAGCAGGTCGCGGCGGGCGTGACAACGGGCGACGTCGCGCACCCTGTTCCGATGCTCAGCCTGGGCAACGTCTTCTCCGACGAGGAACTGACGGCGTGGGCCGTCTCGCTGGAGCGGCGGCTGGGCGGAGCCGCAGTGGCAGGCTGGGCGGTGGAACCCAAGCTCGACGGTGTGGCCTTGGCAGCCCGCTACCGCGAGGGCCGGCTGGTTCAACTCGTCACCCGAGGCGACGGGACGACCGGGGAGGACGTGTCCCACGCGATCGGGGACATCATCGGCCTGCCCATGACCCTGACCAAACCGGTCACGGTCGAGGTGCGGGGCGAAGTACTCATGACCGAGGACCAGTTCGCCGCTGCGAACGAGCTGCGGATCACGCACGGCGCCACGGCCTTCGCCAACCGCCGCAACGCCTCCTCGGGCTCACTGCGCGCCAAGGACCGGGCCTACCGAATCGGGCAGACCTTCCTGGCCTACGCCGCACTGACCCACCCCGAACACACCGACGATCCTGGCCTCGCCGCGCTCACCCACACCCAGCTCATCGCCCGCCTCGCCGCTCTCGGGCTGGGGACGATGACCGACACCCCGCTCGCCACCCGGACCTACGCGACCCTTGACCAGGTGGTGAACCGAGTGCACGAGATCGGCGCCCTGCGCGCGGGACTCGACATCGAACTCGACGGTGCCGTGATCAAGGCCGACAGCCCCGCCGACCAGATCCGGGCCGGGATGGGCTCTCGCACCCCGCACTGGGCCACCGCCTTCAAGTTCCCAGCCGCCCAGAAGATCACCGTGCTGCGCGCCGTGCAGTGGAGCGTGGGCCGCACCGGTGTGATCGCCCCACGGGCCGTCCTCGACCCCGTGGACGTCGCCGGCACCACCATCACCTACGCCACGCTGCACAACCCGGCCGACATCACCCGCCGAGGCCTGATGCTCGGAGACCACGTCATCGTCTACCGAGCCGGCGAAGTCATCCCCCGCGTCGAAGGCGCGGTCGCCGGCCTCCGTACCGGCACCGAACAGACCATCGACTTCCCCGAACTCTGCCCACGCTGCGGCTCCGGCATCGACCGCAGCCAGGAGCGCTGGCGCTGCGCGCGGGGCCGCTCCTGCGGCCAGAAAGAGGCGATCCGATACGCCGTGGCCCGCGACGCGCTCGACATCGACGGCCTCGGCGAGAAAATCATCGTGCAACTCGTCGACAAGGGGCTGATCGAGGACTTCGCCGACCTGTTCACCCTCACCCGCGATCAGCTACTCACCCTGGACCGCATGGGGGCCAAGAGCGCCGACAACCTCCTGGCCGCGATCGAGACGGCCAAGTCCAAGCCCCTCAATCGGGTCTTCTGCGCCCTCGGCGTCCTGGGCACCGGCCGTTCCATGTCGCTGCGCATCGCCGCGCACTTCGGCTCCATGCAGGCCATCCGGGACGCGACGCCGTCGCCCTGGAGCAGGTCAACGGCATCGGCAACGAGAAGGCCCCAGTGATCGTCGAGGAACTGGTCGACCTCGCCTTAGTCATCGACAAGCTCGTCGCCGCAGGTGTGAATATGGACCAGCCCGGCTTCGTTCTCTCTGCTCCCACGGATGCTGAAGGCGATGCCGAGGCGTCCGCCCAGGAGGCGAAGAGCGAGCTGCCGTTGGCGGGGATGACCGTGGTGGTAACCGGTGCGATGACCGGGCCTCTATCGGACCTATCCCGAACCGAGATGACCGAACTGATCGCCAAGGCGGGGGGACGCGCATCCTCAAGTGTCTCGGCCCGCACCCACGTCGTCGTCGCTGGAGAGAAGGCCGGTTGCAAGCTCGACAAGGCTCGGACGCTGGGCATCGAAACCATCACACCCGAGGAACTCGCCCAGCGCCTGGCACCTGACATGAAAAGGGGTTAATGACCAGCCCGAGTCGACCGGTGACGTTGTTGCCGTTCTGGTTGCACTCACCTCCGTCCGGCACCGTGCACGGCCAGCTGACGACTCACTCCACCGCAGGGTGAACCTCCTGCCATGAAACCCGTGGTCGAATGCCGGGGCGGCTCCGCATCGAGATCAAACTCCCCCAAGGTGTTCCTCGACCACCTCCACCGAGGCGTGGATTGCGTCCTGTTCTCCACCTTCTCCGACGACCCGATCTTCGACGTGATCGCACACGGACACGCGGCAACGATGACCCAGTGGATTAGCGTCTCCGTCCCACCACAGCGCACCGCCGCCATGCCCGCCAGGGCCATCGGTCCTCACGGCGCCTGCCTTACACCAGTACCCGCACCGATGGCAGAATCGACCCCGCAGGCGTCGCCTCGACCGCAACCGGCCAGAGCTGTGTATCGCCCTGCACGCCACCCGGCTGCGGCAGGTTTCTGACCGCGGCGGAATCATTTGCCACCGAGGCGTGTGGAGGACCGAAGCAGCGACGCTCGCACGGTAGGGTAACCATCTACATCGACGACTGCCTTTGGCCGGCGCTCGGTCATCTCGCTACGCCGGCCGGGGCGCGATGGCCCCAGGGGGCAACGGTGGCAGACCCGCACAAGGTGAGCGAGGCGTGGCGCGCGCTCGGCCAGCAGTTGGCCGTGTACCGCAAAGCTGCCGGCTACACCCAGCACTCGCTGGCGCCCATAGTCTTCACCGGCCGCAGCACGATCGCGAACACCGAAGTCGGGCGCCAGCACCCAGAGCGAGCCTTCTGGATGCGCTGTGACGAGGTCCTCGACACCGACGGCGCCCTCACCGCCGGGTATGACCAAGTCATCGCCGTCCGGCAGAAGTACAGGCGGGCCAGGGGAACGACAGCATTCACCACCGCCCTGACCGCAACCGGCACCGCCCTGATGACCGACGCAGGCGGCCAGCTCGCCGGGGAGACCGATATCGTGACGGCTGTGGTAGACGGGCGAGGCCAGCAGGTTCAGGTCAGCCGCCGGGCGCTCCTACAAGCGGTCCCCGGCGGTGTGGTGGCATCCCTGGCGGGTGCGGAGCCGCTGGCGGCGGCGTCACGGGCGGCACAGGTTGATCCGGCCGTCGTCGAGCACTTCGCGGTGCTGCGGTCAGTGCTCGTGGAGTCCGACAACCGGGTCGGCGCCGCGACGATCCTCCCCACTGCCCGCCAGCAGCTGGGCCACATAGCCGACTACCGCCGAGCCGCCCGAGGCAGCCTGCGCGACGCGCTGTTGAGTACCGAGGCCCGGTGGGCAGAATTCGCCGGCTGGCTCAGCGACGATTTGGGCGACCGCGACGCCGGCGCCTGGTGGCTCGCCCAAGCATTGACCATGGCCCAAGAAGCCGGCGACATGGAGTTCACCGCCTACGTTTTCGCCCGCATGGCGCAGCGGGCCGCCGACGCCGCTGATCAGGACCGCGTATCCGGGCTCGCCCGTGCCGCCGAGCGCACTGGCAGCACCCAGGAGCAGGTGCGCGCGTTCGCGGCGGTGCAACGCGCCCACGGGCACACCATCGAAGGTGACGCCGACTCGTTCCGGGCCGCCATCGACGAAGCCCACCATCTCGCTGCCGCCACCGGAACAGACGGCGGTGGGCTGGGTGCGTTCTGCACCACGGCATACATCAGCGCGCAAGAGGGCGAGGGCTGGCTTCGGCTGGGCCGACCTGGCGCCGCCGTCCGGTGCTTCGGTGAGGCCCTCGACGCGTGGCCGGAGTCGTACCGACGCGAACGGGGCCGCTATCTGGCACGCACCGCCGCCGCCCACGCCGCCGCCGATGAACCCGAGCTGGCCGCTGCCGCCGCCCTCGCCGCGCTCAACCTGGCCAACCTCACCCGCTCGGCACGAATCCAACGCGAGGTCGCAATCGCAGGCCGCCAGCTCACGGCGTTTCCCACCCAGCCCGGAGTGCAGCAATTGCATGCCGCCCTGGCCGCTTCCGCAGCGACATTGTGACCGACAGCAGCGGTTCGGGCGACAGCGTCGATGTCGCCTTCGTCGGCCGGGCCAACATCGACCTGACCATCCACGTCCCCCACCGTGCCCGACCTGGCCGCACCGCCATCGGCTCGCCCCTGACCGCCAACGCCGGCGGAAAGAGCCTCAACCAGGCCATCGCCGCCGCCCGCCATGGCGGGCGCGCCACCCTGATCGCCAACGTCGGCACCGACGCCTGGGGCCACCAGATCACCACAGCACTGACCGAGGCAGGCGTCGACACCCGCCACGTCCAACTCGTCCCTGACGCCACCACCGCAGCGGCCATCATCGAGGTCACCCCAGACGGCGAAAGCTACATCACCCTCGCACTCTCACCCGCCACCGAACTCACCACCGGAGACATCCACCGCGCCGCTGCCGGCCTCGGCGCGGAAGCCGTCATCGTGCAGCTCGACCTACCACCCGAACCCGTGACCGCACTGCTGAGCCACCGCCGCGCGCCGATCATCATCGGCAACCTCGTCCCTCACCCTGACCTCGACCCCACCACGCTGGCGAAACTCGATGTCCTCGTCGTCAACCAGCACGAAGCTGCCGCCATCCTGCGCACCACCGCCGGCAATCCGCTCGACGCCGCCGTCGCGCTGCAGCGCCTCGGCCCTCGTACCGTCGTCGTCACCGCAGGCCCCAACGGCGCCGCCTTCACCCACCCCCACGGATGCGCCACCGTGCCCGCACCCGCCGTCCCGGTCATTGACACCACCGGAGCCGGCGACGCCTTCCTCGGCTGCCTCGCCCCCGACCTCGCCCGCCACACCCCGCTACACGACGCCATCACCACCGCCGTCCACGCGGGCTCCCACATCGTCGGGCACAGTGGCGCTCACACGCCGACACATCGGATCCTCTGACGGAGCACCCGTTTAAGGGCGACTGCCAGCACAACCCGCCCTACGCTTTATCGGTGCAGCTCCTGCCGAGCCGACATAGCAAAGCCTGGCAAGTCGACCCGGCTAGTATCCCCGCCGGCCAACGCCGTGCGCTCAGCCTCCGTGAGGAGGATGCCTATCGCCATCCGACGCTCCGGAGGCAGGCAGTCCATGGCCACGCGCCTTGCCATACCGTGCATGATCGACCTCGTCATCGGCAGGTCGGGATTGTCCGTGCGGCCGACACGGTGGTGCTGGATGGTCAGCTGGCGGTGGCCCAATTGGCCTCGAAGGTGTAGGCACGGCCCGCAACGGGATCTCGGCGGTCGGCCAGAGGCCCGGAATTCGTCCCTTCTTGTCGGCAGTGAGGGACAACCCTTCTGCCAGCGGCTCCAGGAACAGGCGCCGCCGGTCGATCTGCCCGGCTACTGGATCGCCGGAAAGCCGGCCCAGGCCGCGCTCACCTCGACCCGCTGCGGCTCCGAAGGCGACCGACAACTACATCGACTCCTGCCGACCCTCTTTCATGACCGCGGCCATGGCCTGACGGAAGGCGAGTATTCCCGCCTCCGCAGATGACGGGTCCACGCCCGAAGCTATCGCCGGGTCGACTGCGATCGACTCGTCCGTATACCCATGCGCCTTCTTCTCAGGGAAGACAACCTCGGACTCCGCGATGCCTACGCACGAGCGATCGCGCGCGTCAGCCAACGCAAGTCCGCAGGGATGAGCGTCCCGTCAACGTCCCAGATGACCAAGCCGGCGCCGCTGTGGTTCATGGAAGCATCGTGACGCCCGCATGATGCCCACCCAGGTAGGCCGGCCTTGGTCTGCGGCCGGCAGACCAACCAGGGCCTCCTGGGACTACCTCAGGCCACGCGATCACGCTACTGTGATCACGCCGGGTGAGCGGCGACAACTCTGCCCCCCGCTAGCGCCTCAACTCAGGAGCCTGTCGATGTCAATTCCAGCGGCGGAGGACCCCAGTGGTGCCTGGCTAGCGCTGGGACAAACGCTGGCGGCACTGCGCAAAGCGGCCGGCTACACCCAGCACACCTTTGCCCCGCTGGCCTGCTACGGCCGCAGCACTATCGCGAACGCGGAGACCGGTCATCAGCGTGTAGACCGTGAATTCTGGGTCCGCTGCGACACATTGCTAGGTGCCGATGGCGCATTGATCCAAGAGTACGACCGGATGGAGAGGCTGACACGTGGCAGGCGTCGTCACCAAGCGCTGGTCGCCACCACCAGCCGCCACCGTGCGGCACACCCCATAATGGATCATGTCATCCGGCATACCGCTGCGGCAGGTTCGGGCGACAACGCCGGGCCGAGCATCGAAAGTTTGCGACGCCGGATTTTCGAGGCGCACGAGGCCCGCGCAAGTCGGTCTGAGAGTGCTCCCGCGCTTGTTCTGATCGGGGGCTACGCGGGCTCTGGAAAGACGGAGCTCGGCCGGATGTTGGCCGGCATTACTGGCTGGACGCTGCTGGATAAGGACCAGATCACTCGCCCCTTGGTTGAAGATCTGCTGTCTGCGATGGATCGCGACCCCAACGATCGGCACTCGGAGGCATACCTACGGAGAGTCCGTCCGGTGGAGTACCGCTGTGTACTGAACGCGGCTTTCGCTCAACTGGATGCCGGCGGGTCCTGCATTGTCAGCGCCCCCTTCCTGCACGAATTGCCCAACCCCGGGTGGCTCCAGCGCCTCACGAAAAGGTGTAGCACTCGCGGGATTGGCATCCTGTCCGTGTGGGTCGACGCAGACGTCGACTCAATGTACGAGTATCTGGTGCGTCGAGACGCCGCACGCGACAGCTGGAAGCTCAACCATTGGGACACATACGCCGCCAGCGTTGACCCAACGTTGCGGCCAGCGCTGCCGCACTTCGTCGTCGACAACGCCCGTCACGCCACTGCCGGGCTCTTCGGGCACGCCGATGCGGTGGCTCGGATACTCTCGCCCTCGTGACCACTCCGGCGATCATCCTGTATGGCCCGCCAGCGGCCGGCAAGGACACCATCACCGCAGCTCTGCACCAACTCGATCCGCGATACGTCGGATTCGGAAAACTCAAACTCGCTGCCGAACACGGCGATACCACAAGATATCGACTAGCTAGCGCGTCCGAGTTGCAGCAGCTGCGCGCTGACGGTCTCGTAATCTACGAGAATGGCCGCTACGGCAATCGATACGTCGTCGACCGGCCCGGCCTTGACGCTGCGTTCGCCGCCGGCCAGATTCCGGTCGTGCACATGGGTCAGGTCGTCGGCGTACGTGCCCTGCGCGCCTACGAGGTCGACTGGCTGCCGGTGTTGCTCTGGTGCTCCCGGGAAGCAACCTCCACACGTGCCCGCCTGAGGGGCAGTATCGACGTGGACGCACGGCTGACTGTATGGGACGAAACCCTGCAGGACCTCGATATTGCTGCACGCGACGACTTCGCGTTGCGCATCCACACAGACCACCATCAGCCGAACGAGGCCGCTCTCCTCATCGATGCCGCCCTGCATCGGCGTACCGGTCGGATGATGAAATGACTTCCCCCGATGCTGTCGGGCGTGGTCGCTGTGCGTTCCTCATAAGCCCTGAAGACTGACCATCGAGCACCTTTCCGCGCCTGCATCGACTGCACTTCACGTACTGAAGCCACCACGCTGGCCGGGCTGTCAACGCCGGCTGCAATTGGATCTGGCTCACTTTCCGTAATCGGGACTGACCCGGCTCGGGGTGCAAGGTTCACTATGTAGGGCGCGTCGGGCGGAGGGGGTTAAGGGCTGGCCGACCGCCTCGGCTTGGTGACCAGCCGCAGCAGCGTCCTGAGGCTGGTCCCACTGGCAGCAGGGCGGCGTGGTCGTCTGGGACAACCACGCTGTCCCTCATAGCGCCTCTCCCTGCGCCAACTCCCGCTACCGCTGCCTGCCGTACCGCACCGCTGCCCGGTAGGCGGAACATTGCAGGGATCGCACGGAGGGGCGATTCCCGCACCGTCAAGCGGATGATCGCGGCTAGGGTTCCGGCATGGGCGAAAAGGTACTCGTCAAGGACCGCGCGTTGAACGCGGAGCGGATTGATCGGATCGGCCGAGAGGTGAAGCGGGTCCTGCCCACGTTCGCCGCAGAGAATTTCGTCGCCGACGTAATGGCCGACCTGCCCCGGTTGGAGCTAAAGGCACGCATAGCCCGCACCGCGAAGGGCTTGCACGATCACCTGCCGGTCACCGGCACCGCGGCGCTAGACGTGCTGCTGCGCTCTCTGCCACCCACGCCGCAAGCCGCCGGCATCACCAACGACTTCGGCCTCCATCTGTACTCACCACACTCCGACTACGTCGCGCGCTACTGCCGCACCGGCAAAGAGCTTGACCAGGCTCTCAACGCGCTGCGCCGCTTCACCTGCTACTTCTCCGCCGAAGACGCGGTTAGGTACTTCCTCAACGACTTCCCTGAGCAAACAATGAACGCCGTACATGCCTGGGCGCGGGACGACGACTACCGGGTACGGCGCCTGGCGAGCGAGTCGACGCGTCCCATGCTTCCCTGGTCACCACGCCTCAGACTGCCCCCAGAGGCTGGGCTGCCGGTCCTCGCCCAGCTGCACTTCGACAAGAGCCGGTACGTGACGCGGTCAGTCGCCAACCATCTACGCGACATCGCCGCCACCGACGGCGATCTCGTCATCGCCACCCTGACCCGCTGGAAGACCGACAGGCGCACCAGGGAGAAGGAGTTCGACTTCGTCGCACGCGAGGCCCTGAAAGCCGCGCTTAAAAGGGGTTGGTCGCCCGCGTACGAGTTTCTCGGCTACCCGAGCGACGTACGCGTCGACATCTCGGCCGTCCACATCCAGCGCACCGCCCTTCGAGCAGGGGAGACCTTGGCTTTCAGCGCAGATCTGTTAGCCGAAGCAACAGTGCCTCTTCACGTGTCGTACGCAATTTGCTCGACCGCGCAGCGGGGGAAACGCCGCGAGAACGTCTACTTCCTCAGTAGGGTGACTGCCAAACCTGGTCAGCCTGTCACCCTGTCCAAGGAGCATCCTCTGCGCTCGACCGGTACGGCGGCGGTCGTGCCCGGGGCGTTCACACTGCAGATCCAGGTAAATGGACAGCGATTCCCTGTGGGACAGTTCCAGGTTGCCCAATAGGTCACCGGCCACGCAGTACCCGCAATCGCGGCGGCGATCACCGCTCTCAACCTGGCAGGCGACCAACCCGGCAACGAGTGGTCCACCGTGCCAGCTGAAGCGCGAGCCGACCTTGCCACATGCCAACTACTCGGCGGTCACCTCGACAGCGCGCGGGAGACGCTCGCCCCGCTGTGGGCCATGCCGTCGGACTGGCGACGCACCGGCCTGTTGGGACGGCTACAGCGGATCCATCGCCTGCTATCCGGACCCCGGTGGCATGCCGTCTCCCAGGCCCGCCAGGTAGCAGAACTCGCCTCCAGCTTTGGAACCGCTCACGCAGGACCGCCCGCCTTGCCGCCAGCTTGACGAGCCTGCTGCCAGGCCAACAACAACTCCCTCTCACGCTTGGGAGGCAGGCCATGATCCGCAGCTCGGCCCGCCTCACCGTCGCCGGTGATCGCAGTGCCGCCGCTGTTCATCCACGCCCAGGTCTCCACCACCGTCTCGTGTAGCGGCCGGCACCTCAACCCCGCGGCCACCGCGCGACGGCTGTCGACTTTCCAGACTCCCGGATTGGTCCTCCACAGTGGCAGCTCGGTCCACTGCTGCATGCCCTGCCCAGTGAGCCAATCCGAATCCACCCAAACCGGTTCAGTGCCCGCCCGCGTCACGGCGACGCAGCTATCGACGAGATCGCCGAACGTCGCATGGTCCATGGGCGCGGTCACGTTGTACGTACCCGAAACTCGCGAGAAGGCGCAGTGCAGAGCGAACTGTGCAACATCGCGAACGTCGACCGGCTGGATCGGACGACTACGAGGCCCTGGAGCCAGAAGCCGGCCCCCGCGGGCGGCCCGGCCAAGCCACCACGTCAGGCGGCCGACATATTCACGGGGCCCGAGGATGACGCCTGGACGCAGAACCGCGGACTGCTCCGCGCCGATAACCGAGACCACAGCTCGCTCACATCCAGCCTTCAGAGCGCCGTACTGCCCCGCGTAGCCCAACTCCACGCCGAACGACGCGTTCGCGTTTGGTGGGCAGGCGAAGAGCGTCGAAGTGTCGTCCAGCGCCTCGTTCGGCCACCCGGTGTAGGCGTTTACGGAGGACAGGAACACGTAATGGCCGACCACCGACCCCAACGCGGTCGCGGCATTCAGAACCTGCTTCGGTACAAACCCGATCGTATCGATGACCGCGTCCCAGGGACCTTGCCGCGCAAGGCGCCGTAGATCCTCAATCCGCTCCCGGTCACCGCGCACAGCCTCAACCCCGGCAAGATCAGGTGCTGAGGCACCCCGGTTGAAGGTAGTCACAGACCAGCCCATATCGAGAGCGAGCTCGCCGATCGCTCGACCGAGATACCAAGTTCCGCCAAGGATGAGCAGCCGCATCGCCCCATCATCGCCGACGACCGCTCGGATATCGACAGCGCTCGCGGGTTAGTCCGGTTAGCCGAGCGCGGCGACTGCCTCGTGTAGTTCGCGGCGGCCCGGTGCGGTCGGGAAGCGCGCTGCTAGGAGGGTATCGAGTGCGCGGAGCTCTTCGCCGATGCGGGCGGAGCCGGTGAGGTGTGCCGCTGAGACGCTGCGCATTCCAAGCGCAATGGCGCGCTCCGGTTCTGGTTCTTTCGTTGCCAAGACGGTGTTGGCGAGTTTGGCCTGTAGATGCCCTTGATCCCGGCGCAGGTGCTCGCCTGTTGCTTTGATCTTGCCTTCAAGGATGCGGACGGCTGTGGCTGCCTGTCCGCAGGCTCGGTAGCCGCCAGCGGATTGTTCTTCCAGCTCGTTCAGGTTGTATTGGTGCAGGTAGACCGGTGCGTCGGGATCGACGTCGGCGGGGTGGTCGCGTAGGAGCGTGAAGGCATCTTCGAGTTTCCGCTGGAATCGGGTGGCGTCGCCGTAGAGCGCCCAGCCACGGGCTTCCTGCTGCAGGGCCAGCGCGTGCAGGCGAGGGCTCGTTGCGCGGGGCACCCTACGGGCACCGGCCGCTAGCTCGATTACGTCGCGAGCATCGTTGTCGAGCAGCGCGATATTCGACTTGCGGATCATCAGGTAAGCCACGGTGGCGTAGTCGCCTGTGGCCTGCGCCCATTGGCTTGCGCGGTCCGACCAGTAGCGGGCTGCGGTGGTGTCGCCGAGGTCCTGGTGCAGCCAGCCGGCGAACTCGCCGTACTGTGCGAGCAGCCGGAGCACGGGTGCGGTGTTGTCGGGTGGGGCGGTGCGTCGCAGCCGGTCAAGGACTCGGATCTGGGCGAGGGTCGTGCCGATTAGCTGCCGGGGGCCGAGCATCTTGTCCGCGGTGAAGTGTTCGTTTAACAGCCGCCCGAAGTAGTCGAGCGCCTGTGAATCCACTGCGTTTTCGCCGGCGAGAACCTTGGCGACGCGGTCGGCTTGATCAGGATCGGTCACGCCCGCGGGCAGGACAGTGCGGAGCAGGCCACTGGCCATGAGTTCACCGAGCTGGCGTCGGGACAGCTTCACCAGCACCGTCCTCCCGTCCGGTGTCTGCAACTCCAAGGTCACGCTATCGCCATCATCGGTGTGCAGGCCAGCCAGCGGAAGGATCGTGCGTCTCTTCGCTGGCGCCATGTCGGCCGGGGCCAGGGAGCGCAGCAGCTTCAAAAGGCCGCCGGCGTTCAGGGCGGTGTCGATGCCTTGGACCCATTCGGTGGCGGGCAGATGTTCGCCGTGCTCGGCGCGGCAGAGCCGGGTGTAGTCGTAGCGGGCCTGCGCGGCCAGGGCGCGCAGGCTCATGCCCGCTTCGGTGCGCAGGTGATGCAGGACCACGCCGAACACGTGGCGCACGGCGTCGCTGTCTGCCTCCATACGCCCGACCCTCCGATCCGAAGACGTCGATGTTGCCGCAACACCGGCTCCCTTCTCAACCGTCAGCCCGGCGGTAACGCTGTGTGCATCGGCCAGACGGCCTGGGTTAGCCCGCTACAAGGAGGCAGCACATGCAAAGACTCTCTCTCGTTCGGCTCGCGGTGGCACCGATCATGGCCGCTGCCCTCCTGCTCGCGGCATCCCCAGCCCAGGCTGCCGCTCCGGATCCGGCGCCCGCCGAGCCGACCAGCACCGCCTGGACCGCCACGACCAGCGACGCCGCAGCCAAGGCGGGTCTGGCCCTCGCCGTCGACAAGGACACCGGCCAGTGGCGCATCCAGCAGGCCGCTGAGTCGGGGATGACGCCGAACTACCCGGTGTCCTACTGCTACGGGAACTTCACCAACCCGCGGATGCTCGGCTCCTCGACGCTGGAGTTCGGCGGGGCGCAGACCTGCGACTACGCCCGCGACTGGCCACACCGGATCGTGGTCGAGCTGCAGAGCACCTGCTCCGACATCTGGTGCGTCATTTTCCAGGACGAAGGGTCGATCGACTCGCAGTGGCGCACGGCCCGGGTCGCGAACGCCTTCGGGGGCCTCGGCTGCGACAACTCCGACCGCCGCAAGTACCGGCTGTCGACCGACGTGTACGCCCGAGGCATCTACATCGGCAACGTGCTCAGCACGACCGAACCCATCCTGCGCTGCTCGATGTGACCGTGCGGCAGGAGGCGGGCGGCTAGCGTGACAACATGACCATCGCAGACCCCCGCCTCCTGCGCCCGCCGGCCGTGCTCAGCCGGGCCGCCGGTCTCGCCCTGCTGCATTGGGGTGTCGTCGACGGCCCTCACGGGTTGTCGCTCGTCGTCGAGGTGGTCGACGAGGACGCCACCGGCGCCCTGCAGACAGGGCCATGGAAAGATCCGCAGACCGACAACCTCTCGATACACGTCACCACCGGCGACGCCGAGCCGATCTGCCCGAAGACGATGGCCCGATTCTCCGGACCGGCCTGGCAGCGATGGATGGTCACCTTCGACCGGTACGACCGTCCGGCCCGGGTCAACGCCGCCACGGCGACAATCACGATCGCGGTCCAACCTGTCGATCTGCAAGCCGCCATAGATCTCTCTGGCCGCGCCTGAAACGGCGAGCCCCAAGCAAGAGAAAGCAGAGGTGCCTTACTTTGTAAGGCACCTCATGCCTCGATCATGGATTCCGTTGTTCCGAAGGCTATCGCTGACCTGGTTCACCGGTTCGGCCATGGCCGAACTGGTGGACGGGGCCAGCACGATCATCCTGATCACCCGCGACATGCGTATCCGTGCTTGGTCACGTTTGGCAGGTGCGTTGTTCTTCGTTATTGAACGTGATGAACATGGCGGCACTCTGCTGCGCAACACCGACGGGATGGGCGTTTCGGGTGAGGCTCACTAGCCTGATAGCGTTCTCCGATCGGCTCGGTCGCGCGCACGAAGAGCGGCAACTCGATTCTCGAGGAGAAAAGCAGTGCGGATCCTGCCCGAGATCTCCCGCACCTTCGGTGAGTACCTGCTGCTGCCTAACCTCACCGAGGACGGGTGCACGCCGGACCACGTGGATCTGTCGGCTCCCGTCGTGCGCCACCGAGTCGGGGAAGCCTCGCCGCTGCGGATCGCCGTTCCCATGGTCAGCGCGATCATGGGGGCGGTGTCCTCGCCCAGGCTCGCCATCGCCCTAGCCCAGTGCGGAGGGCTGGCGTTCATTCACCAGAACCAGCCGATCGCGGAGCAGGCCGAGATGGTGGCCGCGGTCAAGCGACACAAGGCCGGCTTCCGGCACAGCGACATCAACATCAAGCCGAGCGCCACCCTCGGGGAGGTCGGCGACCTCCTGGCCGCCGCTGAGCGCGATGTCGCCGTCGTGACCGACGACGGCAGTCCCGGCGGGACGTTCTTGGGGTTGATCTCCACCAGCGACTTCAACGTTCATCGCCACGACCTCGGTGACAGCGTGGAGTCCCGGATGCGCCCGGCTGCGGGCCTCGCCACCGCCCCGACAGGTATCTCGCTGTCCGATGCGAACACCCTGATCTGGGATGCCCGTCAGGATGTCCTGCCGATCGTCGACGAGGACGGCCGGCTCGCCTCGATCGTGCTGCGCAGGGACTACGAGCTGCACAAGCAGTTCCGCAAGGAAAGCATCGACCAGGACAAGCGCTTCGCGGTCGGCGCCGGGGTCAATACCCACGACTACCGCGAGCGAGTCCCGGCCCTGGTCGCCGCCGGCGCGGATGTCCTGTGCCTGGACTCCTCCGACGGCTACTCGACCTGGCAGAGCAACGTCCTGCAGTTCGTCCGGGAGCGGTACGGCGATGCGGTACGCATCGGGGCCGGCAACGTCGTGGACGGGCGCGGCTTCCGTTACCTCGCCGAGGCCGGCGCTGATTTCGTCAAGGTCGGAATCGGCGGTGGCTCGATCTGTATCACCCGCGACCAGAAGGGCATCGGCCGCGGCCAAGCATCCGCCCTCGCCGACGTCGTCCGCGAACGCGACGCCTACGCGCGGGAGACCGGCCAGTACGTTCCGCTCTGCTCCGACGGTGGTGTACTGCACGACTCTCACATGGCCATCGCCCTCGCCTTCGGTGCTGACTTCCTCATGCTCGGACGCTACTTCGCCCGTTACGAGGAGAGCCCCTCACCGCTGGTCAGAGTCGATGGCCAGCTCTATAAGGAGTATTGGGGGGAGGGCAGTCAGCGCGCCCGGAACGCCGCCCGCTACGGGCAGGGCAAGACCCTCGTCTTCGAGGAAGGCGTCGACGGGTACGTGCCCTTCGCTGGCAGCCTCTACGACAACGTCTCCGTCACCCTAGCCAAGATCACCTCCACGATGATCAGTTGCGGCTCGACCACGCTCCGGCAGTTCCACGAGACGGCGACCGCCGTTGAGGTCTCCCACCAGAGCTACCTGCAGAACAGCGAAGACGTGCGGCTGCGCGACCGGGCCAACGCCATCGTCTGACCCAGCACCAGCGGCTCGATCGACGCTAAAGCGAGTCGCGGCCGACACGTCGTCAACCCGACCCGACCTTGACGCCGCCCTCGCCGCCAAGCAGGTTCCGATGGTGCACATAGGTCAGTCGCCGGTAGGCGAGTGCTCGTGATGTCAGCCACGATCGCCTACCAGGGCGTGGTCGTCCTGGTAAGGACGGTGCGGTATCGGGCGTTGAGGTATTACCTTTGGTTCCTCGACCTCGACCTCGCACGGCACGCCTTGGCGCCGGAGCCGCTGCCGTTACCGCAATATCATTTCGAAGACAGCTCGATCCTTTCCTGGACCTTTGAAATCCTTAGTCACTTCAACACCATTTACGACGCAATCCCCGACCAAATTGATGAATCCCAAGGATCGCCAAGCGTGCAGCGCCGGTGCATTGTCCGGCTCGGAGGTCAAATAGATCCGGCGACAGCCCCACCGCTGAGCCTGCTCGCGCACGGCGGAGATGAGCGCGGCAGCAACGCCCCGGCGCCGACGATCCGGGTGAACCATGACGTCTTGGACGTAAATTTCACTTCGATCGACCTGGCCCTGCATGGCGATCACCGCACCGACGACAGTGTCGTCGCCCACCACCGCGATTGGACACGTCGAGGAGAAAAGTTTGGCGTAGAGCCAATAGTCGGATGGTGTGCGGCATTTGACGTAGGGCGCGCCCAGGCTCATCAAATTCCGTACGTCGTCGGCAAGGTTTGCGTTAAGGTCGACAACCCGCATGAACCCATCTTCGCATCTTCGTGGGCCGCCTGGCGCAGGTCCCCGATGGCCTCAATGCGCCGCAATTATCAGCACGGTCCAGAAGCCACAGTCGCTTGGGCTGCGGCGTTGTTGGCCGCGAGCCAGCCGGCGGGGTTGCCGCAGTCGTGGTACTTGCCGGCGACGGGGTGGATCAGCACGTCGTTGTCACGGGCGAAGGCGATGACGGCGTCGGTGGCCTGATACTCGCCGTTCGGTGCCGGAGTCAGCTTCTGAAAGTAGGCCACGGCGTCGGCGGGTAGCAGTGTGCGGCTGATGTTGATGTAGGCAGTCGGTTCGCCGTAGTCGTCCGGCTTCTCCAGCAGCTGATCGAGTAGCTGGTGACCCTCGGCTGCTCGCGGGTGCAGAATGCCGTAGCGGTGAGCCTCGGCGCCGGGCACTGTGGCGGCGGCGAGCGCGGCCGGCACTGCGGCTGCGGCCCGGGCAGCCGCGAGGTCGGCCAGGTCTGACCCGCCGTCGTTGCGAAGCAGGAGGTCATCGCCAGCGACCAGGAGGAAGTCGTCGCCAGCGATGAAGTCAGCGGCAACAATGGCGGGCAGCGCGGTGCCGTACCGGTCGTCGCGAGGTTGTTCAAGGAACGTGAACTCGGCCTGGCTGTGCAGTTCGGCGAGCGGGGCGTACTTGTCCTGCCAGCCCCGTGCGGTGAAGTAGCCCTTCAGATCGTGGTCTTCGGTGAAGTAATGACGCACCTGGCGGCCAATCTCGCCGGGGGCGGTGACGATTGCGATCTCGTGGGCGCCTGCGGCGATGCAGTCAGCGACTGCGTAGGCGACGACGGGTTGGTTGAGGATCGGCAGCATGCACTTGTTGATGGTTTTGCCGATGGGGAAGAAGCGGCTGCCCATGCCGGCGACAGCGATGACGGCCCTCACTGACTCACCTTCCGGCCGGGGTGCACCGACCCGTCACGATGTTGTGAAAGTGAGCCGGGCGGATCTACTGAGTTTAGGCCGGGCCCAAGCGCCAGTCCCGGGTTTCCCCCGCACTACCCAGCGAGTGGCGCGGTGGCGACCGTTGTCCATCGGTAGGTGCGGTTTTCCCGGCGGAGCGCGATCAGCGTTGCCTGGTGCACGGTTACCTCGACAGGCGGCTGGTGGCGTAGGCCGGTGAGGCGGTCGCGAATCGGTCCGGCGGGTGCCGACGTGCCGCTGTAGGCGATGGTCACATGCGGTCGGAAATCCTCTGCGGCTTCCGGCACGTCCTGCCAGACGGCGCCGATCGCTTCGCGGATGGCCGCGCGTAGCTGTTCGACTTGGTTCCAGGGCTGAACGAGCAGGCCAATCCCTTCCTCGTCCGGATCGACGGGTCCGAGCATCAGACGCAGGGGTTGTAGCTCGGCACAGCGTTGACGGGCCTCGGCGACGATGCGGCGCAGGTCTTGGACACTGACGTCATCGGTGAAGCCCACGCCTTGCATGGTGAGGTGCAGGGCATTGATGGGCACAAGGTCGAGTTCGGCCAGTGCCAGCTCGCTCTGGATGTGGCTAGCGAGGTGGTGAAGGTCGGGTTGGTGCTCGAAGGTGAGGTGCCAGGTGTAGAACTGGCGGTCAGCTCGCCAGCCGGGGCGCCAGTACCAGTGGTTCGTGAGTTCGGGCAGGTTCTGGTAGGTCATCCATCGCTGGTGCAGGCTGGCCAGTTCCCGGCTGCTCATGTCGCAAATGGTAAAGCTGGCGGCGCACGCCGGCTTCTGTGAGCGCGGACGGCGAGCTGCTCCGCGATGTGACGCATCTGCGGCATGGCGGCGAACGGTTTGGCGCTGGTGAGGAATTGGTGGGTGCGCTGGTTGACCGACTCGTAGCGGTGGTCCGCGGTCAGGGCGAGAGCGTTCAACGCCAGCTCTGCGGCCTGTTCGGGATCCGGGTCAGCGTGGTGTAGGTAGGCGGTGGCCAGGTCAAGGCGGCTGAGGGCTTGCGGGCCGCGCAGCTCTGCGGCGTCGAACGCGTCGATGGCCCCGGAGAGGTGGGCGGTGACGTTCTTGCCGCAGTTCAGGACGAGGTAGGCGGTCGCAGCGTTGGCTGCTGTGCGGGGGTAGCAGTACGGGCCGAGGGCGAGGCTCGTGCTAACGGTCGTGTCGTGCGGTTGCTCGGCCAGCATGGTGAACGCGTGATTGACGGCTTCATCGACGCCGTAGCGGTCGCCAAGGTGTGCCAGTGCCCGCGCTTTGCCGTTGATCGTCAGGCGGATGGTGTGAGGGCCGGAGCCGGAGTGGCGCAGGCCGTCTTGGGCATAGGCGAGCGCGTCGTGGTGTTCGCCGGTGTAGAAGGCGATGAGGCTTTGGGTGGCGCGTGCCCATGCCCGCACGTCGTGTTGCTGTGCTGTGTCGGCGAGGTCGAATGCTTCTGCGGCGTAGGCGTGAGCGACGCGGAACGCACCGAGGTCCAGCGCGAGGGCGCCGAGCAGCCCGGATAGGTGAGCGGCGAGGGTGTACAGCCGGGCGCGTTGTGGTGGGTGCTGCCGCCCGGCCATGAGCTGATCGACGTAGGCGCGCAGCGGTCGCATGCGTGCCAGGAGGACGGCTGAGGGGAGTCGTTCGTTGTCGGCGATCGCGCGATGGACCTCGCCTTCGAGGTAGCTAAGTCGGGCGTCATCGTCGGTGCCGGACTTCAACGCGAGCCGGCGGGCGTTGATGCAATCCTCGGTTTCCCAGAAAGCCGAATCGTTCTCACCGCCCTCAGTGGAACCGGTGCCGGCGGTGGGCTGCGGCCGGTCGGGGGTCTTCGAGGGGACGGCCGTCGACTGCGGTTGTATCCGCTGGGCACGCTTGGCGATGCGGTCGTACTCCTGGGCAAGGACGCCGCAGGTGTGCAGGGCGGTGTCGCAGCGTGCCCAGAACTCGCGCTCGGGGTGTTGACGGCCGGTCTCGGTGTTGGCGACGGAGCTGCGGCCGTACTGCACGAGCCGGGCGAGGCCCTGCTGGGTGAGGTTGGCATCTCGGCGCAGCTGTGCGAGCTGGCGGCCGAGCGCGCGGCGTGCCGTCGTGATCTCGTCGGTGTCGGCCATGGTTTGCCACCCCCTGGCGGTGCCGAGATGCGGTCACGGTGCGGGCAGAACCTATCCGCTACCTCCGACAATTCCTGGATTGGTTACCACGGGCCGTCGTGCGTCGGTAGGGCGCGGACGGGGTTTGGCCGACAGCCGCGCGGGGCCAGGCAGCCTAGCGGCTGCCTCGGCCGCCTGTAGGAGTCACGCGCGGTCAGCGATGTCGCAGTCTTGTCGGCGTCGGCGGCGGTATCTGCCGACAATGTCGTGGCACGGCGCGGCGGGCGTGTCGGACGGCTGGCGTCCTACGGTCGACTCATGCCCGCCGAACGCCGTGACTTCACCGTCGATCTACCTCGTAAGCGGATGGCCGCAGGGCTGCTCCTGACCGATCCTCGCGGTCGAGTGCTGCTGGTCGAGCCGGCATACAACGCCTCGTGGGAGATCCCTGGTGGGTGCGTCGAGGCCGACGAGTCGCCCTACCAGGCGGCGGTCCGGGAGTGCCGTGAGGAACTCGGGCTGACCCTGACGCCCGGCCGGCTGCTGGTCATGGACTGGGTGCCACCGCAGGCTGGCCGCACCGAGGGGGTCATGTTCGTCTTCGACGCGGGCACGCTCACGCTCGAGCACGCGGATCAGATCGTGTTGCCGCCGACCGAGTTGCGCAGTTGGTCCTGGTGCGACCAGCCGGAGGCCGATCAACGCCTTCCGGCGCTACTGGCCCGACGCGTCGCCGCGGCCCAGAAAGCACGCGGCCACGGGTTCACCAGGTATTTGGAGAACGGGCTGCCGGTCACCTGAGCCCCGGCCCTGCCCGGGCCAGCCGCATCCACGATTCGACTCCTAGCCCTCTGCTGAAAATCCACCTACGGGAGGCCACCTTCGGGCGACCAGCCCGATTCACGCACGTCCCACGGTCATCCATTCGAACAACTTTGAGGAGGTTTGTCCATGACTCAGACGACCACCGCACAGAGCCCCAGTACAGCGGGCCAGCCGGGCACAGCGCATCCGGAGTCGGTGTTGCCGGAGTTGCGGGCCACGTGGTGGGAGACGGGGGTACGGGCGCGGGCGGAGGCCGGGGTGTTCACCGTCTTCGCGGAGTTGCCGCGGCTCGTCTGGACGGCTCTGGGCGTCAGTTGGCGCGCGGACCGACTCCGCACCGGTGTGGTCGCCGTGGCGACGGTCGGTGCGGGGGTGATGGCGGCGTTCGGCCTGTTGGCGACGCAGCGGGTGTTGGTCGAGTTGTTCGCCGGCGGCCCGACGGCGGACAAGGTCCGGGCGGCGCTGCCCGCGCTGGCCGTGCTGGCGGTGACGGTCGCGCTGCGCGCGGGGATGGGCATCGCCACGGGGTACGCGCAGAACGGTCTGACGCCGCAGGTGAGCCGGGAGGTGGAGCGGGGCCTGTTCGAGGTGTCCACGGCGGTGCGGTTGGAGGCATTCGACGCCGACGCGTTCGCCGACGAGATGGAGCGCGCCTCGCGAGGCACCGAATCCGCGATCGGGCTGGTGCAGTCCTCGATGAACCTGCTCGCCGGGCTGGCCGGGGTCCTCGCCGTGGCGGTCGCCGTCGTGGTGATCCATCCGCTGCTGCTGGTGGCCCTGTTGGTGGCGACGGTGCCGAACGGGTGGGCGGCGCTACGGGCGGGGCACCTGCGGTATCAGACGTACACGGCCGGGTCGGTGCGGCGACGCCGGTTGTGGCTGTTGCAGCGGCTGATGGCCGAGCGCGCGTCCGCCCCGGAGTTGCGGTCGTACGGGCTGCGCCGGTTCCTGCTCGACCAGTACGACCGGGTCATGCAGGTCGAGACCGACATCCAGCTCGTCCTGGCGCGGCGGGTCACCACCACCACGTCGGTCGGAGCGATGATCGGGGGAGTAGCCACCGCCGTGGTGTACGCACTGCTCGGGCTGTTGTTGATCGACGGGCAGATCCCGCTCGCCGCTGCGGCGACGTGCGTGATCGCCGTGCAGGCGGCGCAGCGCTCCCTCGCGATCGTCACGTTCCAGGTCGACCGGGTCTACACCGAGGGCCAGCACTTCAGCGACTACACCGGGTTCATGGCCCGCGCCACCGCCTACCTGCCCGACCAGCACCTGGGCACGGCACCCGGCGGCACGCTCCCCGACCGGCTGCGCGAGCTGGCCGTCAGCGGGGTGAGCCTGTGTTACCCGGACCGGGACACCCCGGCCGTCGACGACGTCTCCTTGACCATCACCGCGGGGCAGACGGTCGCGTTCGTCGGGGAGAACGGCTCCGGCAAGACCACCCTCGCGGCAATGATCGCCACCCTGCGCACCCCCACCCACGGTGCCATCGAATGGAACGGCCGCCCGCTGTCGCAGTGGGACATCAGCAGGCTGCGCGCCCGGATCGCCGTGGTGACGCAGGAATACCACAAGTGGCCGTTCACCGCGGCCACGAACATCGCCATCGGCGACGTCGACACCATCGCCCAGCAGGACCTCATCGAGTCCGCCGCCGCCCGCGCCGTCGCCCACGACATGATCACCGAACTACCCCACGGGTACGAGACGCTGCTCGACCGCACGTTCGCCCGAGGTCAGGACCTCTCCGGCGGGCAGTGGCAGCGCATCACCGCCGCCCGTGGCTTCCTGCGCGACGCCGAACTGCTGATCATGGACGAGCCGTCGTCCGCGCTCGACCCCCGCGCCGAGGACGCCCTGTTCCAAGCCATCCGCGACCGCAGGGGCCGTGCCACCACGATCCTGATCACGCATCGGCTGGCGAACGTCCGCCACGCCGACCGGATCTTCGTCCTGCATCACGGCCGACTGGTCGAGGCCGGCAGCCACGACGACCTCGTCGCCGCCGGTGGCCGGTACGCCGAACTGTTCGCCCTCCAAGCCGCCGGCTACGAAAGTGGGATTAGTTGCATCTGATGCATCACATCGCAACGCGGCGTGGGGCGCTGCGTGAGGAGGTTAACGTCGCACCTCCCCCGCTGAGCCGTGACTTCCACCGCCTGTGGGGCGCCTACTCGGTCAGCCACCTGGGCTCCGCCGTCGGGGCAGGCGCGCTGCCGCTGGTCGCGATCCTGCTGCTGGACTCATCGACTCTGCAGATATCCCTGCTCGCGGTGATCTCCGGCCTCGCCTCGGCGGTCATCGTCTTACCCCTGGGTCCCTGGGTGGAGTTCCGGCGTAAACGGCCGGTGATGATCGGCGCCGACCTGCTGCGCTGCGCGGCCCTGACCAGCGTCCCCATCGCCGCCGCGCTCGGCGCCCTGACGTACGAGCAGCTGTGCGTCGTCGCCGTCGTGCAGACCGCCGGCACCATCGTGTTCAGCGCCGCCAGCGGCGCGCACCTGAAGCATTTGGTCACCGTCGATCAACGTGTCACCGCCAACAGCCGATTCGAGACCTCCCAGTGGACGGCGAACAGCCTCGGCTCGCCCATCGGCGGTGTCCTCGTGTCCTGGCTCGGCGCTACCGCGTCCATCACCGTCGACGCCGCGAGCTTCCTGATGTCCGCGCTCGGGATCCGCCGCCTCCGCAGCCCCGAACCGCCGCCACCAACGCGGCAACCCACCCCGAGCCGGGGCCGGGAAGCCATCGAAGGATGGCGGCACATCCTTCACCACCCTGGCCTGCGAGCCCTGTTCGTCAACGCCGTCATCTTCGGCGGCGCCATCACGGCCAGCACGCCCATCATCGCGGTGTTCATGCTCCGCGACCTCCACCTGGCTCCCTGGCAGTACGGCCTGGCCCTCGGACTGCCCTGCCTCGGCGGCATCCTCGGCTCCCTCACCGCCGGCCCCCTCACCACCCGCTACGGCCTGCGCAGGGTCCTGCTCACCACCGGCGTCGCCCGCACACTCTGGATGGGATTCATCCCCCTCGCCCCGCCCGGCACACCGGGCCTGATCATCATCACCCTCGCCGACACACTCCTGCTGTTCGCCGCGGGAACGTTCAATCCCACCTTCGCCGCCTACCGCATGAACCACACCAGCGAGCACTGCCTGTCCCGCGTCCTAACCGCCTGGTCCATCACCAGCAAACTCACCCAACCCATCGTCATCGCAGCCGCCGGCATCCTCGCCGCCGCCACCGGCCCCCGCACCGCCCTCACGGCAACCGCCGCCCTCACCCTCACCAGCGCCGCATTCCTGCCGTGGAAGACAACCCCGAACAGCCCGCTCCACACCCCCGCCGCCAACGCGCCCAGCGGACGTCGCCTACCGGCACGTCGTTCCGCTAGCGCGAGCACCCGCCTGCCCACCGCCGTCACGGCCACCGCCACCACACCCAGGGAGAACGCAGAATGAGCGATGACAACCCGCAGCGGCGGGCACCCCGCCGCTACACCGGCACCACGACCGATTTCGTGCTGGACGGCACCACGGGACGCCTCACCACGGCCACCTCGTCCGGTCAGCTCACCCACGTCGACCTGCGCGTCGGCAAACACGGCTCCACCCTGGCCGGCCTAACCGAAGCGCTGTCCACAGCGATCACCACCGCGCTGCAAGCCGGCGCGCCCCCGTCCGAGTTCGTGGCCCCACTCCGGCACACCCACTACACCCCTTCCGGCGCCACCACCGACCCGGGTGTGCCACACGCGACCTCACTGAGTGACTACCTCGCACACCGCCTCCACCAGCAGCACACCAGCACCGCGCCACCGCACCCAGACGCCGCGGAGCTGCCTGGAGCCGCCCGAACCAGCACGCAGCCGCCACTGCCTACGGCCAGCTGGGTGCCACACCTCCGCAGGTGACCCGACCTCGATCACCCTCAACCTGGCGGGAGACGGACAGGGCATGCGTGATGACGAGTTACGCGGTCAGGTTGGCGCGAGTCAGCCACTGATGCGGGCGCTGCGCACAGTGCGGGACTCGGGCCTACCGGACGCCTGGATTGGCGCTGGTGTCCTCAGGGACCTGGTGTGGGACCAACGCTACGGGCACGGATTCGACTTCTCCCGAGCCCGGGACATCGACGTGGCATTCTTCGACACCACCGACCTGACCCGGGCCAACGACGAGCACGCCACCGGACGGCTGACGGCGATCTGGCCGGGACCGCCCTGGGAGGCGAAGAACCAGGCCGCCGTGCACACCTGGTATTCCACCCGATTCGGAGGCGACCCCGTCCCCGCGCTGCGGAGCATCGCCGACGCGGTCGCGACCTGGCCCGAATACGCCACCGCCGTCGCGATCCGTCTCGACGCCGACGGGCACATCGCTGTCTGCGCACCACACGGACTCGAGCACCTCCTCGACGGCATCTGGCAACGCAACCCGACCCGAGTCAGCCTCGCCGTGTCCGCGCAACGACTAACACGGCAACGCCCCGCCCACCGCTGGCCCCGAGTCCGAGTCCTCACCTGACCACCCACGATCGACGCCAGGAGGCTCACCCCGAATGCTCGACCCCCGCCGAATGGATGACTCGTCCACTCTCACGATCGCTGCCGCCCAACCGCCGGTCACCTGCGACGCCACGCTCAACGGCGCCGCAATCCGTACGCTGATGCGCCGCGCACGTCAGCAGGGCGCCCACCTGGTGCAGTTCCCCGAAGGCGCCCTGTCCGGGTACGCCGGGCAGGCCAAGGACCACTTCGCCGGCTGGGACGTCGACTGGACATCTCTGCGGAGAGAACTGGACACGACCGCTGCGCTCGCGGGTGAACTCGGCCTGTGGGTGATCCTGGGCAGCAACCACCGACTCAGCGGCGAGCACCGCCCGCACAACAGCCTGTACGTAATCTCCGACCAGGGACGCATCGTCGACCGCTACGACAAGCGCTACCTCTCCCACACGGAGATCACCCGCTTCTACACCCCCGGCTTCACACCAACCGTCCTCGACGTCGCGGGATTCAAGCTGGGCCTGGCACTTTGCATCGAGATCAACTTCCCGGAGTTATTCCTCGACTACCTGCACAGGGGCGTGGACTGCGTCCTGTTCTCCACCTTCTCCGAAGACCCGATGTTCGCCGTTATCGCCCAGGGCCACGCGGCCACCATGAGCCAGTGGGTGAGCGTCTCGGTGCCCGCGCAATGCAGTACCGCAATGCCCGCCGGAATTATCGGCCCGCACGGCAGCTGGCTCGCACGGTGCGCACCCGATGGCAGCGCCGACCTGGTCTGCGCCACGCTCGACCGCGACGCCCCAGAACTGCGCATCGCCGTGCACCACGCCCGCCCCTGGCGCACCACCGCCCGCGACGGCACCATCTACCGACAGCGGCGCGTGGACGATCCACGCAGCCACAACCGCACCGGGAGGTGACGACGGTGCCGAACCTGCGCCGCCTGCTCCGCGGCCAACCTCAGCTCCCGCTGATGATCGTCGGACATGGCCGCATCGACCACGCCCACCTTCCCGGCGGGCTGCGGAAACAACTGAAGGAACTGGCCGCTACCGACACTGCACAATGGGGATTGCTCTTCGTGCTCGACGCCCGACGGCACCGCTGGACCCTCTTCTCCCCCGACGCGGAGTACGCGGCGCTGTTCGCGCCCGCCGCCCACACCCTGAACCTCGACGTCAACATCTTCACAACAAAGTTCCCCTGCTGGAACAGCGGATGGAGAATCACGTAGCTACGGCGCCGGAGGGATCGCCTCGGCTGCGGAGAAGGGATCAACTCGCCCCGGACCGCCGGATCGTCGCTTGCCTGCCCATCGCCGCGCAGCCATCCACCGCACGCTCAGGTGTGCTGTTAATCGTCCGTCTTGGTCCCGTACCCAAGTAGCTGCATCGCAGCGACGTTGTCGGGCTGGGCCCAAAAAAGGTGGTGTAGCTCGTCGGGCAGCTCGTCGCGATGGGCGCCGATGAGCCCCTTGCGGAAGAAGCGGTCGTCGGACTGCTGCAGCTCGGTGAACGACGGAATCCGCGCGTCGGCGAGGGGTCGGAGCTGGGGTACCAGGGTTGCCATGACCTGTTCAATGGCCGCTCTCGGCTCACGGGCGAGCTCCTCGTACCTGAGGACCACCCGGTGAGGTGCCGGTGGCCGCAGCCAGCTCAGCACGTTGCGTCCCCAGCTACCGGTTCCAACCTTGTCCCGCCGGGCAATCATAGCGCTCAATTCTGAGGCGAACCGTGTGGAGTCTTCCTCGCTGGCCAGGCGGGCCCACGAGACGAGTGCATCGCGGCCGTCTCGGACGAGGCAGATGGCCTTGTCCAACTCATCGACTTGGTCGTCGCGCTGCCGGTGTGTCTTGACGAGGTGCACCGCTTCGGACTCGCGCATGGCATCGATCGCTGCAGGCCGTTCGGTGAAGCCGACCAGATCGGCGCCCAGGCGCTCAGCCACGCCGTCGACGTCATAGACGACGGATGTCCGCACGCCGTAGAGCCTGTTGAGGGCGATTCGCAGGAAGGTGTTGCCGGACCGGGGGAACGAGGACACCCAGACAATCACCTGTGCACTCTAGCGAGCGCGACCGCCCGCGTGGTTCACCTAGCGCCTCGGTCGAGGCCAACGGTGAGGTGTCACCATGCGAATCCTTCACGGCATCTGGGTAGTGTCCGTAAGCATCGTCGCGCGTCCGAGCGGCTAACCCGCACGGTCGTTCTGGCCACGTCCATCCTGAAGTGGTGGGATCTCAACAATCACCATGCCGGTAGTCATCAACGGCACCTGCGCCACAATCTCCCCCTGTGGGCTGATGACACTGGTCGGCCCGTAGCCGACACGATGCTCGTCGCGCTCGCCGGTCACATCCGCTGACACCAACCACATACCAGTCTCCCGCGCGCGCTCAGCCCGGATTCCGTGGTGCAGGTCCTTCCAGCGCACTGCGGTCTCCCGCCGCATCATGTTCTGAGCTGGCACGAGCAGGACGTGGGAACCCTGCGCCGCCACCGCCGCGGCGGCCTCGGCGAACTGGGTGTCGTAGCAGATGTTGATGCCGTATCTGACGCCCTTCAACTCGAAGGTCGGGTAGGCATCGCCCTTGTCGAGCAACGCTTCCCCGGGCAGTAGATGGGTTTTGCGGTAGACGCCCACAAGCACACCTTGCGTGACGACGACCGCAGTGTTGCAGTACCTGTCGCCGTTTCGTTCGATGACGCCGAACACGAGGGTCTGCTCGATCGGGCTCAGCCGCTTGAGCACCGACGCGAACCTCGCGGAGCTGAGTTCCATCGCCTGGGTGCGCATATGGTCGTCGTTGACCAGATACCCCTGCAGGAAGCACTCCGGGAACAGCAGGAGGTCGACGTCCTGCGCATCGGCCTGCCGGGCGAAGCCCTCGATACACGTCAGCGCTGCGTCGATGTCGCCGAGGAACTCCTGGGTCTGGCATGTACCGATACGCAGCCTCTCCTGCACGCTCTGATCGTAGCGGGACGACGGCGAGGCAGCCGGCGACGACTCTTCGCGTAGTCGTCGACGCGGGTAGCGCCCTTGCATCGGCAGCACCTCCCCAACGCGTCGACCGTGCCGCGGGCACACCCGTCGCGTAACGCGGGATACAGATCTCCGCAAAATGGTCGGCACAGTACCGCGCTGGCTACGACCTCCGGTGCCGGAGCGACGCCCTGCGGCGGAACCTTCTCTAGGGGCGAAGGATCTCCCTAGCCGGTGCCGGCTCGCGGGCCGCCCCGTGATCGTCCACGCCATCGGGACGCACCGGCGGCGAGTTCAGTGGTTGAGGCAACGCACCCCGCCCACGCTGACTCACCCTGCGTAACCGGCGTCTCACCTCACTGTGCGCAGTCCGATCAAAGGGACTCCTCGGCATTGAGGATCACCACTGGATGGTCATATCGTCGAACCAACTACTGACGCTGCGGAGGGGGGTTGTCACCGTGTGCAAGGGCGTCGAATGGGACTAAGAACATGACCATGACCTGCTACTGTGGACGATTCGCTTCGAAGGGCTGGGGATGATGATCGCGGGGTACTAGTTGACATTCATCCGGCCCGCTCGGTGGGCCCTCGCTCTGCTGACCACTTCTGGTGTTCTGGTGGCGCTCGCGTGCCTCGCGTGGGCCGTGCATGAGGCACGGTGGCCAGAACCTTCGCAGCAGGTCTATGTGTGGATGGGTGCCGCGCTCATGGCGATGGGCGCGGCCTTTTCGGTTCCGATAGCGCCTCGCAGGTCCATTCGCGTGACGTTGACACCAACGGCGTGCCTGGTGTGCGCGGCAGCGCTGCCTGCGCCCTGGGTAATTGTGTGCGCAGCGGTCGGCGTCAGTGCGGCTCGGCTGGTGACGAGATACCCACGCTCGTCCGGCGTGTACAAGGCGGTACACAACACCAGCATGGACATCATCGCCGCAGCGCTGGCCGCGTCTGCGATGTATGCCTTCGGTATCCGTCCAGCCGTTGGTGAAGCCGCGCCGGATCCCATGCTCCCGCGCTACCTGGCGGGCTTCCTTCTTGCGGCAATCGCGGTGCTGCTGTTCGAAGAATTGGTGACGACGGCGGCCGTGACGCTAGCGACCGGACGGCCGGTAATGGTCGTGCTTCGCTACCTGTGGCGCACCCGGCTGGCCGTGGCGGTTGCTGAGACGATCACCGCCGGATTGTTCACCGAGGCCACTCGGCTGGACCGGCGGACACTGATAGCACTACCTGCGGTGATGTTCGTCCTGCACCTCGTGCTGACGTATCGGTTGCGGGTTGGCGAGGAGCGGCGGACCTGGGAACGCCTGGCCGCTTTAAGTGATGCCCTGTCCGCGCGTGATCTGGACGTCGTGCTACGAACCGCGGCAGCCGGTGCGGTCGACCTGTTCGGTGCCCGTTCGGCGGACATAGAGATCGCCGACGGTCAGCGTTTGGTGCGAGCCAGTCAGCAGGCCGGCGTCGCCCGCGTGGTGTACGACGGCCTTGCCACGAACGCCCCGAGCATTGCCACGACTCGGACGGTTCGGCATGAGGTCGGGGGCGACGCGACCGGGTTGCACGGGGCGGTTCGGCTGTATCTGCGTGGGCCGCGAGACGAATTGTCTGCTCGGGAGCAGGTTGCCCTACGAGCCTTCGCAGCAACGCTTTCTACCAGCCTGGACATCGCTCACGCTTACGGTCTGCTGGCGGTCGACGCGCATCGTCACGAGGTGGCGGCGACCACTGACGAGGACACCTCGATGCCCAATCGGGCGGCCTTGCTGAGCCGTGTCACCGAGGTGGCGGTCGGGCCGTGCTACGTAGTGGTAATCCGCTTGGAGAATTTTCACTTTCTGGCTGATGTGCTCGGCCGCGACCGGGCTTTGGCACTGCTGAATCGGCTAGCCGCTCGGCTGTGTCACGTGTCGCAGGCAGCGACATCGGCTGTGGCTCGTGTGGGCGACGTGACCTTCGCCCTCGTCATGTGGGGCGTTGAGGCGGACACCGCCTATCAGTCGGCGTGCTGGGCGGTGGCGACACTGCGTCGTGAGGTCAAGGTCGATCAGAGTCGGCTGACAGTACGGGCGAGCGCCGGGATGACAGCGGGAGCGCCCGAGGACGCTGCCGACCTGCTCGATGCTGCCGAGAGGGTGTTGTCGAGAGCTATTAGGCGCGGCCAGGACAGATTGGTGGCGTTTCAAACCGGCCCCGTGCGTGAGTCGTCGTTGGCCCATGAGCTGTCGCGGGCGCGGCTGTCGATCTCGGTCGAGCCAGTTGTCAACCTGATCAGCGGCCGGATAACCCTCGTACAGTCCACTCCGCGGTGGCTGCACTCACGCCATGACGTGCTGGCGGCCGACGAGTACGTCTACCAACTCATCGATGACCCCGACAGCCTTGAGCGGCTGGCGCGGCAGGTGTTAACGCGGTCACTGGCCGCCGCGGCGACTTGGCGTGACGCGTTGCCCGAGGTGGCGCTGGTCGTTCCGGTGCCGGCTGGCGCCCTCACGTCCACCTTCGCCGAAGCCATGCGTGACGTGCTGCGGGAGCACTCCGTCGCAGGGACATCGCTAGTGCTGGCGATCAGCCAGCCCCCGGGCCCGAAGACCCGCAAGGTGGTCGAGCAGATCGCGCAATACGGGGTGCGGCTGCTGTTGGACAACTACGGCTACAGCCGCGTTGGCATCGACTCGCTCGACGCCGCAGCCTGGAGTCTCCTGCGCCTGAATCCAACGTACGCATTGGAGGCAGGTTGGAATCCAGCGCGGTCGGTCGTCCACGCAGCCGTGGATCTCGCCAGCGATCTCGACCTCTCCGTCATCGCCGCAGGAATCACCAGCGAGGACGAGCGCCGCGAACTTTCCACGATCGGTTGCGCCCTGGGCAGCGGTCCGCTGTTCGGCAGTGAAATGTTCCCGAGCCAATTGCGGAGCCACGCGCGGCTGTGGCAGCCAACGGCGCTGGATGCCGGGGCCCGGGCGCTGCCACTACACCGCGCGAGCCGACCGGTCGCGCCGCGACGCGCCTAACGGAAACAGCGGTGTGTCGCCCACGGCGCTCACGCCCCCCGTCTCATCCGTGGCGGCCACCACCGGCACCCAACGGGCGGTCTCGGCAGCGACGAGCGGGGACTCGTGCAGCGCCCGGGCCACGCGGGCCAGGCGGTGAGCTTCTACGCGTACGTCGTGCGGGCCGTGGCGCTGGGACAGCAAAGGCGATTCGTCGGCCTCGGGTGGCAACGAGGCCTGGCGGCGGCGTAGCGCGACCGCGACGGTGGCGGCCTCCGCGACGGCCTTGACGGCGTCGTCATCGAGCCGGTTGCGCTGAGCGCGTCGGGTCGCGCTGGCGTACACCTGCGGGCTACACCAAGGGCGTAGAACCCGCAGGGCCTCGTGAACCTCGATGACCGTGCGGTGGCGTTGTCGACTGCCGCCGGCTTCGACGGCAACCGGCGCGGCAGTGCTCGTACTGATAATGACCGCGTCGGGCATGCCGGTGCGGAGCGTCATCCACAGACGATGTACGTGCCAGTCGGTGCTTCGGTCGGTCCACCACGCCGATGGCCCGCAGGTGAGTCGTAAGCGTGAGATGAGCCGCCTGGCGGCATTAGAGGAGCGCGGCGTGGACGCTGCCGCTCGGTCCAACTGCTGGTACAGCAGGTCGGCGGCCAATTCAGCCTCGGCCTCAACATTCGGATCGACGTGGCCTTTCACCACGTCGCCGTCGTGGTCGAGGAGGTAGTGCCCGAGTTCGTGCAGTGCGGTCTGCCTTTTGGGCAGAGCGGGCATCGCGGCGTCGACGAGGATGTAATCCACACCGTTGCGAGCGAGGATCACTCCCGGAGGCAGGTGCGCGTCCAGCCGCACCGAGCGCACCTTGAGGGGACGACCCCGGGCTTGGCCGATCGCCTCGCACCAAGCATCCACGGTGTACGGCGCGGGCGGCGGTGGCACACCTGCCTTGCGCAGGCGTCTCGCGATCCGCGTCCTGGCTAAGAGCATCTGCACCTCCTGACACTACGGTCAGTGCCGGACGAAAGATCAGAGTGTAGCCGCACGGATGCCGCGTGTGGGTACCCCGAATCTACGGGGCACAACAGCAGACGGTTGGTCGATAGGCTTCGGCCCCATGATCGATGGCAGCGATGCCGCCGATCGCCGTACGGACCTCGGGGGTGCGACCGGTGACTGAGCAGCGGACGAGCGCGCAGGGCACTACGGGTGGTCGGGCCACCGTTGCCCGGGTCTACGACTTCTTGCTGGGCGGCGAGCAGAACTTCGCGGCTGACCGGGAGGCGGCACGTCAACTCCTGCAGGCCGTGCCGGAAGCCGCGGACATGGCCCTTTCTGCCAGGCTTTTCCTGCGCCGCGCGGTGCAGACGCTCGCTGAGGACGGGATCAAGCAGTTCCTCGATCTGGGCAGCGGCATCCCCACGCAGGGCAACGTCCATGAGATCGCGCAGGCCGTCGACCCGGCAATCCGCGTGGTCTACGTCGATATTGATCCGGTCGCGGTTGTCGCGTCCAACCAGATCCTCATCGGCAACCCCACGTGTCGCGCGATCGAGGGCGACTTCACCCGCCCCGACCTGATCCTTGACGCACTCGCCGGTAGCCACCTCTCCACCGTGATCGACCTTGAGCAGCCCACCGCGGTGCTGTACTGCTCCGTCCTGCAGCAGGTCGCCGACGACCAGGTCGACGACGTTGTCGCGCCGATCCGAGACCTGCTCGTTCCCGGCAGCGCCATGGTCATCTCGCATCTGAGCGCGACCATAACCGACAGTTTCGGCCAATCCGCCTTGGACGAAGGCAGAAGCGTGTACCGCACTCAGGCCGCCACCGAGATCACTCTGCGCACCGACGAGCAACTCACTGCCTTGTTCGGCGACCTCGCCCTCATCGAGCCAGGACTTGTTCCGCTCAACCACTGGCGGCCCGAGCTCAGCGAGCCGGACCCATACGCCACGGCGCCCACACCGTCACCGGTGCGAGGTGCTGTGGGGATCCGCTACTGAGCAGCCTGGCGATCGGCTTCGGCCTGCGGCGTTCTCAACGGTGACCATTCCGGCGGATCTACAGCTGCCACGTTAAGGGCCATTGCCGCCGCCCACGCTGCCCCTCCGTGTGTCCCGCGGCGGCAGCCGACTGTCTCTCGACGTGAATCGCGCGGCCGAAGCCCTAGCGAAAGATCCCCAGGCCGACTCGTATCGCCTCGTCATCGACTCACCCTCGGGCAGACACATGAGCACGGGCAGGGCGCCGTTTCGCACTGCACGCACGACCTCCGGCACCCCTGGTCGACGATACCGGTGTGCATCGCGCCAGCCGTAACCTGGCCGCAAATCCCCAGGTGAGAACGCTTCTCTGGGTCTGTTGACGGCACGGTGATGCTGCCAGACCTAGCCAGAAATATGGACACCGCGCTCGAGCACGTGCTGAATTAGACCCACTGGTGGCCGCGCCACCGACGCGAATAAGAACACTTTCCCCGAGAACCTGCCGCACATCGCGCGTAGGGCAATCACTCACGTCCGAAACAGGTAACAGAATGACGCTTCCGTCAATTCAATCTCCTATCTCGTCACGTTTGTACCGCCGCGCGTCCGCCGGGACCGTGCTCTGCGCCTTCGGCGTCGTCGGACTAATCGGAGCAGGGTGCACCGCGAAGGACGACGTACCCGCGGCCGCGACCCCGCCCGGCCAGGTAGCTTATTCGAGCGCGCCGGCCACGCCCGCACCTCCGGCAGCTTCCTACCGGCCGGTGGACGCACTGTGCACGCGCCTCGACCTGCAGGCCGTCGCCGATCTGGCCGGTGAAGTCGGCACCGCGCAGGACACCTCCCGCACCGCAGGCGGCACTGCCACCTTGGCGTGCGCGGTCACCGTCGGGCACCTCCCCGACGGCGTTGTCGTGACGGTCCGCGCGGACGTCGGCGCGCCCGAATCCGGGCAGCTGATGTACGAGGGACTGCGCCAGGTGCAGGAGGCCAGCGGTCCGGTCACTGAGCTGCCCGGCATCGGCGCCGCCGCCTACACCTACACGGACAAAGCGACTGGCACCTACGTGGTGGCCTACGACGCGAACCTGTACCTCACCGTCGGTGCGGCACCTTTACGCATCGGAGCGCGTCTGCCCGCCGACCTGGCCAAACGGCTGAGCGCCGTCGTCTCGTCCGCAATGAACACCCTGCGTGCCTGAGCTGGGCCGACGCCCTTGCGCAGCAACTGACTGGAGGCCCCAGAGATGCTCACGTCACCCCTGCCGCCGGTACTGCCCGGGAGCGGCACCGACGACTATGCCCGCTACATGCGCACCGACGAACTGCTCGCCCTGCAGAGAGGGCCGGCGGAATGGGTGCATCCTGACGAGCTGTTGTTCCAGATCGTCCATCAATCCAGCGAGCTGTGGCTCAAGCTCACGCGCTCCCACCTGTCTCGCGCGCTCACCCACGTCGGCGTTGGAGAGGTGGGCGCGGCCGAGCTGCTAATTCGCCGGGCCGCGGAGGCGCTGCGGTTGATCACCGAGCATCTGCACATCCTGCGGTCGCTGCCACCGGCGCAGTTCGCCGTCATCCGCCCCGTACTCGGCACCGGTTCCGGATTCGAGTCCCCCGGCTGGCGGCTGCTACGCACCGCGAGCACCGAGCTGGACATCGCCTTCAGCCGGCTACTGTCCGCGCTGCGCCTCACCGCGACCGACCTGTACCGGGGCACAGCACCATCCGATCCGCTGTATCGCCTGGCGGAGGCGCTAGTGGGATTCGACGAGCGGATCGCGTTGTGGCGCACGGAGCACTACACCGTCGCCACACGCGTCATCGGCCAGGGAGTGCTCGGCACCCGCCACACACCGGTCGACAGCCTGAGCAAGTTGATCAGCCACCGACGGTTCCCCACGCTGTGGGAAGCCCGTGCGGCACTGATGGACGCGTCCGCACCGGCTGCTTGCCCGGGGCAGGTTCAGCGGTGACCGCCGCGACTCTCACGATGCCCGCGGCGCTGCGGCAGCGACTGGCCGGGCCGTCCAGCGGAGCCCACCTGGCGGCGTGCAGCATCGCCCCCCGCACCATTGACGTAGACCAGGCCATGGCCCAGATGCTCGAGGACCTGTCCCGGCCCGGCTTCTGGGACGCGTGCGAGCAGAAGGTGGCGCAGGCTCGCCGCCTGTTCGCGCAGCTCATCGGCGCTGATGTCGACCAGATTGGCATCCTGCCAAACGCCAGCATCGCCGCCCACCAGGCCGTCACCGGCCGCCGCTGGCGACGACGCCGCGACATCCTCACCAGCACCGCCGAGTTCCCGGGGATCACACACGTGCTGCTGGCCCAGCCGGGAATGCGGGTGCGCTGGTGCGGCACGGTAGGCGGAGCCGTTCGGACGAGCGACTACCTGTCACAGATCACGCCGCGGACCGCCCTGGTGTCGGTGCCCGCCGTCACCTACCGCGACGCGACCCGCCTCGACGTAGCCCGAATCGCCGCCGCCGCACGAGACGCCGGCGCGGAGGTCCTCATCGACGCGTACCAGGCCGCTGGCGTGATGCCCGTGAACGTCAACACGATGGGCTGCGACTACCTCGTCACCGGCGCCAGCAAATATCTGTTCGGGCTGCCCGGGCTCGCCTTCATCTACGCCCGCCACCCAGGGGGACCGCCGCCCACGCTCACCGGGTGGCTCGGCCGCACCGACCCACACGCGATGCGGGCGACCATCCTCGACTCGCCGATGACCGCCAGGCGTTACGAGACCGGCACCCCCGCCGCAGCCGCCGTGTACGCCGCCGTCGCCGGCCTGTCCCTGGTCGGTGACCTTGACCTGCAACGGGCGCGTCACCACACCCAGCGGCTGATCGCCACGACCGCCCAGCGCCTCGCAGCCCAAGGCGAGGTCGTCCGCCTGGCCGCCAGCATGGATGCGCAAGGCGCCCACCTGGCGATCGTCGAGCCACGCGCCGAGGCGATGGCCGCCTGGCTCGGACACCGCGGCGTCATCACCGCACCCCGCCACGACGTCCTGCGCCTGGCCACCCACGCCTACACGATCGACAGCGACATCGACGTCGCGTGCGAGGCGATCGCCGCCTACCGATACCGCGCCCGGGTCCTCTCCGGTGCACGCCAATGAACGCCGACGCCCTGCGACGGTGGCTAGCTGAGCCACGAACCGCCGCGTACCGCTTCCCGGTCCACGCCGTCATCGACGCCTACCAGCACTACGGGAAGCACTCCGTCCCCGCTGAATGGACCGTGCTGCTGCGCTGCGCCCGCGATCGTCTACCCGAGGTGCCGGACCCGAACGAGCTCTTGGCCACGCTCCTGAACATCCTGCTCGACAAATCCGACGGCCGCTTCGACTACCGCAGCTACCTGGCCTTGCCGCTGATACCCATACCCGATCCGGACGACAGCCCCCAGCCGGCCCATCGGCTGCTGGCCCGCCGCGACCGACTGCACACCCTTCTGCTGACCGACCTCATCGCCTTCGAGCTACAAGCCCTGGACACCACCAGCGCGCCCCTACCCCTTCAGCGCCCTGACCTAGCCCTCGTCACCAAACGTCTACGCCACGCCGTGCGCGCCGCGACGCCCGCGCTGCGACGGCTCAGCTTCGTCATCCCCGACGCCGGCAGCCCGCTCGCGAACGCCCGGCGGCTGGCCGCGTCGGTGGCGATCAGCCAGGGCACCAGCGCACAGCAGATGCTGCGGACCACCATGCTGCCGGTCTCACGAGTCCACGACGAGTGGATGTTCATCCGGGTGCTGCAGACATTCGAGTTGACCTTCGGCCTACTCGCCGTGGACCTCGCCGCGATCATCACCGCGGCACAGGGTGGGCA
This sequence comes from Micromonospora tarensis, assembly GCF_016803395.1. Taxonomy (GTDB): domain Bacteria; phylum Actinomycetota; class Actinomycetes; order Mycobacteriales; family Micromonosporaceae; genus Micromonospora; species Micromonospora tarensis. The sequence goes on along the minus strand of NZ_JAEVHL010000012.1, from coordinate 6,726 downwards.
GCTGCCCACCCTGGGCGCGCGCCTGTCCTTCGCCGCCGCGCTCCTGCGGGAAACAACACCACTGTGGTCCCTGCTGGCCACCTTGCAACCGGCGGCGTTCCACAGTTTCCGTGTCCACACCGACGGGGCCAGCGCCATCCAGTCCCGCGCCTACAAACTGTGCGAGTCGCTGTGCCGCACACCCGACCCGGACCGCCTGCACTCCGCGGCGTACCTGTCGGTGCCCGACGTGCAGGCGCGTATCAGCAGCGGGCAGGCCACCATCGCCGACCTCCTCGCCGCCATCCACAGCGACGAGCGCACGGTCGCCGAACAGCCAGCCCTCGCCGACGGGCTCCGAGAGTTCACCGCCGCCGTCCACCAATGGCGCCGCACCCACTACCGCCTCGCCGTACGGATGCTTGGGACCGACCAACGCGGCACCGGCGACACGCCTGGAACTCCCTACCTGCTCCGCAGCCGCGACACTCCCCTGTTCGAAGGCCCCGACGCCACCGACCCGTCACAGGCCAGCCGATGAGCGTGCACACAACGCCAGCATTTCTGGCCGGCAGCATGCACCACGACCTGCTCGCCGAAGCCCACGGCTTTCTGAATCAGCGCCACGCGGAAACCGGCACGTCGGGGCTCGCACGCCGGTGGCGCGACGTTCGCGACGAGATCCGCACGACGGGAACTTGGCAGCCGACCTACGACGAGCTGGCCTACGGGGCGCGCGCCGCCTGGCGCAACTCCGGCCGCTGCATCGGCCGGCTGCGGTGGCCCAGCCTGATCGTCCGCGACCGCCGCCACGCCACCACCCTCGACGAGGCCACGCGGGAGCTCACCGCGCACCTCAACGATGCCGCCAACGGCGGACACGTCCGCTCCGTCATCACCGTCCTCGCACCCGCCACCGGCACCTCGGCCCCGCCCGTGCGCATCGTCAGCACCCAGCTGGCCCGATACGCGGCATGGCGCACCAACGACGGCATCCTCGGCGATCGCGCCAACCTGCCCCTGACCAACGCCGCCTTGGACCTGGGTTGGCCGGGCCCCGCTCGGCGCGGCGCTTTTGACCTTCTGCCGTGGCTGGCCGTCACCGCTGACGGACGGCTGCACCTGCTACCGACCGACCCGGGCCGGGTCCTCGAGGTGCCGATCGAGCACCCCGAGCATCCTTGGATCGCCGGCCTCGGTCTGCGGTGGCCCGCCATCCCCGTCGTCAGCAACATGGTGCTGCACCTCGGTGGCCTGCGGTTTCCCGCACCATTCAGCGGCACCTTCATGGCCGGTGAGATCGCCACCCGCAACCTCGCCGACCACCACCGCTACAACCTGCTCCCCACCATCGTCGCCGGCCTCGGTCTGCGCCCTGGCGATCGACTACGTGCCGACAAAGCGCTGCTCACGCTCCATGAGGCGGTGCTGCACTCGTTCGAGGCCGCCAGGGTGGCCATCACCGACCACCACCGCGAAAGCCGCCGCTTCGCCCGCTTCGTCGCCAACGAAGAGGCAGCGGGACGCCGCGTGACAGGCGACTGGAGCTGGCTGAACTCCTACCCCATGACTCCCCAGGACCCCTCCTGGAACCGCTACTACGACACCAGCCAACCCACCCCGGCATTCCTGCCGGACCCGCACTGCCTCGCCCTCACCGCCGGTCACCCCAACCCCGGCCAAAGACCCTCGCCGCGTCAGCACGCCGATGTCCCCCCGGCCGCTGCCGCTCTACCCAACCAATCCAGGGAGGACACGTGTCCACACGCTCATCTGCTCGAACCCACCACTGGCTGATTCGCCTGGCCGCGATCGCGGTCACGCTGCTGAGCACCACCGCCGGTCTCGTCGTCACCTCCGCACCCGCGCAAGCGGGCGGCTGCCGCGTCGCTCCGTACAGCGGCTACCCCAACTACAGCGACCTCTACATGCTCTACGACGGCGTCGAGATCATCAGTCAACCGCAGTACCCGAAATACCTCACCACGACCAGTCAGTGCAGCGACATCCAGATTCGCAACACCGGCGACAACGACGACTACGGGCCCTTCGACGCCTGCATCAACTTCTACGGACGCGCCACCTGCAACTACTGGACGCACGTGCCCGTCGGCCAGTGGCGCAACCTCGCGACGAACGTGAAGGACGGCACCAAGTTCTACATCTGGATTCGCATCGACTTGGGCAGGTGGTACGGCTTCAAGGCCGCCGGCGACTGGTGACCGATCGCTGGGGGTCGCCGCGGGCGGCCCCCAGCGTTCGGGTCGACGACAGCCTGCGCCCGCCGACCGCGTTCGCAACCACTGCGCGGGGGCACACCTAGTCGAGGATCTCCCAGGCCAACGCACTTGGACGTTGCCCATCGCTCGTGAGGAACTGCCGGGCGGCTTCCCGGGCGCTCGCGTTGCTCACTCTGGTGCGCTCGGGCCACGCGTCGGTGGGGGTGCCGGCATAGTCGAACGTGAACGGTGGCCCGGCTTCGAGATCCGGCTCGTACCCCCAGGCGCTGCTGCCATCGGCGCCGACGTGATAGACGAACGACCGTTGCGGGTGGCCGACGCAGATGTCGAGCATGACCGGGAAATCCGCTCCGCTGGGGGCGACGAGGGTAACGCAGTAGGGCAGGCGTTCGGGGTGGTCCTGAGCGACGCTGCTGAGCGTGGCGTCGAGTTCGGCGACGGTCGTCACGGACGCCGCGCCGTCACCGCGTCCCCAGGTGATGTCGATGCTCATCGCCGGATCCCTTCTCCTGTTCCGACGTACAGCTTATGGAGCCACGTCCGGTCGCCGTCGGTGAGGAACACCGTCAGGCGGGTTCCGTCAGGCGGGTTCCCTCCGGCAGGATCGTGGCGAGGATCTTCTCGCAGACCAAAGGTCGATCGGGTCGTCACATGGAGTGTGGTTGAGCACGAGGACCGCCCCCTGCGGGCCGCCGCGACGACGGAGAACGGCGGCGGCCTGCGCCTCGGCGTGATCCATGACCGTGGCCTGGGCCAGCGGCGGCTTCAATCCCACCCCGGCGGCGGGAAGCCGGCCGACACGCAGCTGGCGGCTGCGAAGCCGCCCGTCAGGCTCCGCCGAGAAGTCAGAGTCATGGATGACCGCGCTGTCGGCGAGGAGGACCGCTTCGGTCTTGTCGTGCGCACTGGTGCGACGCGCCAGGCTCGCAGCTGCCCGAAGGACAACTTGTGGTGTGTCAGGTGATGCGGGTGGTCGACGGTTCTCGCCGCCACCCGCCGTCAATTTCCCAGCCCACCCAACCCTCTCGTCCGGGTGAGGATGTCCTGCACCTTGCTGGCTGACTGCGCGACCGCCACGCTCACGCCGTCAAGCTGACGTGCGCTGCGGTCGACCATCTCCGCCGCGGTGTGGTCGGTGGCGCCGTGCAGCGCCGCTTGAATCAACGCCCGCGCTTGGTGAAGTTCAGCGCCGGCTGCCCGGATCAACTCTCGGGACCGATCGAGATGAGCTTTCGCCTGAAGAAGCCGAGTCATCAGTTCCGCCGCGCTCACCGACACACTTTCTTAGAACATCGATGCTCATGCGATGTTTGCGCTATGGATCCTCGGCGATGCTCCGCTGAAATCGGCGGTAACGCGACATCAGTCGCGGCGCTGAGCTGTGATTCCCGGTGACGATCAGCGAATCCGCGCGATCAGGCTCCGGATAGCTTCGCGTCCGATATGTTCCGGTGGTGGATACGCCGCTGCGGGAACCCACCTTCTTAATCCTGACCGCGCTCGCTGTTGAGCCGATGCACGGTTACGGGCTCATCCGTGAGGTTGCCGCCCTGTCCGAGGGTCGTCTGTCGCTGCGTCCCGGCACCCTCTACGGCGCGCTGGATCGGCTCGTCGATGGCGGGCTGGTTCACATCGACCGGGAAGAGACGGTGGACGGTCGGCTGCGCCGCTACTACCGCCTGTCCCCAACCGGTGCTACCACCCTGCACGCGGAGACGCGGCGGCTGCGCCACAACGTCGACGTCGCGACCGCACGCCTGCGCAAGCGGGCTCGCGCCGCTGGACCTACCGTCCGGCGTCCCGTGGAGGGGCTGACATGAGTGACCTGGAAGGCCGCTACCGGCTGCTGCTGCGCCTGTACCCGGGCGATTACCGGCGCGTGCGCGGCGAGGAGATCCTCGGCACGTATCTTGATCTGGCGAACCTCAACCGCCGTTGGCCCTCGGTCGCGGACGCCGCCGACCTGCTCGCCGGCGCGGTGCGTGAGCGGCTAAGGGCAGCCGGTGCCAGCGATCTCATTCCCGGCGTACGTCTTGCTGCGGCGTTGGCCTTCGTCACTGCGACAGGGCTGGCTGGCCTCTGGGCCGGAGCCGAACAGATCACAGCAAACGGCGATCGGAGCGTGCCGACTTTCGGACCGTTCGCCACCATCGGCATCGTCGTCTGGGTCGCGTGGCTGCTGGTCGCTGCTGTCGATGCTGTTGCCGGCGTGCGGTGGACGCGGCTGGCCATCGTGTTAGCCCTTGTGCTGACCGCCGCCGTCGTGCCGGTCGCCGACCTAGTTGGTATGCCGCGGCCTCGGTTGTTTCACCTCGTGCCCCAAGCGACGCTGGGCCTGCTCGCGCTGGCACTACTCGCCCACCGACCCCGGTGGCAACGCATCGTCACGCTGCCTACTGCCCTCGGCGTCGGGCTTAGTATCAGTGCGTCTCTGGCCGGTCGGGGAGCATTCTCCTACCGCTGGGACGACGGGGGCATTCTCCTGACCTATACAGGGGTGGCGTTGCTGGCCGTTGCGGTGCTGACGGCGGCGGTGCTCTCGCTGCGCGGCGACGCCCGAGGGCTCTGGGCCACCCTGGTCCTGCTCATTCCGATAGGACTCCTCAGTCTGGGCCCGCTGAGCGCCCTCACCAGCGACCTCGTCGGTGCCAACTATCCTGCCCTTCCGGTCATCGCCGGTACCGCCGTCGCCGTGGTCCTTGGGTCGGCCGGGAGCCTCGCTGTCGCAGTGGCTGCCTGCCGACGAGGAACCACTCGCGGGCCACTCGGCGATCCCGAGGCAGCTCCTGCCACCTCGTGCCCCACCTGCGGTAGATGACGTTCTCACGGCACGTTCGGCCCGTGCGTAGGTGCCGTCCGTGGATCAGCCAGGAGCGCAAGGGGTGGGAGAACCGGTTGGCGCGGCCTGGCTACCGCGGCTGTTCGCACACCAGACTGGCGTTGACGCATCTGGTTGGTGGGCGGAGCGCAGACGTCGGGCCGCAAGCGCGCCAAGGGCCGGCGCTATCGCGACGACGGCCAGCGCGGCGGCCGGGCCCCACGTTTGCCAGAGGGTGGCGCACAGCGCGGTGCCGCAGCCGCCGCCAAGGAACGTCGCGAGGGTGAGGAGCCCGCTCACGCCGCCGCGGGATTCGACGGCGGTGTGGGCGGTGACGTGGGCGGTGAGCAGCATCTGCGTGATGGCCGAGGCGGTGAACGCGGCGGTGGCCGCTGCCACGATCGTCCAGGGGCGCGGGGTGATCGCAGCGTTGAGCATCGTGGCGGCGAGGATTACGCTCACCGCGGCCAGGACGTGCCGTGCGGACAGGCGGCGAGCGGCGAGGGCGGCGAGTCGGGCCAACGCGGCGCCGATCACCGCGCCGGGTAGCAGGAGCACGCCAATCTGCATGGTGCTGTAGCCCTGCTGGTTGAGCAGGTGAGGTGCGGTGTAGAGGACGGCGAACAGGCCGGCGTACACGCCGGCGCCGATGATGGTGGCTTTGTGGAACCAGCCGGCGGACAGGATCCCGCGGGTGAGGAACCCGCCCGGGTGTATGCGGGTGCGCGCGGTCAGGCCCAGGGCGGCGGCTGCGGTGGCAGCGGCGAGTATCGCGGTGGTGAGCGCGCTGGTGTGGGGTGCGGTTTGGGCGGTCAGCAGCAGTCCGGCGGCGACGGCCGCGAGGAGTCCGGCGCCCGGCCAGTCGAGCCGGTCATGCTGCGTGCGTGGCGCGCTGTGGGACCAGCATGACGGGATCGCGGCGATGGACAGCACCGGCAGGATCAGCGCCGCGCGCCATGACCAGTGCGCCGCGAGCGCGCCGGCCAGCGGGGCGGTCGCGGCGAACCCGGCCATGCAGGCGCCGAAGGCCGCCATGCTGGCCCGCCGGTGGGCGGCGGGTAGGCGGGCTGTGCTCGCGAGTGCCGCTGCCATGACCGCTCCGGACCCTGTCGCGAGCAGGACGCGGCCGATGACGACGGTGTTCAGGGTGGGGGCGACCGCGCAGATCAGGGCGCCGAGTGTCAGCAGTGCCGCGGCGCTCAGGAGAACCCGGCGGGTGCCCCACAGGTCGGTGAGGCGTCCGGCGGTGACCGCGCCGACGCCGACGCCCGCGGCGTATGCGGTCAGGATCCACGCCAGCCCCGCAGCGTTGGCGTGTAGATGGGTGGCGGCGTCGGGAAGCGCGACGGCGGCGGCGCTGACTCCGTAGACAGCGGGCCCGTACAGCACACCCAGCTGCCACCCCGCAGTCGAGCCGCTACGGACGGCAGTGCTGGCCGTGGAGATCAAGGTCAACGTGCTGGCGGGGGCCGTCATCGGATCCTCACTTCCTGAGCCGGCGCGTAGGCGTGCGCGTCATCGAACGGGTTATCCACAGGTGTCGGCGGCTGTGGATAAAGGTGTGGAGTGGGTTCCCGACGTCGGTGTGCCCAGACAGCGGCGGCCACGACGGCAGGTGCGAGCAGGAACGCCGCGCTGAGGGCGGTGACCGCGGCGACGGCGAGCGCGGCCACCGCGCGCAGGCGCGCT
>NZ_JAEVHL010000011.1 GCF_016803395.1 Micromonospora tarensis | reverse complement strand
GGCTGGCGCCCGCGCTGCCGGAGGCCCCGCCCCCGTGGCAGGCCCGGCAGCGGGGCGCCATCTGGGAGGCGCCGAGCTGGCAGCTCGACCAGGGCGGCGGCGACGCGCCGACCTGCCGCTGCTCGCCACCGTGGGCACGGTCGGCGGCGAGCTGGCCGTCGTCAACCTGGGGCGTGCGCCGGGGATCGTGGCGCTCGGCGGGGACCGGACGACCGCGCTGCGCATCGCGGGCGCCTTCCTCGACGACGTCAGTCGCGACCCGGCCGCGGCGACCGTGGCGATCACCGTCGTCGGCCCGCCACCTCAGCTCTGGTTGCTTCCCGGGCGGATCCGCGTCACCACCGACGTGCGGGACGCGGTGCCGCCGGTCGACGGCGCCGTGGACGCTTCCCCGCCGGGCGGACTGCGCGACCACCTCGTGCTGGTCACCGCCGCGATCCCGCCGGCCGACCTGGAACGGCTGGGTGCGCTGGCGACGGTCTCGGGCAACTCGGCGGCCGTGCTGGTCGTCGGCGAGGCGCCGAACGCGGCCTGGCGCTTCGAGGCCGGCTCCGACGGGTCCCTCGACGTGGGCGTGCTCGGGCTCGACCTCGATCGCCCCGGCGTCACCTCGGTCACCCGGGGTTGAGGCCGTGTCTCCTGTCTCCGACTGTCCAAAGATTGGTGTGGCGATGAAGGCCCTCATCCCTCGTCCGCTGGTCGGCGCCGTGGCGCTCGCCGTGGCGTTGCTCCTGACCGGGTGCACGACGACGGTGACCGATCCGACCGGCGTGCCGCGGCCGGACAGCGGTGCGGTCCAGCCGCCGGGAAGCGGCACCGTGCAGCAGTCGGACCCGGAAGCGGCGCAGAACGACCTCGGGCGGCGCAGCTCCGACGGCGGCTACTGGCCGGCGTCGCTGCAGCTCGGCGACAACCCGGAGCTGGGACCGGTGGTGCTCGACGGGCAGGGCTTCACCCTCTACCGGTTCGACCGTGACAGCTCCGCGCCGTCGCGGTCGGTCTGCACCGAGGGCTGTCTCATGCGGTGGCTGCCGGTGCTGGTCAGCGAAAAGATCAAGTTCGCCAACCTGGACCCCGCCAAGCTCGGGGCGGTGGCCCGACCGGACGGCACCCAGCAGGTGACGGTGGGCGGCTGGCCGGTGTACCGCTTCGCCGAGGACCAGGTGCCCGGCCAGATCTCCGGGCAGGGCCTCGACGGGGCCTGGTTCGTGGTGGCCCCGGACGGCAGCAGGGCTGCCGCACCGACGGGCCAAGTTAGTTGATGTCGCAAATAAGTGACGGAAGATACACATTCGTTCGTGATCTTTCGCATACGAGGAGCACTCCCGCATCCTGTCTGGGCACCGATCAAGATCGGCATCGTGGGCCAGTAGAGGGTGGTAGGTATGGCGGGTTCAAAACCCGTTCGGCGGCAAGAGGTCGCGGATGAAGCCTTGGTCCGATCCCTGTACGAGGAGCACGGTCGCGCGATGCTCGCATACGCGACGCAGTTGACCCGCGACCGCGCAGCGGCGGAGGACGTCGTCCAGGAAGCGCTGGTGCGGGCCTGGCGCCACCCGGACAGTCTGGTCAACGGCAAGGGTTCGGTCCGGGGATGGCTGCTGACCGTGGTGCGCAACATCGTCACCGACACGGTCCGCGCCCGCCGGGCACGGCCGCCCGAGGTGCCGGAGAGCCCCACGGACGTCGCCGTCTCGCGCGACCACGCCGAGCAGGTGGTGGCCTCGGTGGTGGTGGTGGACGCGCTCAACCGCCTGTCCCGCGAGCACCGTGAGGTGCTGGAACAGGTTTACCTACTGGGGAGTACAGTCGCGGAGGCCGCGAAGGCGCTGGGCATCCCGCCGGGCACGGTCAAGTCACGCTCCTACTACGCACTCCGGGCGCTGCGCGACATCGCGGGTCACCCAGCCGGGGTGGAACGGTCTGCCTCATGACATCCGACAGCTCGATGCCGGCCAGTGACCACGTGGACATCGGCGGCTACCTGATGGGCGAGCTCGATCAGGAGCAGGTCCGGCAGGTAGAGGAACACCTGGCGGGCTGCGCGGAGTGCCGGGCCGAGGTCGAGTCGCTGCAGGGGTGGAAGACGGCACTCGAAGCGGTACCAGAGGCCATGCTGCTCGACGGTCCACCCGAGGGCGGCGACCTGATGTTGCAGCGGACCCTGCGCCAGATCCGCAGCGAGTCGGCCGGCCGGCGCCAGCGCCGAGGGGTGCTGTTGAGCAGCGCGGCTGCCGTGGTCGTCGCGGCCGCCATCTCGGGCGGCGTCCTGCTGGGCCGCACGACCGGCCCGTCCCCCGACAGCACCGCCCTGCCCGCCCCGTCGACGAGCACGACCACCGGCGACCCGGCGACCCGGTACGCCGGCGCCACCGACCCGACCACCGGCGCCCGGATCACCGTCGCCGTCACGCCCGCCGCCGGCTGGGTACGTGTCAACGCCGCGGTCTCCGGCGTTCCCGCCGGGGAACGCTGCCGACTCATGATGATCGGCAAGGACGGCAGCACCGTGCAGGCAGGTAGCTGGCTGGTGTCCCCGAAGGGGGCGATCGACGGCACCACGCTCGACGGCAGCGCCCTGATCGACCCCGCCCAGGTCGACGCCGTGCGGGTCGAGACCACGGACGGCAAGGCGTACGCCACCGTGAAGCTCTAGGCGACCCGGGAGACCTGCCGGTCGGGGACGGGTCCGCCCCCGGTCCCTACCGGTACTCCTGGAGGCACTGCGTGGTTCGGCCCCCGGTGAAGCCGTCCCGGAACGCCTCCACCCGGGCGAAGCCGGAGGGGATGCCGGCGCCGTTGACGTCCGCGGCGATCAGGCTCCGCGGCCGGAGCATCTCCGCCACCGCCTCGTCCAGATCACCGGGCGACAGTTGCAGGACAGCGCCCCGGCCCGCCATGATCGTCGCCGCCCAGACCCCGGTCAGACACGCCGTACGCTGCGCCGTCGCCAGACCGGTGAGGGGATAGCCGGCCGCGTGCTGGACGGCCAGCGCGTACCGGGAGGCGACCTCGGCGAACGCCGCGAAGTCCCCGAGCCCGCCGCCCGTCCCCTGCTCGGGCGGAGTGCCGATGCGTGCCAGCTCGGCCACGTCGAGACCCACCGTGTTCGTCTGTGGGCAGTACGAGGCAGGAGCGGTGCCCCGCACCTCGGCGCACGGCGGTGGGCTCGGGTCGACTGTCGGCGCTGCGGCATCGGGCCGGTCGAAGGCGGCACGCAGCGTCTGCTCGAGCGCCCGCAGGGCGTCCCGGTCGTCGACCCGCAGGTTCCCGGCGCCCGCGTCCAACGACGACGCCTGGCCGCTGGCGGGTTGGGTGATCCGCCGCCGGACCTCCGCCTCGTCCATCCTGGCGCACCGCGCCGGGCCCTCCCCGAAGCCGAACTGGAACGCCGAGACCCGGTCGAACGCGTTGCCGTGGGCGCCTTGCGCGTCGAAGCCCGTGCCGGCGGCGTCGCGGATGAAGAAGAGCGTGGCGAGGATCTGGTTGAGCCCGGGCCCGGTGGCGAGCTGGAAGTGGGGGGCGTTGCCTTCGGCGACCCAGCGCAGGACGCTGCCCGCGTAGCAGTCAGCCTGCTGCTCGCGGACGATCGAGCGACCGTCGGCCGTACCGAGCCGGGACTGCACGGCGTGCCCCACCTCGTGGGCCAGCACGGCCACGACCGCCATCGGCCCGAAGGAGTCGTCGAGGACGGGCAGCAGTTGCCCCCGGTCCCAGGCCACCGAGTCGTCGGCCCGGCAGTAGAAGGCGTTGACCGCCCCCGCGGTACCGGTGCCGCAGACGGTCGTGTCGGGGCCCCTGGAATCGTACGAGACCAGCCGGACGACGGGCTCGAACCGTCGTCCGAAGGTCGCCGGCAACTCGTCCCTCCAGTACCGCTGCACGTCGTCGACGGCGTTGCGGGCGAGCCGGTCCAGCTCGCCGCCATCACCGCCGACGACCGCCAGGGGAGAATCCGGCACCCCGGGCCGGGGCCCGCTCGCGCCGTTGGTGATCTCCAGGCCGCCGACCGTGGTGGCGTTCCATCGCGCGGCGTCACCGGTCCCGCTCACGGCGCGTGCGCAGCCGCCCAGCAGAGCGGCCGCCACGAGGGCCGACCCGATGAGGCTCGCCGCCCGCCTCCGACGAAGCGTCATGCACCCGTACCTCTCACTCCTGGTCCGCCGGCCGGGGCCACCGGCGGCGCGTACGACGACGGTGTGCCGGCCCGGCGCGAAGCCGGACCGGCACACCCGAGGTGGGGACGGTTGGTCAGTTGAAGCGCACCGAGGCCACGGCGTCGTCGAAGCCGATCGTGGCCAGGTCGGCGACGTCACCGTTGATCACCTTCGAGCGACCGGTGCAGTCTGGACCCGTCCAGAGCTTCAGCGAGCCGGGCGCCGCGACGGACGAGGCGACGCCGGGACGGCTCAGGTTCTGGCAACCGCTGCCGGCGGCACCCTGGGAAGCGCCGTTGTCGCTGAAGTTGGCGTCGTCGAAGAGGACCACGCTGGTGGCGGGGGGAGCCGTCGACCCGCCGGCGTCCGGCGTGCTCTGGTCGTCGGCCGGTACGCCGGCCTTGCCGCCGGTCGGGGTCACGCCGAACCAGGTGCCGCCGACGCCCTGCCCGAGGGTGTCGCCGCGCTTGGTGTCCTTGGCGAAGCGGTAGACGGGCCAGCCGTTGATGGTGACCTGACGGGTGCCGTCGGCGCGCCGGACGGTACCGACGGCCGCCTTCTTGATGCCCGCGATGAAGATCTTGCCGCCCGGGGTGACGGTCACCGGCGGCCAGGTCACCGCGCAGTCACCGGAGCAGTTCGAGGTGGGCGGGTTGTTGCTGTCCTTGTCGAAGCGGTAGAGCGTCAGCCCGGCCCCGTTGACCACTACGGGGTTGAGGTCACCGGCGCGGCTCGCGGTCAGCTGGACCCACTTCTGCGCCGTCTGACGTACGGCCTCGGGCGCGACGCCGCCGCTCGGAACGGCCCAGTCACCGGTGCCGGCTGGTGAGTTGTTGGACTTCGCGGTGCCGGGAAGCAGCGCGAGGTCATCGGCTGCGGCCCCGGCTGCGGGTGGCGCGGCCGGGCTGGTGGTCGCCTCGGCGCGCGCCGGTTGCGGCGCCTCCGGGGTCGAGCCGCACGCGGTGAGCGTGGCAATGCCGACGGCCAACAGGGCGACGAAGGGCGCGAGGTGCTTGCGCATCATGTCGGAGTCTCCACGGTGTCTACCCGGTTCCAGGACGTCCGGAAGCGGTTCGGCATCCACACGGGGCCCGACCGGAATCGGTTCAGCCGTGCCCGCTGCCCGCGCGAACGGCCGGTCCTGGCCGCCGCCGTCAGGGATGCGCGGCGGTCACCGTCGCGTCGATCAGCCAGCGCGAGATGGAGTACGCGGGCGGCAGCTCCGCCGGCAGCGCGTCCAAGCCGAACCAGCGGGCCTCGGTCAGCTCCGCCAGTTCACCGGCGGCGGGCGCCCTGCTCCGGTCGGCCTCCGGCGAGAAACCCGCCGCCCTGCCCGGTCACGCGCCGCCCGGCCGCCGGTCGACCACCCCGGCCCCGGCCGGCACGTCAAACGCGGTGGTGTCCACGGATTCGGAGTAACTGCTCAACGCCAGCTCCATCGGTTTGCCGTCGACCGCGCCAAGGAAGCTGCCGAGCACGCCCTCGGTGGTCACGCAGGCGGTGAAGTCGCCCGACGCGCTCTGCACCTCGACGCAGGCGGCGTGGTGCCCGGCGATGGTGGTGTCGCTCTGCTTGATGACCGCCTGCGGGTCGAGTGCGGCGGCGGTGAGCATGCCGACCACCACCGGCGGTGTGACGAGGCCCTGCCGGTTGGCCTCGCCGAAGAGCGTGACGGTGGGCTTGCCGCCGGGGGTGGGCGGGGTGATCAGTGTGCACTCCGGTCGGGCCCCGGTGGTCGTGCACCGGGTGATGGCCTCGGGGGTGACGGTGAGTCGGCCACCCGGGTAGGTGTACGCGGAGCGGGCCGGGTCCTGCGCCTGCACGATCGCGGCGCGCTGGCCGCCGGGAAGCTGGTAGTCGGCCGAGTAGGTCAACTCCAGTGCTCGATCGAGGCGGACGGCGAGGTCGTTGACGAGTTCCGAGCGACCCATGGCGACTCCGGCGTCCTCGAATGTCTGACAGCCAGTGACCGTGAGCGACGCGATGACCGACACGGCGAGCATGCGGAGGGTGGTCGAGGCGGCGGGCATGGCGACCAGCCTGGTGGATCTGGTCCGCGCAGCGCAAACCCGTTGCCGGTTGACGCCCGGAAATCCGGGAATGTCCGTCAGTGCGGGGCGACTCGGGTGCGCGGGCGACGCCGTGCCCGTTCCCGCCGCCCGATACGCTGCGTTCAACACCTGCCTCAGCCGCACCGTCGCGGCCCACCCACGGACCGGATCACAACAACGAGGAGCGACTTAGTGGCAACCATCGAGGGAATCGTCGCCCGGGAGATTCTCGACTCGCGGGGCAACCCCACGGTCGAGGTCGAGGTCGGCCTGGACGACGGCACGGTAGCCCGCGCCGCCGTGCCCTCCGGCGCCTCCACCGGCGCCTTCGAGGCGATCGAGCTGCGTGACGGTGACGACGACCGCTACCAGGGCAAGGGCGTGGAGAAGGCGGTCTCCAACGTCGAAGACAAGATCGTTGACGAGATCATCGGGTACGAGGCCAGCGAGCAGCGGCTGATCGACCAGAAGATGCTCGACATCGACGGCACCGACAGCAAGTCGGAGCTGGGCGCGAACGCCATCCTCGGGGTCTCCCTCGCGGTGGCGAAGGCCGCCGCCGGCAGCGCCGAGCTGAGCCTCTTCCGCTACCTGGGCGGCCCGAACGCGCACCTCCTGCCGGTGCCGATGATGAACATCCTCAACGGTGGCGCGCACGCCGACTCGAACGTCGACATCCAGGAATTCATGATCGCGCCGATCGGCGCGCCCACCTTCCGCGAGGCGCTGCGCTCCGGCGCGGAGGTCTACCACGCGCTGAAGTCGGTGCTGAAGAAGAAGGGCCTGTCCACCGGGCTGGGCGACGAGGGCGGCTTCGCGCCGAACCTGCCGACCAACGCGGCGGCCCTGGACCTGATCGCCGAGGCGGTCGAGAAGGCCGGTTACCGGCTCGGCACCGACATCGTGTTCGCGCTCGACGTGGCCGCCACGGAGTTCTTCGAGAACGGCACCTACACCTTCGAGGGTGCCGGGAAGTCCGCCGAGGAGATGAGCGCCTACTACACCAAGCTGGCCGACGAGTACCCGATCGTCTCGATCGAGGACCCGCTGGCCGAGGACGACTGGAGCGGCTGGCAGACGCTGACCGCCTCGATCGGCGACCGGGTGCAGATCGTCGGCGACGACCTGTTCGTGACCAACCCGCAGCGGATCGCCCGTGGCATCGCGGAGAAGGCGGCGAACGCGGTCCTGGTCAAGGTCAACCAGATCGGTTCGCTGACCGAGACCCTGGACGCGGTGGACCTGGCCCACCGGGCCGGCTTCAAGTGCATGATGAGCCACCGCTCCGGCGAGACCGAGGACACCACAATCGCCGACCTGGCGGTGGCCACCGGCTGCGGTCAGATCAAGACCGGCGCGCCGGCGCGTTCGGACCGCGTCGCGAAGTACAACCAGCTGCTCCGGATCGAGGAGGAGCTGGCCGACGCGGCGCGCTACGCCGGTGCTGGCGCGTTCCCGCGCTACCGTTCGGCCTGAGACGCGGTCGGGAAGCCCCGCAGCGGGGCTTCCCGACAATCTCTGTAACGCCTGATGCCTCGGGGGAGGGGTGTGACGATGCAGCAGCGCCGCACACCGGGTGGTCAGCGTCCCGCGCGCCGGCCGGGTCAGTCCGGTCGGCCGGGCGGCGGTCGCGCCACCCGGGGATCGGTACGGGAGGCCGGCGTACGCGCCGAGCCGCGCGGTGCCGGTGGTCGGGCGCCGGGCGCTGCCCGGGGCGCCGAAGGGGTGCGCTCCGCGAGTCGTCCGGCCGCCGCTCGGCGTACCGCCGCCGGTGGTGCCGTCAAGCGGCTCGTCGCGCCCCATCCCCGTCGCTTCACCGGCCGGGCGACAGTGCTGTTCGCGGTCCTGATCGCGCTCGCCCTCGCGTACACCTATCCGGTGCGGGTCTACCTGGACCAGCAGGCCGACATCGAGCGGATGGAGGCCGCGCAGGCGGCGCAGGAGCAGGAGATCGCGAAGCTCGCCGCCGAGGCCGCGAAGTGGCAGGACGACGCGTTCATCGAGACCAAGGCCCGGGAGCGGTTCTTCATGGGCCGGCCGGGCGAGAAGATGATGGTGGTGCTGCACGACCCGGAGGGCGCGGCCCGGGACGCCGGCAAGGCGGGCGGTCCGACCACCCCGGCCGGGCCGACGACCTGGTACGACACGCTCTGGTCGAGCGTCAAGGCGGCGGACAGTCAGCAGCCGGGTAAGTGATTCACCGATCAGCGTGACTGGAGAGACCGTGACTGTCGTACCACCGTCGGAGCCGGCGGCGGATTCTGTTCCTGCGCCGCATCGGGAGCCGGCCACCGAGGCCGACCTGGCCGCGGTGGCCGCGCAGCTCGGCCGGGCTCCCCGGGGCACCCGGGCGGTCGCCCACCGTTGCCCGTGCGGCCTTCCGGACGTGGTGGAGACCACCCCTCGCCTGGCCGACGGCACACCGTTTCCGACGCTCTACTACCTGACCTGCTCCCGGGCGACCGCGGCGTGCAGCCGGCTGGAGTCGGCGGGGCTGATGAAGGAGATGGCGGACCGGCTCGGCACCGATCCCGAGTTGGCCGCCCACTATCGCGCCGCGCACGAGGACTACCTCGCCCGGCGGGAGGCGATCGGCCAGGTCCCGGAGATCGCCGGCATCTCGGCCGGCGGGATGCCGGGCCGGGTGAAGTGCCTGCACGTGCACCTGGGGCACGCGCTGGGCGCCGGACCCGGGGTGAACCCGTTCGGCGACGAGACGTTGGAGCTGGTCGAGCCCTGGTGGTCGGCCGGCCCGTGCGTGGACGTGCCCGACACCGAATGAGCGCGCAGGCCGAGGATCAGATCACGGTGCGGCGGGCCCGCACCGGGGACGTGCGGGGCATCCGGCGGCTGGTCGACACGTACACCGACGACCGGCGGCTGCTGAGCAAGGCCACCGTCACCCTGTACGAGGACGTGCAGGAGTTCCGGGTGGCGGTCCGGGCCGATGACGACGCCGTGGTGGGCTGCGGTGCGCTGCACGTGATGTGGGAGGACCTGGCCGAGATCCGCACGGTGGCGGTGGACCCGAGCTGCCAGGGCCAGCGGATCGGGCACCGGCTGGTCGGCGAGCTGATCGACCAAGCCCGGGAGTTGGGCGTGGCCCGGATCTTCGTGCTGACCTTCGAGACCCGCTTCTTCGGCTCGTTCGGCTTCCGCGAGATCGACGGCGCTCCGGTGCCACGAGCGGTCTACGAGCAGCTGCTGTGCTCGTACGACGAGGGTGTCGCCCAGTTCCTGGACCTGGATCGGGTCAAGCCGAACACGTTGGGCAACACCCGGATGCTGCTGCGTCTCTGAGCCGAGGCGTTCGGTGGGCTGCCGTAGGGTGGCGGGGTGACGACGCGTGTGGCGGCCATTGACTGCGGGACCAACTCGATCCGACTGCTGGTCGCCGACCTGCCCGAGGCGTCGGCGGGGGCGCCGCTGGTCGACCTGACCCGGCGGATGGAGATCGTCCGGCTCGGGCAGGGCGTGGACCGCACCGGCCGGCTGGCGCCGGAGGCGATCGAGCGGACCCGGGTGGCGCTCGCGTCGTACGCCGCCGACATCGAGAAGCTGGGTGCGCAGCGGGTGCGGATGTGCGCCACCTCGGCCTCCCGGGATGCCGCGAACGCCGCCGACTTCACCGAGATGGTGCGGGCCACCCTCGGCGTCGCGCCCGAGGTGGTCAGCGGTGACGAGGAGGCCCGGCTGTCGTTCACCGGCGCGGTGCGCGGGTTGCCCGCCGACGCGAAGGAGCCGTTCCTGGTGGTCGACATCGGTGGCGGTTCCACCGAGTTCGTGGTCGGTGACCGGGCCGGCGGTGTGCGCGCGGCGATCTCGGTGGACATCGGCTGCGTCCGGATGACCGAGCGGCACCTGCCCGGCGACCCGCCGACGCCCGAGCAGGTCGCGGCGGCGCAGGCCGACATCGCGGCAGTGGTGGACCGGGCGCTCGCCGCGGTGCCCGGCCGGGAGGCGGCCACCCTGGTCGGCCTCGCCGGGTCGGTCACCACAGTGGTCGCTCTCGCCCAGGGCCTGCGGGAGTACGACCCGGAGCGCATCCACCACGCCCGGGTGTCGTACCAGGAGGTCGCCCGGGTGACAGCGGACCTGTTGGGTCAGACCCGCGAGCAGCGGTTGGCGAACCCGGTGATGCACCCGGGCCGGGCCGACGTGATCGGTGCGGGCGCGCTGGTGCTCCGCGTGATCATGGAGCGGGCCGGGATGCCGTCCGTGGTCGCCTCGGAGCACGACATCCTCGATGGCATCGCCTGGAGCCTCCAGCCAGCGCCCCGCTAAGCCGCTAGCCCGCTGGCCCGCTGGCCCGCTTGCCCGCTTGCCCCGAGCATGATCGACTCGCCTTCGTTGAAGGCGTGCCTTCCCGGCGGGTCGGTTGGCCCGGTTTCCGGGAAGTCGAGTCGATCAAGGCCAATCCGGTCCGGCGTCTTGGCGCGGGTTCGTTGACGCTACTTCGCATTGCACAGTAGTGTGCGGTGTGTGGACACCACACAGTTGCTGAAGGGCGTGCTCGATCTGGCCGTCCTGGCCGTGCTCCGGGAGGAGGACGGCTATGGCTACGACATTCTGCGCCGGCTCCGGGAGGCCGGCCTGGAGGAGGTCGGTGACGCCTCGGTCTACGGGACGCTGCGCCGCCTCTTCGCCGCCGGCCTGCTCACCACCTACGTGGTGCCCAGCGAGTCCGGGCCGCACCGCAAGTACTACTCACTCAACGCTTCGGGCCGCGATCAGCTGACCCGCTCCGGCAAGCTCTGGCGGTCGTTCGCCACCACAATGGACAATCTGCTCGACGATCGGGGGATGGCGGCATGACCGTCACGGGGCAGGAGATCACCGACTATGTGGCGCGGGTCCGGGCCGCTCTGGCCGACCTGCCGCCCGGGCAACGCGACGAGCTGACCGAGGACCTCGCCGACCACCTCGCCGAGGTCGCCGCCGAGTCCGAGGGCACTCTGGTCGAGCGGCTGGGCACGCCCGAGACGTACGCCGCCGAGCTGCGGGCCGCGGCCGGCGCCGCCCCGAGTGGTGGGCGCAACCTCGACCAGCGGGTGGCGCGGGTGCTGGTCCGGGCCCGCGGCCGGCTGCGGGCGATGGACGCCCGGCTGGGCCCACTACTGGGGTACGAGCACGTCAGCGACTTCCTCCGGTTGCTGCGCCCCGGTTGGTGGTTGCTGCGTGCCTACCTGGCGGCGATGCTGGTCACCGTGATCACCACCGGTGGCAGTTTCTTCCTGCTGCCCCGATTCGGCGGAGAACTGCTCGCCGGCCTGATCATGTTGGTGGGCTTCGTGCTCGCCTCGATCTGGCTCGGTCGCCGCTCCGGGCAGTTGACCCGTTGGCCACGGTTCGCGCTGCACACCGGCAGCCTGGTGTTGGTGCTCTTCGCGCTCGCCGCGTTGGCCAACGCCGAGGATCGGCTCGGCTACTCCGACTACTACTACGACCAGACGTCGGTCGACAGCCAGTACAGCCAGGTCCGGGACGTCTTCGTCTACGACAGCGAGGGCCGCCTGGTGGAGAACGCCCGGCTCTTCGACCAGAACGGCAATCCGATCCGGCTCGGCTACCCGGACTGCTCGACCCCGCTCGACAAGTACGGCAACCCGCTGCTGCGGCCCTACCCGTACTGCGTCGACCAGGCACCCTTCGGGCACCGGGCACCCGGCGCGGTCGTCCCGACGCCGACCGGGACGCCCACACCGACCGAGACGCCCACACCGAGCGGAACGCCCACGCCGACCGCGCCGGGCGCGGGTTCCCCCACGGTGACGCCGACCGCGTCCCCGACGGGCTGACCGCCGGTGTGAACTGGATCATGTGGTGAAGCTGGGAAATAGCTGAACGGACGAGGCGGGCGGGACGACACCGGAAATCAATGATCGTTACGGTGTCGTCTGCTCATCAACCCCTCGGAAGGAACCCCCGTGTCAGAGCAGGTCGCACCGCCCCCCGCGCCCGACGCCGCGCCGCCCCAGTCGGCCGTCGAGACGCCGCAAGCGGCCGAGCCGCAGCCGGCCACGGCGCAGCCGGCCGAGCCGGAGGCGGAGAAGTCCGGTGCAAAGAAGGCCCTCGGCATCGTCGGTGCGATCCTCGCCGTGGTCGTCATCGCCGGCCTGAAGTTCGGCGTCGCCTCGGCGATCGGCAACTACTTCAACAAGGACGAGACCGCCGCCGCGAAGGCCGGTGACTGCATCGCCGAACTGCCCGAGGTCACCGGCACCGAGCAGGAGGAGGTCGACGGCGCCAAGGTGGTCGAGTGCACCTCGACGACGCGGCGTACAACGTGGTCGGTCGGGTGGACGGCCAGAGCGAGGCACAGGCCAAGGCCGACACCACCTGCACCCAGTTCTTCAAGGAGAGCGAGGAGGGGTACATCTTCTCCAGCATCGAGCCGGGCAAGACGGGCTATGTGCTCTGCCTGACCAAGAAGGCCTGACCGAAGCGGTAGTTCGGCATCGACGGCGGTGGGGAACAGACCCCGCCGCCGTCGGCGTACCCGGAGTCACCAGGGGGCGGACAGGAGGTGAATGCCACTGTTCCGGCGTCTTCCCGACGGCCGTGCGGCGTGGCAGGCTACCGGCACGTAGGACCACTGGGCGACCAGCCAACGATGACTGACCGCTAGGAGGACGGGCCATGGGCGAAACGGTGAGCTACCGCGGCAACGGGGGCGCGAGCGAGGGGTATCTCGCGATACCCGGCAGCGGCATGGCCAGCCCTGCCGTCATCGTCATCCAGGAGTGGTGGGGACTGGTCCCGCACATCCGCTCGGTGGCGGACCGCTTCGCCGAGGCCGGCTTCGTCGCACTCGCACCGGACTTTTACCACGGCGAGACGACAAGCGAGCCGGACGAGGCGCAGCG
Organism: Micromonospora tarensis; assembly: GCF_016803395.1. Taxonomy (GTDB): domain Bacteria; phylum Actinomycetota; class Actinomycetes; order Mycobacteriales; family Micromonosporaceae; genus Micromonospora; species Micromonospora tarensis. The sequence continues at coordinate 59,266 of NZ_JAEVHL010000011.1, read as the reverse complement.
GCTGCTGATGGGGATGCGGATGGACGAGGCCGCGAAGGACATCGCCGGCGCGGCCGACTATCTCGCCGGCCGGCCCGAGGTCACCGGTAAGGTCGGTGCCGTGGGCTTCTGCGCCGGTGGCAGCCTCGCGCTCTGGTCGGCCACCATCTCCGAGCGGATCGTCGCCGCCGTCGGTTTCTATCCGGTGCTGCCCTGGGAGTCGATGCGCCCGGACTGGGCCGACTACGCCGGCAAGAGCGCTGTCATCCACTGTTCCGAAGAGGACGGCACCTCCAGCGCCGAGGGCGTGCAGACCGCTCGGCGGGCCATCGAGGGGGCCGGCGGCGACTGCCAGCTCTACGACTACCCGGGCACCTCGCACGCGTTCTTCAACGACGACCGGCCGGAGGCGTTCGACCAGCGCGCCGCCGCCAGCGCCTGGGCCCGCACCCTGGAACTCTTCCGGGCCAAGCTTGGCTGAGTCGCGTACCCCCGAGCAGGTGGTCGCCCGCGCGGCGCGGGCGACCGACCTCGCCGACGTCGACGCGGCGGTCAGCGACTGTTTCGCCTGCCCCCGGCTGGTCCGGTGGCGGGAGGAGGTGGCCCGCACCCGCCGGGCCGCCTTCCGTGACCAGGAGTACTGGGGCCGACCGGTGCCGGGCTTCGGCACCGGCGAGGCGCGGATCGCCATCCTCGGGCTGGCGCCCGCCGCGCACGGCGGCAACCGCACCGGCCGGATCTTCACCGGTGACCGGTCCGGCGACGTGCTCTTCGCCGCGCTGCACCGGGCCGGGCTCGCCAACCAGCCGACCAGCATCGCCGCCGACGACGGGCTCACCGTGCGGGACCTCCGGATCTTCTCGGCCGTCCGGTGCGCACCGCCGGACAACAAGCCGACCCCGCTGGAACGGGACACCTGCGCACCCTGGCTGCACCGCGAGGTCGCGCTGATCCGGCCCACGCTGCGCGTCGTGGTCGCGCTGGGCGCGTTCGCCTGGGCGGCGTGGTGGCCGGTGCTCCGGGCGGTGTACGGGCAGCCGCCGCCCAGCCCGCGACCGGCGTTCGGTCATGGGGCACACTGGTCCGGCACGGACGCTCCGGACTTGCTGGGCTGCTACCACGTCAGCCAGCAGAACACCTTCACCGGGCGGTTGACACCAGGAATGCTGGACGACATCTTCGGGCAGGCCAAGCGGCTGGCCGGAGTGGACTGACACGACGCGTGGGGTGGTGGCGATGACAGACGGAACGCGCCCGCCCACGCCACCACCGGCCGCCGAGCCGGGTGCGCTGCGCCCGGTGATCGGCCTGCTACGCCGGTGGTGGCCGGTGGGGGTGGTGGCGGTCCTGCTCGTCGGTGCCGCGTTGGCGTCCGCCCACTCGTCGATCGGGGCCAGTCGCATCCCGCCGGCTGCGGACAACATCCCCTGGGTTCCGGAGTACCCGACCGTCGAGCCGTCGCCGTCCATCCCGATCGAGCCGCGCGACGCCGGCGAGGCCACCCAGGCGCACATCCCGCAGTGGATCGCCACCGTGGCGATGGTCCTGCTCGGGTCGGCCATCCTCGCCGCCCTCGGATACCTCTGCTGGGTCCTGATCCGGGGGGCGCTGCGCCGCACCACCCGGGCGCTGCCGACGCAACGGACCAGACGCAGCGCCGAGGGCACCGCCCGTGAGGTGGTCGCCGCGCTCGACGCCGGCCTGGTGGAACTCGACGACCGGGACACCGACCCCCGGGTGGCGGTGATCGCCTGTTGGGTGCGGCTGGAGGAGGCCGCCGCCGCGGCAGGTGTGCCACGGCTCGCCGGGGACACCTCCACCGACCTGGTCAGCCGCCTGCTGCGCGGCGACCCGACGGCCGGCGTGCCGGCGATCGTCAGCACCGACGTGCTCGCCGATTTCGCGGACGTCTACCGCGAGGCCCGCTACGCCACCCGACCGGTGGACGAGCGCACCCGCGACCAGGCACGCGCCGCGCTCCGCCGGCTGCGCGGAGAGCTGACCTCGGCGGTGAGCCTTGAGCAGTAGCACCAGCATCGACGACCTGCTCGCGTTCGAGGAGGAGGCGGCGCCGGCCGGTCCGCAGGGCCGCTCCTCCCGGTGGGGTCCGGTGCTGCGCTCCCTCGCCTGGGCCGCCGCGCTGGTCGCGGTACTGCTCGTCGGTCTCCGCGCGGTGGGCCTCCAGGTCTCGCTGCCGGTACTGATCGCCGGGGTGCTCGCCGTGCTGGCGGTGCGTCGGGTCACCGCCCTGCTCGCGCCGCCACCCCCGCCACCGGCGGGTGGTCGGGCCGGGACGGGCGAGGAGGACGGCAGCTACCACTTCGGTGCCCGGGACGCGCTGCGGACCGCGATCAACCGGTGGGAGTGGCCACTGGACTGGTCCAGCACCCGACCCGAACGGTTCACCGGCACCGTCCTTCCCCGGATCGGTGAACTGGCCGACGAGCGGTTGCGCCTGAAGCACGGCGTCACCCGTGAGTCGACCCGGCCCGCGCCCGCGCCCTGCTGGGCGAGCGGCTGTGGACGTTCCTGGAGACCCCGCCTCGCCGCACCCCGTCACCGCGCGACCTCGCGGTGATCGTCGCCGAACTGGAGAGCATCTGATGAACGACGTGGACCGGAGCATCGCCCCCGCCGAGGTCGGCCAGCTGGCTCGCGCGGTCCTGGACGCGGTCGGCACCGTCGTGGTCGGCAAGCGGGACGCCCTGGAGCTGGTCCTCGCCGGCATCCTCGCGGGCGGGCACGTGCTCCTGGAGGACCTGCCGGGGCTCGGTAAGACGCTCACCGCGCGCTCCTTCGCCCAGGCGCTCGGGCTGGATTTCCGCCGGTTGCAGTTCACCCCCGACCTGCTTCCCGCCGACGTCACCGGCTCGTTCCTGTACGACCAGCGCAACGGCGACTTCGCCTTCCGGCCGGCCCGGTCTTCACCAACCTGCTCCTCGCCGACGAGATCAACCGGACCCCGCCGAAGACCCAGTCCGCGCTGCTGGAGGCGATGCAGGAGAAGCAGGTCTCGGTGGAGGGTGTGACCTACAAGCTGGACGAGCCGTTCCACGTGCTGGCCACCGCAAACCCGATCGAGTACGAGGGCACCTATCCGCTGCCCGAGGCGCAGCTGGACCGGTTCCTGCTGCGGGTGTCCTTCGGTTACCCGCAGCACGAGGAGGAGTGGGAGGTGCTGCGCCGCCGGATGGGCCGCCGCCGTGAGGAGGCGGACATCAAGGCGGTGGTGGACGCGGCGACGCTGCGGGCCATGCAGGCCGCCCTGGAGGACGTGGTGGTGGAGGACTCCATCGGCCGGTACATCGTGTCGCTCACCGCGGCCACCCGGGAGCACCCGTCGGTGCTGGTCGGTGCCTCACCTCGCGGTTCGCTGGCGCTGCTGCTGCTGGCCCGGGTCCGCGCGGTCTTCGGCGGACGGGACTACGTGGTGCCCGAGGACGTCAAGGCGGTGGCGGCGCCCGCCCTGGCCCACCGGATCACGTTGCGGCCGGAGATGTGGCTGCGCCGGTCGACCCGGCGTTCGTGGTGGGCGAGGTGCTGGAGGCGACGCCCGCCCCGGCCAGTGGCGCGCTGCCCAGCTACGCCGCCGGTGGGCCCCGGCGCTGATGACCGGACCGACCGTGTCGAGAGCCAGCGAACCGGAACCGGCCGCCGGCTGGGCGCCCACCCCGGCGCTCGGCCGGGCGGTGCTGCTCGCCGGTCTGCTGCTGGTGGCGGGCGTGCTGCTGGGTCGGGTCGACCTGATCGTGCTCGCCGCCCCGTTCGCGCTGGGCACCGCGTACGCGCTTCGTCGCCGGCCCACGGCGCTGCCCCAGGTGTGGATCACCTCCGGTGACGGCGGGCCACTGGTAGAGGGTGGCGACGTGACGGCCGCGGTGAGCGTCGGCAACCCGGACACTGTCGACTACGACCTGGTGGTGGTGCGGTCCCGGGTGTCACCGTGGCTGCGGATCGACCGGGCCGGCTTCGCCCGCGACGAGGCCGGCGACGTGGTGGCACCGAATGTCACTGCGGAGGCCGGCGCGCCGACTCCGGCGAATGGCGCGCGGCGTTCCGCCGCGGATCGGCCGTTCGTGACGTCCGTGCCGACGGGTGCGGCGGTGGACCTGGAGCTGGCCGGTAACGCCCTGCGCTGGGGTCGGCATCCGGTCGGCCCGGCGGGTGCCCGGGTCGCCACGGCGGGCGGCCTGCTGGTCTCCCGGGCGGTGATCACCGAGCCGGTCCGGGTGCGGGTGTACCCGCGTACCGAGCCGTTCGAGGCGGTGGAGGCGATGCCCCGCGCCGCCGGCCTGGTCGGGGCGCACCACTCCCGGCGGCCCGGTGAGGGCGGCGAACTGGCCGGCGTACGGGTCTTCGCCCCCGGAGACCGGCTGCGCCGGATCGACTGGCGGGTGTCGTTGCGGGCCCGGCAGCTGCACGTGGCCGCCACCCTCTCCGACCGGGACGCGGAGGTGGTGGTGCTGCTCGACGTGCTCGCCGAGGCCGGCCGCTCCGGTGGGGTGGGCGGCGCCGCCTCGGTGCTGGACACCACCGTCCGGGCCACCGCCGCGATCGCCGAGCACTACCTGCACCGCGGCGACCGGGTGTCCCTGCTGGAGTACGGGCCGGCGGCCCGCCGGCTGCGTCCGGCCGCCGGCCGGCGGCAGTACCTGACAGTGCTGGAGTGGCTGCTCGACGTCCGGGTGCACGCGTCCGCGCACGAGCCGTACGACCAGGTCTTCGGCCCGCAGCTGCTCTCCTCGGACGCGTTGGTGGTGGTGCTCACCCCGCTGCTGGACGAACGGTCGGCGCAGATGCTCGCCCGGTTGGCCCGCGGCGGGCGGTTCGTGGTGGCGGTCGACACGTTGCCGGCCGACCTGGCGTCGCCGAAGGACCGGGGTTGGGCCGAGGTGGCGTACCGGCTGTGGCGCCTGGATCGGGAGATCATGATCGGACAGCTCCGGGAGCACGGCGTGCCGGTGGTGCGCTGGGCCGGCGCCGGCAGCCTGGACCAGGTGCTGCGGGACGTGGCCCGTTGGCGACGGCGCCAAGGGTGGGTGGTCGGTGAGCGCGAGGAGTGAGCTTGCGAGCCCCGCAGTCGCGAACGAAAGGCGGGTGCGGTGAGCGCGAGGAGTGAGCTTGCGAGCCCCGCAGTCGCGAACGAGGGTAGGCGCAGATGATCGACGCCGTCACCGGGCGGGTACGGGCGACCCAGAACGCCGTCGCGCGGATCAGCGCCGCCCCACTGCTGGTGCGGGCCGCGATCTTCGTCGTCGTGCTTGCCGGGTTTGCCCTGGCTTTCCCCGCCGAGGTGCTCTCCGGCCGACCGATCCTGTTCCTGGCGGTGGCCGCGCTCCTGCCCGCGTTCGGTCCGCGCCGGCTCTGGGCGACTTTCACGGCGTTGGTCACGGTCGGCGGCTGGTTGCTCGCCACCGACGGGTACGGCCGTCCGGTCGCGCTGTGGCGGCTGCTCGCCGTGGCGACCCTGCTCTACCTGGGGCACACGCTCTGTGCGCTGGCCGCGTTGCTGCCGTACGACGCCGTGGTGGACCCCGAGTTGATCACCCGCTGGTTGACCCGGTCGGCTGCCGTCCTGCTGGGCAGCGCCGTGCTGGGGGTGCTGTTGTTGCAGGCGGCGGGGACGGGTGGGGACGCCGGATACCAGTGGGTGACCGTGTTGGGGCTGCTGGTGGCGGTGGGGACGGCCGCGTTGCTGGGCTGGCTGCTGCGCCGTCGGTGACCGCTGTTGCGCGAGGGTTAGGCAGGTCACAGGGGTTGTGCTCCGTCACAGATGGGGGGCGCGAGCGGGATTACCTGAGCCGGCCGGGGAAAGATAGACAACGTGAATCCGAAGCGGATCCTTGTGGTGGGTGCCGGGCACGTCGGTCTGTACGCCGCCCTGCGCCTGTCGAAGAAGCTCAGCTCCCGTGAGGCTGAGGTCATGGTGGTGGACCCCCAACCCCACATGACCTACCAGCCGTTCCTGCCCGAGGCGGCGGCGGGCAACATCTCCCCGCGCCACTCCGTGGTGCCGCTGCGGCGGGAGTTGCGGCGCTGCAAGATGGTCGCCGGCACGGTCACGCGGCTCGAGCACGCCCGCAAGGTGGCCACCGTGCAGCCGATCAGCGGCCCGGCCCGGGAGATCACCTACGACCACGTGATCGTGGCCCCGGGTTCGGTCTCCCGCACCCTGCCGATTCCCGGTCTGCACGAGCAGGGCATCGGGTTCAAGACCATCGGCGAGGCGATCTACCTGCGCAACCACGTGCTGGACCGGCTCGACGTGGCCGCGGCCACGCCGGACCCGGACGTCCGCCGCTCGGCGCTGACCTTCACCTTCGTCGGCGGTGGGTACGCCGGCATCGAGGCGCTCGCCGAGATGGAGGACATGGCTCGCGACGCCCTGCGCTACTACCCGGAACTCAGGCAGGACGAGGTCCGCTGGGTGCTGGTCGAGGCCACCCAGCGGGTGCTGCCCGAGGTCGACCGGGACATGGGCGCGTACACCGTGCAGCAGCTGATGAAGCGGAACATGGACATCCGGCTGGACACCCGGCTCGAGTCCTGCGTCGACGGGGTGGTCAAGCTCTCCGACGGTGACAGCTTCCGGTCCGACACGATCGTCTGGACGGCGGGTGTGAAGCCGTCGCCGATGCTGGACGCGACCGACCTGCCGCGGGACGACCGCCGGCGGGTCACCTGCCTGCCCACTCTCCAGGTGGTCGACGGCGACCAGATCGTCGAGGGCGCGTGGAGCGCGGGCGACTGCGCCGCGGTGCCGGACCTGACCAAGGAGCCCGGCAACTTCTGCTCGCCGAGCGCCCAGCACGCGGTCCGCCAGGCCGCCCGGATGGCCGACAACATCGCGGCCGTGATCCGGGGCCGCGAGCCGGTCAACTACAAGCACAAGCACGTCGGCAGCGTCGCGAGCCTCGGCCTGCACAAGGGCGTGGCCCAGGTGTACGGGATCAAGATGACCGGCTGGCCGGCGTGGGTGATGCACCGGACGTACCACATGAGCCGGATCCCGTCGTTCAACCGCAAGGTCCGGGTGGTGGTGGACTGGTCGTTGGCGTTCTTCCTCAAGCGTGAGGTGGTCGCCCTCGGGCAGTTGCACGACCCGCGCGAGGAGTTCTCCGAGGCGTCCCAGCCGGTCGGCGCACCCCGGGTCTGACCGAGCGACGACGAGGGGTCCCGCCGTTTCGGCGGGGCCCCTCGTCGTACGTCCTCAGACGCGCCAGGTCCAGGCGTCGGCGATCCGGGTGCCGGGGCCGTAGAGCTGCTCCAGGGTGCTGCGGAGGCTGTCGGCGTGCGGCGCGTCGTCGGCCAACGCCACGCAGGAGGCGCCCCAGAAGTCCACGTCCCGGGCCGCCTGCCGGCGCTGCTCGTCGCCGATGGCCGGCTGGTCGCCGCGCCGGGCGACGTCCGCCAGCAGCGCCGAGGTGGGCTGCTTGAAGGTGCCCATCGCGGCGGTGCCGCCCCGCCCGTACGGGCCGATGAAGAACCCTTCGGGCAGACCGAAGCCGGCGTCGGCGGCGGTCGCCCAGCGCATCGGCCAGGGCTCCTTCGGCGTGGGCAGGGGCACCGGGACCAGCACCCCGCCGGGGCGTACGCACTGCCGCCAGTGGCCGCCGGTGACGAACTCCGGCACGGCCGGTCGGCCGGTGGTCGGCAGCGGAGTCGGGAAGATCGGTATGAGTGCCACCCCGACGGCGACCGGCACCAGCCGCCGTGCCCGGCCGGCACCGGCCAGCGCCCGGTCGACCGCCAGGACCAGCACCGTCGCGACGATCGGCAGCAACGCCAGCGCGAACCGCATCGGCAACGCCCCGTCCACCACGGGCAGCCCGCCGATCAGCGCGTACGGGCCGGGGATGGCGGTCTTGGTGCCGCCGAGCACCACCTCCGGGCCGAGCGAGAGCGCACCCATCACCAGGCCGGCCACGACGCACGCGAAGACCAGTCGGCGTCGCCCCACCCAGATCGCGCAGGCCACGGCGGCCAGGAGCAGCGGCCAGCCGAGGAAGGTGTTGTACTCGGCCGGGCCGGTGGTCAGCCGGGCCGACTCGTCGCTGCCGACCACCGACAGCGGGGAGACCGTCCACCAACTGCTCAGGTCGGCGGAGAAGTAGGCCGGCGTGAACATCCCGTCGGCGACGCCCTGCGGCCCGGCGAACTGGAACCACAGCGGGTAGCCGAGCACCAGCAGGGCCAGCCCGGCGGCGACCGCCAGGCCGGCCGTGAAGTTGGGCAGCGCCCGGCGGGCCAGGTCCCGGTCCGTCACGGCGTAGCTGATCGCCATCACCAGCAGCGTGATCGCGGCGAGGAAGAGGACCTCCTCGCCGATGAAGACCTGCGCGGTGACCGCGGCGGCCAGCCCCGCCGCGGAGGTCATGATCCGTCGGCGGCCCGGTCCGGTGGTGCGGGCCTGGCCGGCGACGTCGAGGGTCGCCGGCCCGGGGTCGGACGCCCGCAGCAGCCGGACCACCAGCCAGATGATCACCGGCACCAGCCACTGGGCGGTCATGTGCAGGTGACTGTTGGTCTGCGAGACCATGCCGGGGCCGAATCCGCACAGCCCGCCGCCGAGCGCGGCGGCGAGCCGGCGGGCCCGCAGCGTCCGGTGGAACAGCAGGTACCAGGCGAGGGCGGTGCCGGCGAGGTTGGCGGCGGCGAGCAGCGCGAAGGTGACCGGCGCGCCCAGCAGCAACGTGACCGGCGAGCAGACGACGCCGAGCGCGATCACCGTCGTGTTGGCCATCAGGTTGACGCCGTCGGGGGCGTTGAGCCGGTCGGTGAGCAGGTCGAAGTCGCCGAGCAGCGCGCGGGCGTCCACCGCCAGGAACCATTCGTAGAGGGTCTGGTCCTCCGGGTTGAGCGCCAGGGTGCGGCTGCCCGGGTCGGGCCACAGGCCGTGGGTGAGCCAGCCGGCCAGCACCGCCCAGACCAGAGCGACCATCAGGTCCGTCCGGTGTCGGTGGGCTGCGGTCAGCAGCCGGGCGGCCCAAGGTCGGCGGTTGACCCGATCGGCGAGGCGAAAGGCCTGCTCGCGGGCGGCGTCGGAGGCCGTTGGGGCTGCGCTGCTCACGGCATCGACCCTAATGTGACCAGGCCGCCGGGGTACGCCGGGTCGCCGCAGACCCGCTACGGTGACAGTTGCACCGTGCGTGTCGGCGCGCCGGTGCCACCCGCCCGGGTGGTGGAACGGCAGACACGGCCGCCTTAAAAGCGGCTGCCGCAAGGCGTGCGGGTTCGACCCCCGCCCCGGGCACCGGTCGGCTGCCACGCATTCTCATTCGTGATCACCAGGACTTGGCTGCGCCGTTTACTCTTGGAGGGCACGTTCACGTGCAAACGACCCCCTGAGGGAGGCCAGACAGTGAAGACCTCGAACCCGGTGCTCGCCCGGCTCGGCCAGGCGGCCGAGCGGGAGCGCTCCGCCGGGTACGCCCCGGCCGGGCCGTACGGACAGCCCGGCATTCCCCAGCAGTACCCGTCCCAGGCCGGTTACCCGGCGGCGCCACCGACCGTGGCGCCGATGACTGTCGACGACGTGGTCGTCAAGACGGTCGCCCTGCTCGGCATCCTCGGCGTCACCGCCGCGGCCGCCTGGGTGCTGGTGCCCGACCGGTTCGTCGGGACCGCCTGGATCGGCGCCGCGGTGGTCGGCCTGGTCCTCGGCTTGATCATTTCGTTCTCCCGGATGGCCAACCCCGCGCTGGTCATCGCGTACGCGGTCGTCGAGGGTGTCTTCGTCGGCATGGTCAGCAAGGCCTTCGAGACGGCGTACGACGGCATCGTGCTCCAGGCCGCCGCGGCCAGCTTCGGCATTTTCTTCCTGATGGCGATGCTCTACAAGGCGAAGGTCATCCGGGCCACCCCCGCGTTCGTCAAGGGCATGATCGCGGTCATGGCCGGTCTCTTCGCGGTCATGCTGATCAACCTGGTGTTGGCCCTGTTCGACGTCAACACCGGGCTGCGTGACGGCAGCCCGCTGGCCATCGGCTTCAGCCTGGTCTGCATCGTGGTCGCCTCGCTGAGCTTCGTGCTCAGCTTCAAGGAGATCGAGGACGGCGTCCGGATGGGCCTGCCGCAGCGCTACTCCTGGGTGGCCGCGTTCGGCATCCTGGTCAGCCTGGTCTGGCTCTACATCGAGATCCTGCGCATGCTGAGCTACTTCCAGGGCGACGACTGACCTCGTCCGCACTGCCGACCGGCGCCCGCTCCCGCTCTCGCGGGGGCGGGCGCCGTCGTCCGCGCCGTTTGCCCGCCGCCGCCGGCCCGCCCGGGGCAGAGTGGCTGCGAGGGGTACGCGGGCGAAGGGAGCGACGGTGCGCAGCAACAACCCGGTGCTCAACCGGCTCGACGAGACCGGCCGGGTGGAGGCCCGGGTGCTCGGCGCCCGTGACGTCGAGCCGATGACCGTCGACGACGTGGTGGTCCGTACCGTCGGGTTGTTGCTCGTCACCGGCGCCACCGCGGCGGTCTCCTGGGCGGTGATCCCGGACGTCGTGTGGCTGGGCGCCGCGCTCGCCGGTAGCGCGCTCGCCTCGATCGCACTGGTCCTGGTCATCTCGCTGCGGCGGATCACCAACCCGGTGCCGATCGTCGGTTACGCGGTTCTCCAGGGGCTGCTACTGGGGGTCGCCAGCCGCACCTTCGAGCAGGTCTACCCGGGCATCGTGGTGCAGGCGGTGGCCGGCACGTTCGGTGTCTTCCTCGGCATGGCGGCGCTCTACCGGGCCCGGGTGATCCGGGCGACGCCCCGGTTGGCGCGGCTGGTGATCGGCACGCTGCTCGGCATCGCCGTGCTCAGCGTGGTCAATTTGGTGTCGTACCTGTTCACCGGGCGGCCGGGTCTGGCGGTCTACAGCGTCAGCGGCGAGGTGGGTTGGCTGCCGTACGCCTTCTCGGTGGTGGCCATCATCGCCGGGGCGTTCAGCTTCATCCTCGACTTCGACCTCGTCGAGCGCTCGGTGCGCGACGGTCGACCCCGCCGGTACGCGTGGCTGACCGCGTTCGGCCTGCTCACCGGGTTGGTCTTCCTGTACTGGCAGTTGCTGCGCCTGCTCAGCTACCTGCGCCGTTGACCGGCCGGACCCGCCGTGGGAGTGCCGGCCGTAGACTCGGCGGCGATGAGCGCAGCGGAGTTGGATCAGGCCGTGCGGTTGCTGGTCCGTCAGGTCGGGCACTGGGAGCAGCCGCGGTGGGCAGCGGTCGCGACCACCGGCAACGTGTCCCGCGCCGACCTGGTGCACCGTCTGGTCCAGGAGATCGCCAACCTGGCCGCCGACGCCGAGGGGGAGCCCCGTCGGGTCGTCCCCCGGCTCGACAACGACCTGGCCCTGCCCGACCAGTTGCGGGTGGTGACGGCCGACCTGCTGGCCGCCGGGGCGGCGACGAGGTGCTGGCGCGGGCCGCCGCCGAGGTGACGGCGACCCGCGGCGCGCTCTGAGGCCCCCGCCTCCGCGAGCCGAGCGGCGGGCGCGCCGGCGTCAGCTCAGCTGAGCCGCTCCAGCACCATGGCCATGCCCTGGCCACCGCCCACGCACATCGTCTCCAGACCGATGGTCTTGTCGTGCCACTGGAGTGCGTTGAGCAGGGTGCCGGTGATCCGGGCGCCGCTCATGCCGAACGGGTGCCCGACCGCGATGGCGCCGCCCATCACGTTCAGCTTCTCCTCCGGGATGCCCAACTGCCGGTAGGAGGGGATGACCTGGGCGGCGAAGGCCTCGTTGATCTCGACGAGGTCGACGTCGTCGATGGTCATGCCGGCTCGGCGCAGCGCCTGCCGGGACGCCTCGACCGGCCCGAGGCCCATGATCTCCGGCGACAGGGCGGTCACCCCGGTGGAGACGATCCGGGCCAGCGGGGTGAGCCCGAGGTCCTCGGCCCGCTGGGCACTCATCACCACCACGGCGGCCGCGCCGTCGTTGAGCGGGCAGCAGTTGCCGGCGGTGATCCGGCCGTCCGGGCGGAAGACCGGCTTCAGGCCGGCGACCGCGTCCAGGGTGACGCCGGCCCGGGGACCGTCGTCGGTGCTCACCACGGTGCCGTCCGGGGTGGTGACCGGGGTGATCTCCCGGGCCCAGAAGCCGTCGGCGATCGCCTTCTCGGCGAGATTCTGGCTGCGGACGCCGAACTCGTCCATGTCGGCGCGGGTGACGTCGTACACCTGGGCCAGGTTCTCCGCGGTCTGCCCCATGGTCAGGTAGATGTCGGGCAGCTCACCGGCCTCCCGCGGGTCGGTCCACGTCTCGGCGCCGCCCTGCGCGCGGAGCTTCGAGCGTTCCCCGGCCGCCGCGAAGCGCGGATTCTCCCAGCCGCCGCCGACCACTGCCTGCGCCTCCGGAGGCAGCCCGTCCGAGCTGCCCCGGGCGTAGCGGGAGACCATCTCCACGCCGGCGGAGACGAACACGTCCCCCTCGCCGGCCCGGATCGCGTGCATCGCCATCCGGGTGGTCTGCAACGACGAGGCGCAGTAGCGGGTCAGCGTGGCGCCGGGCACCGTGTCCAGGCCGAGGAGCGTGGACACCACCCGGCCCATGTTGAAGCCCTGTTCGCCGCCGGGCAGGCCGCACCCGAGGTAGAGGTCGTCGATCGTGGTCGGGTCGAGCTGCGGGATCTTGTCCAGCGCGGCCTGGACGATGGTCGTGGCGAGGTCGTCGGAGCGGACATCGCGCAGCGACCCCTTGTGCGCACGGCCGATGGGGGAACGGGCGGTGGCGACGATGACAGCGTCGCGGGACGACTCAATCGGCATGGGCCAACGTTAACCCGCCGGTAACTTGGCGCGGAAGGAGCCGGCGCGGCGGGAAATGTCACCCCGGCCAGCGACGATCTAGCGCCGGGTGGTGGCCGCCGCCGCCGTGGCGACGGCCGGCAGCAGCGCGTGCGCCCAGACCCGGTAGCCGTCGGCGGAGGGGTGGAAGCCGTCCGGGCAGAGCGTCCCCGCGTCGGCCCGGAACACCGGCCCGGTCTCGGCGGCCAGGTCGACCACCGAACCGCCCGTTTCCAGCACCGCCGTGGTCTGGGCTCGGGCCATCCGACGCCCGGACCAGCCGACCACCTGGCGCAGCGGCGGCGCGATGGCACGCACCGCGCCGAGATCGGGGCAGGTGCCCACCACCACCTGGACGCGCGCCTCACGCAGCCGGTGCACCGCCGCGCCGAGATAGGCCGCAGCGTCGGCGGGACGGCGCAGCCCGGTGGCGTCGTTCGCGCCGATCAGGATCAGCGCCACGTCGGGCCGATCACCGAGCAGGGCCCGGGCCACCTGGGTGGCCAGATCCGTCGAGCGGGACCCGGAGACGCCGACGCTGGACAGGTGCACGCGGCGGCCGGTCGGGCCCTCGGCGAGCAGGTTGGCGAGCTGCCCGCCGATGGTGTCCTCCAGCCGGTCGACACCCACGCCCAGCGCGGACGAGTCGCCCAGCAGCACCAGCCGCAGCGGGGCAGCGCCCGCCCGGCCGATGGTGGCACGCAGGGCCAGCCCCAGCTCCGGTTGGGCGTAGCGCCGGTGCCGGGCGACGAACGCCTCACCGGCGAGCACGGCAGCGCCCCCGACGGTGCCGGCGAGCAGCGAGAACGCCGCCGCCCGACCCAGTCGGCCGGTGCGGCCGGAGGTCACGCCCGGCGCGCTGCGCTCGTTCATGCCAGTCCCTCCACTGTCGAGGTGCCCGAGGCGGACCCGTGCTGCGGCACCGCCCCGACACCGAAGAACGCCCGGCGGCGCAGCTGCGCCCACCGGCCGGCCGGACCTCGGTCGTGGCCCCGAACCTGGACGCCACTGACCTCCGTGCCGGCGTGCCGGGCCGCCACCTGCGCGGCCTCCGGCAGCGACCGTACGCCTTCTCCCCGCGTCGGTGTGGCCCGCCGTTCCTGCGTCGCGCCGAGGGCGGAGAGGATCGTCGGGAGGAGCGCGGCGGCGGCCATCGCGTAGCCCTCGGCGGAGGGATGGAACCGGTCCCAGGCGAACATCCGGGTCGGCTCCGCCACGAACCGGGGGCCGAGCAGGTCACCGAGGGAGACCGTCCAGCCGCCCGCCTCGACCACTGCCACCGTCTGGGCCGCGGCGAGTTGACGGCTCCATTGGTGCGCCAGCCAGCGCAGCGGCGGCTGGATCGGGCGGATCGCGCCCAGGTCGGGGCAGGTGCCGACGACCACCTCGCAGCCCGCGTCGCGCAGGGTGTGCACCGCCTCGACGAGATAGCGCACCGCCAGCCCGCGCGGGGTGCGGTTGGTGATGTCGTTGCCGCCGATGAGGATGACCGCGAGGTCGGGTCGGCACTCCAGCGCCGCCTCCACCTGGTGGCGGAGCGCGGCCGAGATGGCACCGACCACCGCGAAGCGATGCACCTGCACCGGCCGGTTCAGCCGGCGGGACAGGCCGGTGGCGAGCAGCGCGCCGGGCGTCTCCCGGCGGCGGTGCACCCCGTAGCCGGCCGCCGACGAGTCACCGAGCACGACCATGGTCAGCGCCGGGCCGGGAAACTTCGCGCCGTACCTACCGTCGCAGCGCGGCGGCGGCGCCTCGGCCATCGGGATGGTGCGGCGGGCCTGGCGGGCCTGGCCGAGCAGCACCCCGCCGGTCGCCACCGCGGCCGCCGCGGTGGCGCCGGTCCCGATGGCAGCCAGCCGAGCGAACCGCCGGGCCTGCCGCCAGCGCTCACCACCGGGTACGACGGAACGTGCCACCCCCATACCGCGACATTATCGCGCGGGGACGACACATCGCTGTCGTCGTGACGGCAGCCGGGTGCCTGGAAACCGACGCGACGGGGTACCGGTACCGGAGAGGCCGGCCGACTTGCGCCGACCCGCCACGATGATCCGGCGGAGAGGAGCGCGACGATGGGTAAGACACTGAAGCGCAGCGCGGCGTTCACGGCCCTGGCGCGGGCACTGGCGGCCGGGGCGCGCGGCGGCCCGTCACTGGGCACCCGGTTGGCCGCGCTGCCCCGGATGATCCGGGCCACCACCAAGGGGGAGTACGACGGCGGTCTCCGGCTGGCCCTGATGACGGCGGCGACGGCGTACATCGTCTCGCCGATCGACCTGCTCCCGGAGATCCCACTGGCGATCTTCGGACTGGCCGACGACGCGGTCATGATCACCTGGTTGGCCGGCAGCGTGCTCGCCGAGACCGACCGCTTCCTCGAGTGGGAGGCCCGTCGCAGCTCGGTCATCCCGGGCGGGCTGGTGCCCTGACGGCACGTACGCTGGGCGAGGAAACGTCTGCCCGGCCGCCATCGCCGGCGCCGCAACGAAGGGCACACCGTGCAGTACTACGACAACGTCGTCGACATGATCGGCAACACCCCGCTGGTGCGTCTGCGTAACGTCACCAAGGGCATCCAGGCGACAGTGCTCGCCAAGGTGGAGTACGTCAACCCGGGCGGCTCGGTGAAGGACCGGATCGCGCTGCGGATGGTGGAGGACGCCGAGGCCGCCGGCCTGCTCAGGCCCGGCGGCACCATCGTCGAGCCGACCAGCGGCAACACCGGTGTCGGGCTGGCCCTGGTAGCCCAGCTCAAGGGCTACCGGTGCGTCTTCGTCTGCCCGGACAAGGTCAGCCAGGACAAGCAGGACGTGCTCCGGGCGTACGGCGCCGAGGTGGTGGTCTGCCCGACCGCCGTCGCCCCGGAGGACCCGCGCTCGTACTACAACGTCTCCGACCGGCTGACCCGGGAGATCCCCGGCGCCTGGAAGCCCAACCAGTACAGCAACCCGGCCAACCCGCGCTCGCACTACGAGACCACCGGCCCGGAGCTGTGGAAGCAGACCGACGGCGGGCTCACCCACTTCGTGGCCGGCGTCGGCACCGGCGGCACCATCTCCGGCATCGGCCGGTACCTCAAGGAGGCCTCCGAGGGGCGGGTCCGGATCATCGGGGCGGACCCGGAGGGCTCGGTCTACTCCGGCGGCACCGGCCGGCCCTACCTGGTGGAGGGCGTCGGCGAGGACTTCTGGCCGGAGACGTACGACCGGGGTGTCGCCGACGAGATCGTCGAGGTCTCCGACAAGGCGTCGTTCGAGATGACCCGTCGGCTGGCCCGCGAGGAGGGGCTGCTGGTCGGCGGCTCCTGCGGGATGGCGGTGGTCGCCGCGCTGGAGGTGGCCCGCCGGGCCGCCCCGGACGACGTGGTGGTCGTGCTGCTGCCCGACGGCGGCCGGGGCTACCTCTCGAAGATCTTCAACGACTCGTGGATGGCCCGGTACGGCTTCCTCGACAACTCCGGTGCCGAGCCGACGGTGGCCGCCGCGCTGGCCAGCAAGCCCGGCGGGCTGCCCGAGCTGGTGCACGTGCACCCGACGGAGACCGTCCGGGACGCGATCGACTACATGCGCGAGTACGGCGTCTCGCAGCTACCGGTGCTCAAGGCCGAACCGCCGGTGGTTACCGGTGAGGTGGCCGGCTCGATCGCCGAGCGGGACCTGCTCGACGCGCTCTTCACCGGCCAGGCTCACCTGCACGACACGATCGAGCGGCACATGGGCGCTCCGCTGCCGATGATCGGCGGCGGTCAGCCGGTGAGCGAGGCGGTCGGTCTGCTGGAGAAGTCCGACGCCGCGCTGGTGCTCGTCGACGGCAAGCCCAAGGGCGTCCTCACCCGCCAGGACCTCCTGGCCCACCTGGGTGCCCACTAGACGAGTGAGTCCTGACCCTGGCCGGGGCTGTGGGCGCAGCCGGTGGCCGGCGGCGACCGTCGGTCACCTCCGTCGGGGCGGATGCGGTAGTGAGCGGTATACCTCAGAGTCATATTCATACCTCTGAGGTATACCGCTCGACAGCACACCGGCCTGGCGGGCCAGCCCGCGACGCTGGGGTGGGGGTGGCTGGGTTGCTGCCGGGCCGGGCAGTTCAGAGGGGGCGGGTGTAGCGGACTTGCGGGGTGAGGGCCGTACCGATGTGCTCCGCACGCTCTGCTCCGGTCGGGGTCCAGCCACCGCGCTCGTAGAACGCCCGGGCGTGGGCGTTGTCGCGGAGCACCCAGAGCGCCGCGCGCCGCCAGCCCTGCACGCGCATGGCGTCCAGGGCGTCCACGATCAGCAGGCGGCCGATGCCCCGGCCCTGCTCGGCCGGTCCAGGTGGATCGCGTTGAGCAGCCCGGTCGCCGGATCGTCCTCGTCGTCCGGGCCCAGGTGGCTGAAGCCGACCAGCGCCCCGGCCCGTTCCGCGAGCGTCATCCGGTGGGTGTCCCGCTCCCAGCTCCACCGCTCGACCCAGTAACGCCCCATCGCCTCCGGCGTGGGGTCCGCCAGCGCCTCGGCCGGCAGGAACGAGGAGTACGCGGCGACCCGGGAGCGCTGGTGCAGGGCACCCACCGCCATCAGGTCGTCGCCGGTCGCGGGGCGGAGCGTGACGGTCACCCGGCCGAGGCTACCCGGCGTGGCGGAAGCTGCACCGTCGTCAGGTCCTCGGCGATGATCAGCTCACCGTCGAAGTGCGCACGCGCCTCGTCGTGGAACCGGCGCGGATCGGGATAGCGCTGGGAGAAGTGGGTGAGCACGAGTCGGCGTACCCCGGACTCGGTCGCCACCCGGGCGGCCTGCGCCGCGGTGAGGTGGCCGACCTCGGCGGCCAGCGCGGCCTCCGACTCCAGGAACGTCGACTCGATGACCAGCAGGTCGGCGTGTTCGGCGAGGGCGTACACCCCGTCACAGAGGCCGGTGTCCATCACGAACGCGAACCGTTGCCCCGGCCGGTGCACGCTCACCTCGTCCCGGGTGACGCGGCGTCCGTCGAGGTCCAGGTGCCCGACGCGGATCAGCTCGCCGACGGCCGGACCGGCGATGCCGTACGTGGCCAGCCGCTCCGGCAGCATCCGGTGGCCGTCCGGCTCGACCAGCCGATAGCCGTACGTCTCGATGGGGTGCCGGAGCCGGCGTGCCTCCAGCGTGCCGCAACCGAGGGTGATCCGCTGCCCGTCGGCCTCGATCGGCTCGACCCGTAGCTCGGCGGTCTCGTAGAACGAGGTCGCGTGCCGCAGCCGGGCGAAGTATTCGGCGCGCCGGCGGGGAAGTGCACGGCGACCGGGTGCGCCACCCGGTCCAGGGAGAGCCGCTGGATGGTGCCGGGCAGGCCGAGGCAGTGGTCGCCGTGGAAGTGGGTGACGCAGATCCGGGTCAGATCGGTGGCGGTGACCGTGGTGTGCAGGAGTTGACGTTGGCTGCCCTCGCCCGGGTCGAAGAGGATCACCTCGTCGTCCCAGCGCAGCACGTACCCGTTGTGGTTGCGCTGCCGGGTCGGCGCCTGGCTGGCCGTACCCAGCACCACCAGCTCACGCATGGACATGGCCACTCCTGCGGATATGGAGCGACCCCCGGGGCGCTCCGCGCTTTCGCGCGGGCCGGCTGGACTTGGCCGGCACCCCGGGGGTCGGGTGGCTGTCGTGGATTCGCCGCACCGCTGCCACACGGTCTCGACGATGGTGCTGTTGCCCGCCTCGCGGCGGACCGATCACTGTCGAGGACAGCGGCTAGCTGACAGCCACCTCACGAGTCCGATTGCTATACAAGTCTGGACCACCTCCTTTCACGTGTACGGCCACGTTATCGAGTTCTCGTCGGGCTCGGCAACGGATTTCGATCACAGGGCCGACCGGGAATGCCCGGCCACCTCAGCGGTCGTCCCCAGCACCGCGTGGTGCCAGTGGCCCTTCGTGGCGCGGCGGCGCTGCGAAGGGCCGGCGTGTCGGGCGGTCAGCCGCCGACGCGGGCCACGCCGACCGGGCAGCTCAGCCCGTTCGGGCCGTGGTTGCAGTACCCGTTCGGGTTCTTGGTCGGGGCCAGGTACTGCTGGTGGTAGTCCTCGGCGAAGTAGTAGCTGCCGAGCGGGGCGATCTCGGTGGTGATCTCACCCTTGCCGGCCGCGTCACGATCGGCTGGAACGCGTCCCGGGACGACTCCGCGATGGCCCGCTGCTCGTCGGTGGTGGTGTAGATCGCCGAGCGGTACTGGGTGCCCACGTCGTTGCCCTGGCGCATGCCCTGGGTCGGGTCGTGGTTCTCCCAGAAGACCTTCAGCAGGTCCTCATAGTTGATCTTGCTGGGGTCGTACACCACCTGGACGACCTCGGCGTGCCCGGTCCGACCGGAGCACGTCTCCTCGTACGTCGGGTTCTTGGTGATGCCGCCCGCGTAGCCGGCGGAGGTGGTGTAAACGCCGGGCAGCGTCCAGAACAGCCGCTCGGCGCCCCAGAAACAGCCCATGCCGAAGACCGCGAGCTGAAGGCCCTCAGGGAACGGGCTCTTCAACGGGGTGCCCAGCACCTCGTGGCGGTCGGCGACCGGCATGGCGATCGGGCGGCCCGGCAGGGCCTGGTCGGGCGTGACCATCTCGGCGTTCATACGGCGCAAAAACACGGTGGGGATCTCCTCTCGTACCGCTCGCAGCG
Source organism: Micromonospora tarensis (assembly GCF_016803395.1). Taxonomy (GTDB): domain Bacteria; phylum Actinomycetota; class Actinomycetes; order Mycobacteriales; family Micromonosporaceae; genus Micromonospora; species Micromonospora tarensis. The sequence goes on along the minus strand of NZ_JAEVHL010000011.1, from coordinate 39,906 downwards.
TGCAACACCGGAGGGTCCTGCTTCCTTACCCGCGTGCGAGTGAGTCAGGCCCCAGCCGGGAGCGCCGCGGCGACCCGGTCCGCGTACCTCTGGGCCTCGGTGTCGTCGGCGTACCGGGTGCGCGGCCAGAAAAAGCCGCGCAACCCGTCGCCCTTGGTCCGGGGGACCACGTGGGTGTGCAGGTGGGGCACCGACTGGGACACCTTGTTGTTCATCGCCACGAACGTCCCACCGGCACCGAGAGCGGTCTCTACCGCCACCGCCAGCCGCTGGACCATGGCGAAGTAGCCGGGCAGCAGCTCGGCCGGCAACTCGGCCAGGGTCACCAGGTGCACCCGGGGCACCACCAGCACGTGCCCCCTGAACACCGGCCGGGTGTCCAGGAACGCCACCCCGTCGGCCGTGTCGGCAACCCGGAACGCCGGCACCTCGCCCGCCACGATCCCGCAGAACACGCAACCGCTCATCCGCCCAGGCTATGCCGGAGCTTCCGGGAGGCGGCGCCCTCTGCGTGTCGGACGCCTGTGGTACTTATCAATGCGAATAGATCAGCACGGGGGTGACGTGCTGTGGCGACGCTCCGAAGGGACGAACCTTGCACATCAGAAGAGGCATCAGTCTGGCGCTGGCGGCGTTGACCGCCGGGCTGCTCACCGGCGCGGTTCCGGGCCAGGCCCAGGCCGCCGCCGCGCCGACCGCGACCCCGCTGCCGCTGAAGACGGTGGCCGACGTGGTGTCGGCCGGCGACCGGGTCTTCGTCAGCGGTGGCCGCTCGTCCACGGACGTCGTGGTGACCAGCGCGACCGGAGAGGTGGTCGGCACCCTGGCGGGCCTGCCCGGCCCCACCGACCTGCTGCTCAGCGCCGACCGGCGGACGCTCTACGTGGCGCTGCCCACCGCCAACGCCATCGCCGCCTTCGACACCGGCTCGCTCGTCGAGTCCGCCCGCTACGACACCGGCGCCGGCGAGTGCCCGTCGTCGCTGGCGTTGACTGGGCGCTACCTGTGGTTCGGCTACGGCTGCGACCAGTGGGGCGGCAACATCGGCCAGATCGACCTCGGCCGCCAACCGGCCCGGCTGACCACCCGGGTGGCCGAGCAGGACTTCCATGACTTTCCGCTGCTCGCCGCGGCCGGCCAGAACCGGTCGGTGCTGCTCGCCGGGCAGCCGGGGTTGAGCCCGGCGTCGGTGTACGCCTACGGCATCGGCACCGCGGGTGCGCTCACCACGCTGCGGACGAACGCCTGGTCGGTGGTGGGCAGCAACCTGCGGGACGTCGCCCTCGACCCGACCGGCACCACCCTCTACACCGCCGCCGGTGCGCCCTACGAGGTGCAGGCGTTCCCGTTCGCGGACATCACCACCCCGTCCGCGACGTTCCCCACCGGCGCGTACCCGAACGCGGTCGAGGTCTCCCGCGACGGCACCCGGATCGCCGGCGGGGCGGACGCCAGCTACGACCCGGACGTCTTCGTCTTCACCCCGGACGGCACCGAGCTGGCCCGTTTCGAGCTCGGTGACGAGCTCAGCTCCGGCGCGCTGGCCTGGTCCCCGAACGGTGCAAGGCTCTACGCGGTCGGCTACGACTGGACCGGCGTCACCCAGGCCACCCTGCACGTCCTGCCCGTCCCGGTCGGCTGACCGGCGCGCCGGGGCACAGGTCGGCGCTCGGGGGTCGACCGTTCGGTCCGGCCCCCACCCGGGTGCGCGGTTGCGTTCCAGCCCTCGGGACGGGGCGCTAGCCTCACCAGCATGAGTCACGGCTTCGAGACGCTCGCCATCCACGCCGGTCAGGATCCTGAGGCCCGCACCGGCGCGGTGATCCCACCGATCTACCAGACCAGCACGTACGCGCAGGACGCCGTCGGCGCGCCCCGCCTCGGCTACGAGTACAGCCGCTCGGGCAACCCGACCCGGGACGCGCTCCAGGAGTGCCTGGCGGCGCTGGAGGGCGGGCCGGTGGGGCTCGCCTTCGCCAGCGGCCTGGCGGCCGAGGACACCCTGCTGCGGGCCGTGTGCCAGCCCGGCGACCACGTGGTGATCCCGGACGACGCGTACGGCGGCACGTACCGGCTCTTCGCCCGGGTCGCCCAGCGGTGGGGCCTGGAGTTCACCCCGGCGAAGGTCTCCGACCCGGCCGCGGTCCGGGCGGCCGTGCAGCCGGGGCGCACGAAGATCGTCTGGGTGGAGACGCCGACCAACCCGCTGCTCGGCATCGCCGACATCGCCGCGCTGGCCGCCGTGGCGCACGACGCGGGCGCGCTGCTGGTGGTGGACAACACCTTCGCCTCGCCGTACCTGCAACAGCCGATCGCGCACGGCGCGGACGTGGTGGTGCACTCCACCACCAAGTACATCGGCGGGCACTCGGACGTGGTCGGTGGCGCGCTCGTCGTCGCCGACGCCGCGCTCGGTGAGGAGCTGCGCTACCACCAGAACGCGATGGGCGCGATCAACGGCCCGTTCGACGCCTGGCTCACCCTGCGCGGCATCAAGACCCTCGGGGTACGCATGGACCGGCACTGCGACAACGCCGAGCGGCTCGCCGGGTACCTGGAGGGGCACGCCAAGGTGGCGCAGGTGATCTACCCGGGGCTGCCGTCGCACCCAGGTCACGAGGTGGCCGCCAAGCAGATGCGCCGGTTCGGCGGGATGATCTCGTTCCGCGCCGCCGGCGGTGAGGAGCACGCGGTGGACATCTGCAACCGCGCCCGGCTCTTCGTGCTCGCCGAGTCGCTGGGCGGCGTGGAATCCCTGATCGAGCACCCGGGTCGGATGACACACGCAAGTGCTGCCGGCTCGCCGCTTGAAGTTCCCGGCGATCTCGTGCGACTGTCTGTCGGCATCGAGACGGTCGACGACCTACTCGCCGATCTGGAGCAGGCGTTGGGCTGACCGCTGGGGAGGATGGCCGTGCAGGACATCATGGCGACCTGGGTCGGGGCGACCGCCAAGCAGATCGCCCGGGGCGTACGCCGGGGCGACGTCTCGGCAACCCAGGTCGTCGCCGACCACCTTGAGTACATCTCCCGGGCCGACCGGGACCTGGCCGCCTTCCGCGCCGTTCGCGGCGGCGAGGCGATCACCGAGGCGGAGAAGGTCGACGAGCAGGAGGACCTGGCCAACCTGCCGCTGGCCGGGGTCCCGGTGGCGGTCAAGGAGAACACCCCCGTCGCCGGCCTGCCCACCTGGAACGGGTCGGCCGCCGCCCGCACCGACGTCGCGGAGGCCGACCACGAGGTGGTGCGCCGGCTGCGCGGCGCCGGCGCGGTGATCCTCGGCGTGACCCGGATGCCGGAGCTGGGGCTGTGGGCAGTCACCGACGACGACAGCGCGGTGACCCGTAACCCGTGGGACAGCACGCGTACCCCGGGCGGGTCCTCCGGTGGCGCCGCCGCGGCGGTCGCCGCCGGGCTGGTGCCGATCGCGCACGCCAACGACGGTCTCGGCTCGATCCGGATTCCCGCCGCCTGTTGCGGGCTGGTCGGGCTCAAGCCCGGTCGCGGCGTGGTGCCGTGCCAGCTCGGCGCGGACGACTGGTTCGGCCTCACCGAGCACGGCATGCTGACCAGCACTGTCGCCGACGCGGCCGTCGGCTTCTCGGTGCTCGCCGGCCGGCGTCCGGAGAAGCTGGTTCCGCCGCAACGCCTGCGGGTGGGCGTCTCGCTGCGCTCCCCGGTGCGGGGTGTCACACCTGACGCGCCCAACCGGGACGCGGTCGCCGCCGCCGGTCGGCTTCTCGCCGCCGCCGGGCACGACACGGTGCCCGCCGACCCGGTCTACCCCACCGCGCTCGGCCTGCAGGGCATCGCCACCTGGCTGGCCGCCGCCGCCAGCGACGTCCGCGCCTCCGGGGTGGACCGGCGCGGCCTGCAACGGCGTACCCGGCGGCACGTCACGTTGGGTGAGTGGGCGCAGCGCCGCGGCTACGTGCGGGAGGCGGACCGGGCCGGCTGGCGGCAACGGTCGGTCGACTTCTTCACCGACCACTCGGTCGACCTGCTGCTCACCCCGGCGCTGGCCACCGCGCCACCGGAGGCGGCACGCTGGTCGGGGCGGTCCTGGCGGGCGAACATGAGCGCCAACATCCGGTACGCCCCGTACGCCGCCCCGTGGAACATCGCCGGCCTGCCGGCGGTCGTGGTGCCGGTCGGCCGCCGCCCGGACGGCCTGCCGGTCGCCGTGCAACTGGTCGGTCCACCCGGCTCGGAGCTGCTGCTGCTCGGCGTGGCCGGGCAGTTCGAGATGGCCGCACCGTGGACGCGGCACGCCCCCGGCTACCCCCTGGTCGACGCGGGCTCACCGACCGGCGTCTGACCGTCGAGCCGGTGGCCCCGGTGTCGCCGCCGACGGCTCCGGCGGCGGGTGGCACGATCGGGGCATGACGGAACTGGTCGGTCTCGACGACGTGCGGGCCGCACGGGAGTTGCTCGCTGGCGTCACCCGCACCACCCCGCTGGAACCCTCCCGCCCGCTCAGCGCGGCACTGGGTGGGCCGACCTGGCTCAAGTGCGAGAACGTGCAACGGGCCGGCTCGTACAAGGTGCGGGGCGCGTACGTGCGGATCTCCCGGTTGTCGGCGGCCGAGCGGGAGCGCGGCGTGGTCGCGGCGAGCGCGGGCAACCACGCGCAGGGCGTGGCCCTCGCCGCTGGCCTGGTCGGCACGCACGCCACCGTCTTCATGCCGGTCAACGCCCCGCTGCCGAAGGTGGCCGCGACCAAGGGGTACGGCGCGCAGGTCGAGTTGGCCGGCAACACCGTCGACGAGTCGCTGGTCGCGGCGCACACCTACGCCGAGCGCACCGGGGCGGTGCTGATCCACCCGTTCGACCACCCCGACGTGATCGCCGGGCAGGGCACTGTGGCGCTGGAGATCCTGGAACAGTGCCCGGACGTCAAGACGATCATCACCGGGGTGGGTGGCGGCGGTCTGATCTCGGGCCTGGCGGTCGCCGCGAGAGCGCTGCGGCCGGACGTCCGGATCATCGGCGTCCAGGCGGCCGGCGCGGCGGCGTTCCCGCCCTCGTTGGTCGCCGGGGAGCCGGTCCGGCTGCCCGCCTTCGCCACCATCGCCGACGGCATCGCGGTCGGCCGGCCGGGGGATATCACCTTCAAGCACGTGCGCGAGCTGGTGGACGAGATCGTCACGGTCTCCGAGGAGGACATCTCCCGGGCCCTGCTGATGATGCTGGAGCGCGGCAAGCAGGTGGTCGAGCCGGCCGGCGCGGTGGGTGTCGCCGCGTTGCTGGCCGGCGTGGTCGAGGTGGAGACACCGGTGGTCGCGGTGCTCTCCGGGGGCAACATCGACCCGTTGCTGATGCTGCGGGTGATCGAGCACGGGTTGGCCGCCGCCGGCCGCTACCTGCGAGTGACAGTCCGCTGTTCGGACCGGCCGGGGCAACTCGCGTCGCTGCTCAGCCAGATCGCCGAGCACCGGGCGAACGTGGTGGACGTGGAGCACCAGCGGGCCAACCCGCACCTCGGCCTCGGCGAGGTGGAGGTGGCGCTGTCGGTGGAGACCCGCGGCGTGGAGCACTCGGACACGCTGATCAGCGCGTTGCGGGCCAGCGGCTACCAGGTGGTCTTCGCGGCCGAGGCGTGACACCGGAAGGTGCCACGCCTCGGGAAGCTGCGGTGGAGCGGGTGGTGCGACCGGCGACGGTCAGCCGGAGAACGGCTCGAAGCTGACCACTGTCACCTTGATGTCGGCCCCGCTCGGCGCCGTGTAGGTGCAGGTCTGCCCGGCGCGCCCGCCCAGGATCGCCTTGCCGAGCGCCGACTCGGGGCTGTAGACGGTCAGGTCGGTGGTGGCCGCGATCTCCCGGGAGCCGAGCAGGAAGGTCTCGGTGTCGTCGGTGTCGTCGTCGAAGTAGATCGTCACGACCATGCCGGGCGACACCGCGTCCGCCGTCGGCGCCTCGCCGACCTTCGCGGTGCGGAGCAGCTCCTGTAGGTAGCGGATGCGACCCTCGGCCTTGCCCTGCTCTTCCCGGGCGGCGTGGTAGCCGCCGTTCTCCCGCAGGTCGCCCTCCTCGCGCCGGGCGTTGATCTCGGCTGCGATCGCCGGACGGTTGGCGATGTGCTCGTCGAGCTCGGCCTGGAGGCGGTCGTACGCGTCCTGCGACAGCCAGGTGGCGGGCGCCTCGTTGCCAGTGGACACAGGCGTTCTCCTCAGTTGTGCGTGGCTGGCGAACAGGTGAACTACCAAGTTACCAGTGCGCTACGACACAGCGTGTCGGCCATCACCACAGGTGTCCGGATCCGCTACCCGTGGTAGGCGCCCGTCCGGCTCCGTCGTCGATGCTGTTCGGGCAGCTCAGGACGGTGCTTGGCAGCGCAGAACCTCGCCGATGAACGGCCGCGCGGTGGTGGCCAGGCGGTGCCGGGTGGTGACATGCCGGTCGCCGGGATCAGCGGTCACGGTGAGCTGTGCCCGGCCCACCTCGGCGCCCGAACGGTCCCGGGCCCGCAGCACGCAGACCGCCGATCCGCCCGGCGGCACGGTCACCCGGAAGTCGACAAGCACCTGCTTGTCCGTGATGTCGGTGTACGTGATCACCTGGGCGTCGTAGACCGGGTCGCCGTACTGGCGGTAGAGCCGGACCGAGATCACGGTCAGCGTCCCGAGCAGCAGGAGCAGCGCCACCGTGGCCGAGATCAGCCGGCGGCGACGTCCGCCCGGTGCCCGGCGCCGGCCGTAACGCCCGACCGGGAATACCGGTGCGCTCGGCGAAATTGTGGTGTGCGTCTCGGTCACCGGCGGGTATCTCCTGGCGTTGTTGTCGGCCTCATCGGCAAGAATGACAGAATCCCATCCTCCCACCCGGTCCAGCGGCAGGAATGGCAGGTCGTGCCTGCGCTGGTGGCCGGTGACCGAGTGTGGTGAGCAACGATCCCGGCAGGTCAGCCGGTCGAGCCCGGTCGGGTCCACCGTCCGGCACAGACGAGGAGCGCCGAAGTTGGCAGAGCAACTGCGTCTCATGGCCGTGCACGCGCACCCGGACGACGAGTCGAGCAAGGGTGCGGCGACGACGGCGAAGTATGTCGCACAGGGGGTGGACGTCCTGGTCGTGACGTGCACGGGCGGCGAGCGCGGGAGCGTGCTCAACCCGAAGCTCGACCGACCGGACGTGTGGGCCAACATCGCCGACATCCGCCGTGCCGAGATGGACGCCGCCCGGGCGATCCTCGGCGTCGACCAGGCCTGGCTCGGCTTCGTCGACTCGGGTCTGCCCGAGGGTGACCCGCTGCCGCCGTTGCCCGGAGGCTGCTTCGCCCTCCAGGACGTCGAGGTGGCCGCCGGCCCACTGGTCCGCCTGATGCGTGAGTTCCGTCCGCACGTGGTGACCACGTACGACGAAGAGGGCGGCTACCCGCACCCGGACCACATCATGTGCCACAAGGTGAGCGTGGCCGCGTTCGAGGCCGCCGGTGACCCGGAGCGCTACCCGGAGCTGGGCGCGCCGTGGCAGCCGTTGAAGCTCTACTACGACATCGGCTTCTCCAAGGCCAAGATCATGGCGTTGCACGAGGGCATGCTGGCCGCCGGCCTGGAGTCGCCGTACGAGGAGTGGCTCACCCGGTGGGAGGACCGGCCGGACAAGGGCCCGCGGATCACCACCCGGGTCGAGTGCGCCGAATACTTCCCGGTCCGCGACGACGCGCTGCGCGCGCACGCCACCCAGGTCGACCCGGACGGCTTCTGGTTCCACGTCCCGATGGAGCTGCAACAGCGGGCCTGGCCCACCGAGGATTTCCAGCTGGCCCGCTCGGTGGTCGACAGCCCGATGCCCGAGTCCGATCTCTTCGCGGGGGTACGGGAGACGGCCCACGCCCGCTGATTCCGGCGGAGCTACCCTGATTACCAACCGCACATCGGAGGAACGCCATGCTGACCGCTGCCCAGGTGCTCGCGGAGAACAACTTCGGAGACACCCGCACGGGTGGTCTGGCCGGCCCGATGGGTCTCTTCCTCATCCTGCTGTTGGCCACCGCGACCATCCTGCTGATCCGCAACATGAACTCTCGGCTGCGCCGCCTGCCCGATCGTTTCTCTCAGCAGGCGGGGCCGACCGACCCGAGCAGGGCCGACGCGTCAGTCGTCGATCCGACAGACGGGACGGGAGGGCGGGATTCATCCACGCCCGCTCCCAACGGGCACCAGCAGCAGCGGAACGGGTAGTCCGCGCGTGAATCACGCCGAACCGGTTGGTCGCCCCCTGTTGCGGCTACCCGGTTTGGCTTAGCCTTCCGCCGGGGGGACCAAAAGTTCCCGAGCCGTGTGCGGAAGGGGGCGCCGATGACCAGCACAGCACCGGCCGCCCGCCGCCAGGCCGGGCGGTCGGCTGACGGAGGAGGTCGATGACCTCCGGTCTGCCCGGCGACCCGTTCGATCGCCTCGGCGTGCGCGGCACACCGGGCCGGCTGCTGGTGCTCACCGCCGCCGTCACGCTGACCGCGGTGATCGCCGCCGCGGTCGGCCTGAGCATCCCCGTCCGGTTGCCAGCCGACGACCCCCTCGGCGGTCCGGCCCGCTTCGGCATCGCGGTCGCCGTGCTCGCGCTCGCCCAGCTCGCCCGGCTGCGGTTCCGCTCGGCCGCCGGCATGGTGAGCATCACCTGGGGCGAGGCGGCGCTGATCGTCTGCCTCTATCTGACCCCGGCCGGTTGGCTGCCGTCCGCCACGCTGCTCGGCACCGGGCTGGCCTGGACGCTGCTGTCAGTGCACAACGACCGCCGCCCGGCTCTGGAGATCGTCCGGATCGCCGCGTCACTGGCCGCCGCGACGGCGCTGGCCGTCTCCGTGACCACAGCGCTCGGGCGTCCGTTCCTCTCCCCGCCCACCCCCATCCTGGCGCTGGCCGTGATCGCCGGGTCGATCACCTACCTCCTGGTCACCGCCTGGCTGGGTGGGGTGACGCTGGGCCTGCGGCACGGGCTGCCGATCGGGCCGACGCTGCTCGCCGCGCTGCGCGGCAAACTGCTGATGTTCGTCGGCAACGTGGCGGTCGGTCTCGTGGTGGTCGCCCTGTTGGAGCTCGATCCGCGCTGGCTGCTGTTGCTGCCCCCGCTGCTCTGGCTGCTCCAGCAGACCTACCGGTACCGGCTCCGCGCCGACCAGGAGCGCCGCACCTGGCGGGCCTTCGCCGAGGCCACCGCGGCCCTCAACCAGCTCGACGAGCGGGGGGTGGCCAGCGCGGCGGTCACCGGGGCGCTGGCGCTGTTCAACGCCGAACTGGTGGACGTCGAGGTGGCCCGTGCCGACGGTCGGTGGCACCGGTACCGGGGCGACGCCAGCGGTCAACTGGTCGACCGGACGGCGGGCCCACCGGACCAGACGGAGCCGGACGAGCACGAGCTGAGCCGCCCGCTGTCGGTCGGCGCGGCACCGGTCGGTCGGCTGCGCGTCCGGTTCCCCCGCTCGGCACCGCCCACCGCCCGGGAACGCGACGCGGTGGCCGCGTTCGGCGACGCGCTCGCCGCCGCGCTGCACGACGCCGCGACCCATCGCGAGCTGCGCATGGTGACCGCTCGTTCGTCGTACGAGGCGGTGCACGACCCGCTCACCGGGCTGGCCAACCGGGCGGCGATGCTGAGCAAGGGCGATCAGTCGCTGCGGCAGCTCGCCCACGACCACCCGGTGGCCCTGCTGCTGCTGGACATCAACCAGTTCAAAGAGGTCAACGACACCCTCGGCCACGCCGCCGGTGACCAGCTGCTGCGGCTCACCTCGAACCGGCTCAACGCGCTGGTCCGCCCCGGCGACCTACTCGGCCGGCTGGGTGGCGACGAGTTCGCCCTGCTGCTCACGGCGGTGCCCGTGCTCGGCGACCGGGCCGCCCCGATGGCTCACGCGCTGCGCCAGGCCCGCGAGATCGCCGAGCGACTGGCCGCGCCGACCGAGGTGGCCGGCGTGCGGATGTCGATCGAGGTCTCGGTCGGGGTGGTGGTGGCCAACGCGGGCACCGCCGACCTGACCGAGCTGCTGCGCCGCGCCGACATCGCCATGTACCAGGCCAAGGAGGGCGGCGGCAACGTCGCCGCGTACGACGGCAGCCGGGACGCGGCCAACACGGATCAACTCGCCCTGCTGGCCGAGTTGCGCGAGGCCTTGAAGGTCGACGACCAGCTGGTGCTGGCGTTGCAACCGGCGGTCGACCTGGCCACCGGCGCGCCAACCGGGGTGGAGGCGTTGATCCGCTGGCAGCATCCCCGGCGCGGGTGGCTGAACCCGGCCGACTTCATCCGGCCGGTGGAGAACAGCGAGCAGCTCGGCACCTTCACCCGCTATGTGCTGAACAAGGCGCTCGGTGTGGCCGCCGACTGGGCCCGCGAGGGGCTGGACGTCCCGATCTCGGTCAACCTGTCGGCGCGTAGCCTGCTCGACCCCCGGCTGCCGGCGGAGATCGCCGACGCGCTGCGCCGCCACCAGGTGCCGCCACACCGGCTGGTTCTCGAGATCACCGAGACGGTGGTGATGAGTGAGCTGGAGGTCATCGACGAGGTGCTGGCCACCCTCCGGTCGATGGGCGTGCAGCTCGCGGTCGACGACTTCGGCACCGGCTTCTCCTCGCTGACCTTCCTCACCCGGATCGCGGTCGACGAGTTGAAGGTCGACCGTTCCTTCGTGATCCGGATGGCCGACTCGCCGGAGGCCGCGGCGATCGTACGGACGACCGTCGGCCTCGCGCACGAGCTGGGGCTCCGGGTGGTCGCCGAAGGGGTGGAGACCGCCGAGCAGCGGTCGGCCCTGGCCGAGCTGGGCTGCACCTCCGCGCAGGGCTACCACTTCTTCAAGCCGATGCCGGCGGACAAGATCGGCGCGGTGCTGGGGTCGCTGCGTGACTCCGCCGAGTCGAACGTGTTCCGGCTGCGCGCCGACGGCGCCTCCTGAACCCCCGGCGTGACCCCGCTGGTCGGTCTCGGACGGGGCCGCCAACCGCCTGTCAAACCCCTACAGTCGATCGAGTCATGTGGATCAGCTGATCTGCTACGCATCCTCGTTCGAAGGGACATCATGCGACTCCCCGGTAAACGTCAGATCCTCGCCGCGGCACTCGCGCTGACCGTCACGACGATCGGCACGCTGGCCTTCGCCGCACCCGCACCGGCCAAGCGCCCGAGTCCGCCTCGCTGGCGGTCAGCGGCGACCCGGACGACCCGATCAGCCAGGGCGCGGCAGTGGCGTTCTCCACCGCCTCCGGCGACGGCTTCAACGTCTGGGGTTCGGCGAACCATCTCACCGTGCAGGTCTTCGACCCACCTGCCGGTCCGTGGACGATCGACCTGAGCGCGCCGGTCAACCAGCCGTTGGCCGTGGGCACCTATACCGGTGCCACCGAGAACACCTACGAAAGTCCACTTCCGGGCATCGCCCTGAGCGGTAACGACCGGATCTGTCCGTCCGGGCAGACCGGCTCGTTCACCGTCACCGACATCTCCTGGGGTCCGTACGGCTACCTGGAGCGCTTCGACGCCACATTCGAGCAGCGCTGCAACTACAGCACCGGCACGGCCCGGGGTGAGGTGCACGTCGCCAACCCGCCGGCACCGCCGGTGCTGGCCGTCGGAGTCGAGGTGGCGACGTCGGGCACGATCGACACCCGGACCGACGAGGTGACGGTGCACGGCACGGTCACCTGCACCGCACCGGCCACCGTGTACGTCGAGGGTGACGTCGCCCAGACGTGGCACGGTCAGAACGCCGAGGGCATCGTCCGGGCGGAGGTGGCGTGCACTCCTGGCGGCCCGGTCGGGTGGACGTCCAGCTCGCCGTCGTTCACCTCGGTCCCGTTCCGGCGGGGCACCGTGACGGTGTCCGCCAACGCCACCTCCTACGACACGACGTACGACGTCTTTGTCAGTGACGCGGACACCGCCGCGGTCCGACTGGGGAGGGGTTGACGGGCTCCGGGCCCGGGCGTGCTGGCCCGGGCCGGCTGCCCTCGGCCGGGTAGCGGACCGTCGGCAGTCCGGGTGGAGCCCGCGCGGTCCGCGCCCCGGCTGGCTATGGTCGTCGGGTGAACCGACTCGCCGACGCCACCAGTCCGTACCTCCTCCAGCACGCCGACAACCCGGTGGACTGGTGGCAGTGGTCCGACGAGGCGTTCGCCGAGGCCAAGCGTCGGGACGTGCCGGTGCTCATCTCGGTTGGCTACGCGGCCTGCCACTGGTGCCACGTGATGGCGCACGAGTCGTTCGAGAACGAGCAGGTCGGCGCCCTGCTGAACGACAACTTCGTGTCGATCAAGGTGGATCGTGAGGAGCGCCCGGACGTGGACGCGGTCTACATGACCGCGACGCAGGCGATGACCGGCCAGGGTGGTTGGCCGATGACCGTCTTCGCCACGCCGGACGGCACCCCGTTCTTCTGCGGCACCTACTTCCCACGGACCAACTTCGTCCAGTTGCTCCAGTCGGTCGCCACCGCCTGGCGGGAGCAGCGCGAGGCGGTGCTGCGCCAGGGTGCCACGGTGGTCGAGGCGATCGGCGGGGCCCAGGCCGTCGGCGGCCGCACCGCCCCGCTGGACGCGGCGCTGCTCGACGCCGCGGCCGCCCGACTGGCCGACGAGTACGACGCGACGAACGCCGGCTTCGGCGGCGCCCCGAAGTTCCCGCCGCACATGAACCTGCTCTTCCTGCTGCGCCACCACCAGCGCACCGGCGACGCGGGCAGCCTGGAGATCACCCGGCACACCGCCGAGGCGATGGCCCGGGGCGGCATCTACGACCAGCTCGCCGGCGGCTTCGCCAGGTATTCGGTGGACGAGCACTGGACGGTGCCGCACTTCGAGAAGATGCTCTACGACAACGCGCTGCTGCTGCGGTTCTACACCCAGCTGTGGCGGCTCACCGGCGACCGGCTGGCCCGCCGGGTGGCGCGGGACACCGCCCGGTTCCTCGCCGACGAGCTGCATCTGCCGGGGCAGGGGTTCGCCTCCGCGCTGGACGCCGACACCGAGGGCGTCGAGGGGCTCACCTACGCCTGGACCCCCGCCCAACTGGTCGAGGTGCTGGGCGAGGAGGACGGTCGGTTCGCCGCCGACCTGTTCACAGTGACCCAGCAGGGGAGCTTCGAGCACGGGATGAGCGTGCTCCGGCTCGCCCGGGACGTGGACGACGCCGCGCCCGAGGTCCGCGCCCGCTGGCAGCAGGTGGTGGGCCGGCTGCTCGCCGCCCGGGACACCCGCCCGCAGCCGGCCCGCGACGACAAGGTGGTGGCCGCCTGGAACGGCTTGGCGATCACCGCCATCGCCGAGTTCCAGCAGGTCGCCGCCGGGTACGCGGCGCCGCAGGACGAGGACGCCAACCTGATGGACGGCGTGACCATCGTCGCCGACGGGGCGATGCGCCAGGCGGCCGAGCACCTGGCCACCGTGCACCTGGTGGACGGCCGGCTGCGTCGGGTCTCCCGGGACGGCCGGGTCGGGGAGCCGGCCGGGGTCCTGGAGGACTACGGCTGCGTGGCCGAGGCCTTCTGCGCGCTGCACCAGCTCACCGGCGAGGGGCGCTGGCTCACCCTGGCCGGCGAGCTGCTGGACACCGCTCTGGAGCGCTTCGCCGCGCCCGGTGGCGCCTTCTACGACACCGCCGACGACGCGGAGCGGTTGGTCGCCCGCCCGGCCGACCCGACCGACAACGCCACCCCGTCCGGCCGGTCCGCGTTGGTCGCCGGGTTGGTGGCGTACGCGGCATTGACCGGGGAGACCCGCTACCGGGAGGCCGCCGAGAAGGCGCTCGGCACTGTCGCGCCGATCGTCGGGCAGCACCCCCGGTTCACCGGGTACGCGGCAATGGTCGGTGAGGCGTTGCTCTCCGGGCCGTACGAGATCGCGGTGGTGACCGACGACCCGGCGGGCGACCCCCTGGTGGCCGCGGCCCACCGGCACGCCCCACCCGGGGCGGTGGTCGTCGCCGGCGCCCGGACCAGCCCGGTGTGCCGCTGCTCGCCGGTCGACCGCTGGTCGACGGCCGCCCCGCCGCGTACGTCTGCCGGGGTTTCGTCTGCCAACGGCCGGTCACCTCGGTCGAGGAACTGGTCGCCGAGCTCGGTTGAGCGCGCACGGTCGGTAGCCGCTGGGCCACCGCATCCGGAACCTGCCGACACTCTCCCGATGGGTCCGGCGGTCCGCCTGCCGGCCCTCCGGGCGGTCCCGCACCCGGCCCCGATAGGCTGGCCGCGCTATGGATTCCCGTACCGGTCTGCCTGTTGTCGGCATGGTGGGTGGCGGCCAGTTGGCCCGGATGACCCACCAGGCCGCGATCGCCCTCGGCCAGTCACTGCGTGTGCTCGCGACCGCCCCTGACGACGGAGCGGCGCTGATCGCCGCCGACGTCCAGTACGGCGACCACACCGACCTGGCCGCCCTGCGCACCTTCGCCAAGGGCTGCGACGTCGTCACCTTCGACCACGAGCACGTGCCCGCCGAGCACATCCGCACGCTGGCGGCGGAAGGGGTGACCCTGTACCCGCCGGCGGACGCGCTGCTGCATGCCCAGGACAAGCAGGTCATGCGGGAACGCCTGACCGAGCTGGGTGCGCCCAATCCGGCCTGGCAGCCGGTCGCCGAGCCGGCCGACCTGGTCGGCTTCGGCGAGCGGGTGGGCTGGCCGGTGGTGCTCAAGGCGGCGCGGGGCGGCTACGACGGCCGGGGCGTCTGGATGGTCGACGACGCCGCCCAGGCCACCGAGTTGGCGGCCACGCTGCTCGCCGGCGGCACCCGGCTGATCGTCGAGGAGCGGGTGCCGTTGCGGCGCGAGTTGGCCGTGCAGGTGGCCCGGTCGCCGTTCGGGCAGGTGGCCGCATACCCGGTGGTGGAGACGGTGCAGCGGGACGGCATCAACGTGGAGGTGTTGGCCCCGGCGCCCGGCCTGGACGAGGAGCTGGCGGTCTCCGCCCAGCAACTCGCCATCGACCTGGCCACCGCGCTCGGGGTGATCGGCCTGCTCGCCGTGGAGCTGTTCGAGGTACGCGACGACGCCGGCCGGCCGGCGATCGTGGTCAACGAGTTGGCGATGCGCCCGCACAACTCCGGGCACTGGACCATCGAAGGTGCCCGGACCTCGCAGTTCGAGCAGCACCTGCGGGCGGTGCTGGACTACCCGATGGGCGACACCGCGTTGACCGCGCCGGTGGTGGTGTCGGCGAACGTGCTCGGCGGCGAGCCGGGCGGCATCTCGATCGACGAGCGGTTGCACCATCTCTTCGCCGCCGAGCCGGGCGCAAGGTGCACCTGTACGGCAAGCAGGTGCGACCCGGCCGCAAGATCGGGCACGTCACGGTGCTCGGTGACGACCTGGACGAGCTACGGGCACGGGCCGGGCGGGCCGCGCGTTGGCTGCGCGAGGGGCACGAGTGAGCCGCGCCGTCGGGACCAGCGACGCCACCGGGAACGAGGAGAGGGCCGCAGTGAGCACGGTTGGGCTGATCATGGGCAGTGACTCGGACTGGCCGACCATGCGGGCCGCCGCCGAGGTGCTGGACGACTTCGGCGTGCCGTACGAGGTGCGGGTGATCTCGGCGCACCGGACTCCGGTCGCGATGATCGAGTACGGCCGCGACGCCGCCGACCGGGGGCTCAAGGTGATCATCGCCGGGGCGGGGGGTGCCGCCGCACTGCCGGGCATGGTCGCCTCGGTGACGCCGCTGCCGGTGATCGGGGTGCCGGTGCCGCTGAAGCACCTCGACGGCATGGACTCGCTGCTCTCCATCGTGCAGATGCCGGCCGGGATCCCGGTGGCCACCGTGTCGATCGGCAACGCCCGCAACGCCGGCCTGCTCGCGGTCCGGATCCTCGGCGCCGCCGACGAGGAGCTGCGCGCCAGGATGACGGCCTACCAGCAGGAGCTGGAGGAGTTGGTGGCCAACAAGGAAGCCGCCCTGCACGCAACTCTGCCGTAACCACTGCCACAGCTCGCCGGCAAACCCGGAGCATCGCCCGCACCCGACCCGCGAGCCGTGCCCGCAGCCGTCCCACGAACCGCGCCCCCGTGCCGGCAGCCGTCCCACGAACGCTGCCCACTCAGGCCGCCCGCTCACCCACCCCGCCGTGACCCTCCGGTCTCACCTCATGCCGCGGAGCGCGGTCTGTAGCCGCTCCTGGGCGCGGCGGCGACGCTCGTTGCTCGCGCCGAGCACCAGCAACAGGATGCCGACCGGGATGAGCGCCAGCCACGGACCGAGGCTGAACAACGCGTGGATCGCGGTGATCGCGGTGACCGACGCGCCGACGATCACCGGCGCCTGCTGCCGGCTGGACGAGCCGAAGATCAGCACCGCGACCGCGCCGAGCAGCAGCAGCATCTGCCGAATCGTGCTGGACTCGGTGGCCAGCACGATGGCCAACGTCGGTACGAAGGCGGCGACCAACGCTGGCCCGTACGCCACCCAGCTGCTCAGGTCCGGTCGGTGGCGCAACTCCAGGACTCCGACGAGGAGGGCCAACGCGGCGAACGGCAGCGTGTACGCCTCGGGCAGCGCCACGTCGGCGACGCGCATCAGGATCCACCACGCGGTGATCTCGCAGACCACCACCGCCCAGAACAGGATCCGGCGCTCCACCGGCCGCCGGCCGGGCCGGGTCGCCGCCACCCCGAGGACCGCACCCCAGGCGGCCAGCAGCGCGGCGATGTGCCGGGGTGAGTCGAACGCGAGGGCCAGCGCGATCAGTGCGGCAGCGTACCCGCTCCACTGCACCGTGGCGGCTTCCCGCTGCGCTTCAGGCTGTCGCAGTCGGGGCAGGACCGCCGCGAACACCTGGAGCACGGCCCCGACCGCGAGCACCCCGAACGCGGACCAGACCGGGGCCAGCCCGGCGACCAGGCCGGCGGTGAGCACGAAGAGCTGCGCCATCAGCGAGGCGAAGAGCCAGCCGAGGATGCGGGCTCGTTGGGTGGTGCCGAACAGGGCCGCCACCACGCCCACACCGACCGCCCCACCCAGAGTGAACAGTGTCAACTCCCGGGCGGCGAGGCTGCCGGCGAGCCCGGCGCCCCCCGCGGCCAACCCGATGACGAACACCAGGACCCGGGCCAGCCGCAACGAGCGGGCCGGCTCGACCAGCGGCGGTGGCGGGGTCAGCGCCAGGCCGAGCATCGCGATGGTGAAGACGGAGAGCGCGGCGAGGGTGCTCGCCGGCCAGCCGTTGCCCAACGCGACGGGCGCGATCAGCAGCGTGACGGCGGCTCCCGGCAGCACCACCGGCACCGCGCGGGAGCGACGCCCACCGCTGAAGCCGGTGGCGGCGAGTGCCGCCGTCGCGGTGAGCAGCAACGCCGTGAGCACGTGGGTGGGGTCCACCAGGTCCGGGGGCGGAGTCAGTAGCTCCGGCGGCGGGCCCTGCCAGATCCGGCTCAGCGTGCGGTGCGGCTCGACCAGAGCGGCGACCAGAGCGGGCGCGATCGAGGCGAGTGCCAGCGCGGTCGGCAGGGCCGCCGCGGCCAACGCCCCTGGCGGCCGGGTTGACCCGCCACCGCCGGCGCTCCGGGTCGTCCGGCAGTCGTCGCAGCGCGCCGTCGAGCCGTACCGCCCAGCGCCGGACCGGCTGGGCGGAGTTGGTGGGCGGCACGGTGGCCGCCCGGATCAGCTCGGCCAGTACGCCGAGCAGGGCTGCGGCGGCCGCGTAGACGCCTGCGGCGAGGCCGGTGGGGATGGCGGCGAGGGCGCTGATGAGGGCCCCGCCGACCACCGCCACGCTGACCCAGGGCAGGTACTGCGGCACCTGTCGGCGGACCGCGGCCACGGCGGCCAGGCCGAGGCTGGTCGCGGCCAGCGCGGCGGTCAACACCACCTGGGCCGAGTGTTCGAACTCGGCGGACAGCGCCGCCACCGCACCGGGAAGGGCGAGCAGGGCGCGCCGATCGCCGCACCACCGATCTGCGCCAGGTGCGGTGGCATCCCCTCGGTGTCGACGTCGCTGACCTGGGGGCCGGCGAGGACGCGGGCCAGCGCGGCCACCACCACCCCGATCAGCGCGATGCTGCCCAGCGCCAGCGCGGTGGTCCAGGGCCGGACCAGGCCGGCACCGGCGGCGTGCAGCGCGACGACGCCGGCGACGGTGGCCCGGGACAGCCCGGCCCGGGCCTCCTCGGTGGCCACCGCGGCCATCCCGTACACGGTGGCGACCATTCCGCCCACCAGCACCGGCGACCACCAGGCCAGATCGAACGCGGCCGGGGCGCCGATCGTGGCCAGCACCACCGCCGCGCCGGACACGTCCCAGCGCCAGGGCGGCGGGAGCAGGATGCCGGCGGCGAGGGCCAGCAGCGCCAGCGCGACGGGTGCCTGCCACGCGGCGCCGCCGACGGGAGCGGCCGGCCAGCCGCTCAGGTCGCCGTCCCAGATCGGGCCGGGGGTGGCCAGCACGCCGACCCCACCGCGTACCGCCGACCAGCCGGCGAGCACGCCGATCAGGGCGCCGCCGAGGGCGAGGCCGAGGATCGGCCCGCGTCGCCACTCCTCGGGCATGCTGCGGGCTCCGACGGCGACCACCAGGAGCAGGGCGGCGGCCACCGCCAACTGCCGCCCGGGGCGAGGACCGCCCCGATCCGTACCAGGGTGGCGACCAGCGCGGTGGTGACCGCCGCCGCGGCCAGGTCGGAGCCGTCGAGGGTGAGGTCGGCCCGTCGGCCGGCGTCGATGGACGGGGCCAGGAAGAGCAGCACCGCCGCGACCAGCAGCAGCGCACCCACCCAGGCATCGGCGACGGTCGCGCCGGGTGCCCCGAACGCGGCGGCGGTGACGATCAGCGCGCCCAGCCCGGTGCCCACCGACAGCGGCGCGGGGATGCGGCGTTGGGAGACCTGCACGACGGCGGCGTAGCCGAGGGTCACGCAGACCGCCAGGAAGCTTGCCGCCAGGACCGGGACGGTCACCTCGCGGAGGCTGGCCGGGGTCAGGGTCGGGTCGTTCGGCACTGTGGCGGCCACGAACGCGGCCACCGCCCCGGGCAGCGCGAACGCGGCGCCGCCGGCGGCCCAGGCGGTGACCGTTTCGGCGGCTGCCGAGGCGATCCGGATCCGGGCGGCCAACGCGACAAGCGTGCCGGCCACGAACAGGGTGATCAGGACCGCGGCGGTGAGGGCGGGGCTGGACAGGCTGGCACCGGCGCCGAACAGGCCCACCACGGCCGCCCCGACGGCGTGCGCCACCGCGGCCCGGTCGGTGCGGGCGGACAGCCCGACGACCCCGATGCCGATCGCGGTGACCACCATCGGCCAGGGGGCCATCGTCCATTCCAGACCGATCGAGGCCGGGACGGCGAGCGCGGTCAGCAGCGCACCGGCGACCGCGAATTCCCGCCGGATGTCCGACGGTAGGGCCAGCACCGCCGCGACGGTGAGCAGGAACGCGGCGGCCGCGAGTTGCCAGGTGGTCGGCCCGACCGCGGCGGCCAGCTCGCCCGGATACCGGTCGAGGTCGGGAGCCCAGGCGGGCAGCGCCGCCCGGACCGTCGCCACTCCGGCGCGGAGCGCGCCGCCGGCGACCACCAGGCCACTGACCGTCAACGCCACCGCCGAGGCGAGCTGCGGGCCGCGTCGGGCCGCCTCCGGGACCGCGCGCACCGCCAGCCCGGTCACCGTGATGACCGCCGCGATCAGCAGCAACGCCCGGCCGGGCAGTGCCACCGAGGCGATTCGGCTGAACGCGCCGATCACGGCGAGGGTGACGATGCCGGCGGCGACGTCGGGCAGCGGCGGTCGACGAAGCACCAGCGCGCCGGCCAGCCCGACCACGGCGGCCAGCAGCAGCACCACCCCGGCGCCGGTCGCGGTCGGCACCGTCTGCGCCCGCAGCAGCGCGGTGACCGCGTACGCGAGGGAGACGGCGACCGCCACCGCGTGCAGCATCCAGGTCAGCTCGCGGAGGCCGGGCACCGGACGGGCCGGTCCCGCCTGGGTCGCGCCCGCGTTGACGTCGATCAGCTCGGCGGCTTCCTCCGGGTCACCCTCGGGCCGATGCTCGGCGCCCCGCTGCCGTGGTGCCGACGGGGGGACCGGTGGTGGCAGGTCCGGCCGGACCGGGCGTTCCACGGCCACGCCGGAGCGGGCCAGGCCGAGGTCGAGGAGGGCGACCAGGGCCAGCACCAGCGCCCAGCCGCCCGGACCGGTGATCCGGTCGTACGCCAGCAACGGCAGCACCGGCTGCGCGGCGAGCACGGTGGCGAAGCGGGGTGCGCGCAGGTTCGTCCACCCGGTGTACCCGAGGGCGACGACCGCGGTGACCGCGAAGATCGCGCCGGCGAAGATCGTGGGTGAGGCGCCACCGACGCCGATCCGGTCCACCGCCCAGAGGGCGTTGCCGGCGAGCGGCACCAGCAGCAGGCCGACCGCGGCGATGGTCTCGGCGGTCGAGGTGAGCCCGCGTCGGGCCAGCGCCGGCGGGGCGAGCAGCATCAGCACGGTGGCCAGGAGCAGGATGCCGAGCCGGGCCAGCGCGTCCATCGAGCTGGTGGCCACCGCGGCGAAGACCACCGCGGCCACCCCGAGCAGCAGCGCGCCCAGCCCGAGGGGGATGTTCTGCACCTCCCGCGAGGAGGCCTCCGGGGGGTGCTCCGGGTCGTCCGCGTCGAGCCATCGGGGCGGGGGCGGCGGATCCTCCGGGGCCGGCGGGGTGCCCTGGCGGGGGACCCGGGGCGGCGCTCCGGCGGTGGCGGTCGGTGGCCGCCGGCCGGGGCGGCGGCGGAGCACCCGGCGTGGTCGGGTGGCCTGCTTGAGGCGCTCCTCGCCGGCGTGCGCGAGGATGTCCCGTTGGAAGAGCGCGGCCTGCATCTTGGCGGCGATCTGCCGCTGCTCGCGGGCGATGGCGGCGTCGCGCGCCTTCATCTCCGCGATCGAGCGTTCGATGTCCGCCAGATGCTCGACCCACTGTGGCTGGTCCGCCGCACAGTGCGGGCACCGAACGGCCGGCTTGATCTCCCGGCCGCACGAGGAGCATTGAAAGGTCGCCACGACACCCCTCCACCCGCACTGTGGACATCCACTGTCGCAGCATGCCCAAAGCTGGCCCGGATTTCGACTCTTGTCGGCGGGTCCGGGGCAAACAACGACACCGGCCGGCCATCGAGATGCTCGAGGACCGGCCGGTGGGTGTCGTTCGGGTCAGGGGCGACCCATGCCCCGGTACTCCCAGCCCGCCTGGGTCCACATCGTCGAGTCGAGGCAGTTGCGGCCGTCGACGACCTTGCGGCCGTTGACCAACTCACCGAGCGCGACCGGGTCGGCGTTGCGGAAGTCGGCCCACTCGGTGAGGACACAGACCAGGTCGGCACCGCTGACCGCCTCGTTGATGCCGTCCTCGTAGGTCAACTCGGGGACCGCCCGGCGGGCGTTCTCGGTGCCCTGCGGGTCGTACACGTGCACCTCGGCGCCGGCCTTGTGCAGCAGCGCGGCGACGGCGAGCGCCGGAGCGTCGCGGACGTCGTCGGTGTTGGGCTTGAAGGTGGCGCCGAGCACGGCGATCCGGGTGCCGGAGAAGTCCGGGCCGGCCGGGCCGGAGCGGCGGCCGAGCAGGTCGGCGGCGAGCTGGAGCACCCGGGTGCGGCGGCGCAGGTTGATCAGGTCGACCTCGTGCAGGAAGCGCAGCGCCTCGCCGGCGCCCAGCTCCTGGGCGCGGGCCTGGAAGGCCCGGATGTCCTTGGGCAGGCAGGCGCCGCCGAAGCCGAGGCCGGCCTGGAGGAAGCGGTTGCCGATCCGCGGGTCGTAACCGATCGCGCGGGCCAGCTGGGTGACGTCGCCACCGGAGGCCTCGCAGACCTCGGCCATCGCGTTGATGAATGAGATCTTGGTGGCCAGGAAGGCGTTCGCGGCGACCTTGACCAGCTCGGCGGTGGAGAAGTCGGTGACCACCAGGGGCACCTCGCGGTCCTCGGTGGCGGCCAGGTCGAACACGCCCTTGTGCGCGGCGTAGAGCATGCCGTTGGCCCACTCGCTCTTGACGCCGACCACGATCCGGTTGGGTCGCAGGACGTCGTCGACGGCGAAGCCCTCCTGGAGGAACTCCGGGCTCCACGCCACCTCGACGTCCAGGCCGTCGGGGGTGTGCTTGCCGACGAGCTGCTCGACCCACTCGGCGGTTCCGACCGGCACGGTGGACTTGCCGACGATCAACGCCTTGCGGGTCAGGTGCTGGGCGAGACTGGTGACCGACGCCTCGACGTACGACAGGTCGGCGCCCATCCCGTCGGCCCGCTGGGGGGTGCCGACGCAGATGAAGTGCACGTCGCCGAACTCGGCGGTCTCGGCGATGTCGGTGCTGAACCGGAGGCGGCCGGCGGCCAGGTTGCGGCGGAGCAGCTCGTCCAGGCCGGGCTCGTGGATCGGCACCTGACCGGCGTTCAACATCGCGATCTTGTCGGCGTCGACGTCGAAGCCGAGCACCTCGTACCCGAGCTCGGCGTAGCAGATGGCGTACGTCGCACCGAGGTAACCGGTCCCCAGGAACGTCACCCGCGGCCGGGGTGCGCCCGAAGGCGGTGTCACCGCAGCGATGGCGGGGGTCGGCTGGATGGTGGGGTAGGGGATCGTCACGCCTGTCTTCTCCGCTCGCACTGGCGTCGCGTCGTCGCGTCGCATTCTGCTGCGGCGCCTGGGCGGGGCACCGGAGGGGTGGCTCACTGTCTCGGTCTCCATCATCGCCCAGCGCGTGGGTGCACCCTCACGCCCATACCTACGCGCCGGTAACATCACCTGAACTGCAGTCGCTAGTCTTCAGTCTGCGCGGTCGGCGGTCAGGAGTCGTCACAGACTGCGCATGATAGCGGTGAAGGGGAGGGCCGAGATGGCCGCAGGGGAGTCGTTCGACGTCTACCGGTTGCCCGAGGAGCACCAGGTGATCCGGGAGGCGGTGCGCGAGATCTGCGCCGTGAAGGTGGCGCCGCACGCGGCCGAGGCCGACGAGACCGGGGAGTTCCCCAAGGCGTCCTACGACGCGCTGCGGGCGGCCGACTTCCACGCCCCGCACATCCCCGAGGAGTACGGCGGCGCGGGCGCTGACGCACTGGCCACCGCCATCGTGATCGAGGAGGTGGCCCGCGCCTGCGCGTCGTCCTCGTTGATCCCGGCGGTGAACAAGCTCGGCACGATGCCGCTGCTGTTGTCCGGTTCCGCGGAGATCAAGCGCCGCTACCTGACGCCGGTCGCGGCCGGCGACGCCATGTTCTCGTACTGCCTCTCCGAGCCGGAGGCGGGCAGCGACGCGGCGTCGATGACCACCAGGGCGGTACGTGACGGGGATCACTGGGTGCTCAACGGGGTGAAGCGCTGGATCACCAATGCCGGGGTGTCCGAGTTCTACACCGTCTTCGCGGTCACCGACCCGTCCGCCCGGTCCCGGGGCATCTCGGCCTTCGTGGTCGAGAAGTCCGATGCCGGGGTGAGCTTCGGCGCCCCGGAGAAGAAGCTCGGCATCAAGGGCTCGCCCACCCGCGAGGTCTACCTCGACAACGTGCGGATCCCGGCCGACCGGATGATCGGCGCGGAGGGCACCGGCTTCGGCACCGCGATGAAGACCCTTGACCACACCCGGGTCACCATCGCCGCGCAGGCCGTCGGGATCGCCCAGGGCGCGCTCGACTACGCCAAGGGGTACGTGGCCGAGCGCCGGCAGTTCGGCAGGGCGGTCGCCGAGTTCCAGGGGATCCAGTTCATGCTCGCCGACATGGGCATGAAGCTGGAGGCCGCCCGGCAGTTGACGTACGCCGCGGCCGGCAAGTCCGAGCGGGGCGACGCGGACCTCACCTACTTCGGCGCGGCGGCCAAGTGCTTCGCCTCGGACGCCGCCATGGAGATCACCACCGACGCGGTGCAGCTGCTCGGCGGCTACGGCTACACCCGGGACTACCCGGTCGAGCGGATGATGCGCGACGCCAAGATCACCCAGATCTACGAGGGCACCAACCAGGTGCAGCGGATCGTCATGGCCCGGCAGCTGCTGGCCGGCGTCGTCTAGCGCCTTGGTGCGGCGCTCCGCTGGACGACCGCCGGAGGGTCCCGGTGCCGTCGCGGCGGTCGCCCGTGCGGTCGGTCATCCGATCGCCGTACGGAGCGCCGGGCCCAGCTCGGCTGTCTCGATCTCGGCGGAACCCAGCAGGGCGCGGTGCGCGTTGCCCACCGGGGTCGGCTTGCCGACGGCGTAGCCCTGCGCGAAGTCCACGCCGTAGTCGCGGAGCAGACGCAGGGTCGCCTCGCTCTCGACGAACTCGGCGGCGGTCCGGATGCCCAGCCCTCGGCACATGTCGACGAACGACCGGACGATCACCTGATCCGGACGGGACTCCTCGATCTTGCTGATGAAGTCGCCGTCGATCTTCACCAGGTCGATCGGGAAGTACTTGAGGTAGGTGAACGTGCCGTAGCCGGAGCCGAAGTCGTCGAGAGCCAGCCGACAACCGATCTCCCGGATCCCGCAGGCGAAGTCGATGGCCTGGGTCAGGTTGCCGATCAGCGCCGTCTCGGTGATCTCGAAGGTGACCTGGGACGGGTCGATCGCGTGTCGCTTCACCACCTCGTACACGTGTTCGAGCAGGTGCGGATCGCCGAGCGAACGGCCCGAGACGTTCACCTGGTAGTGCGACGTCCGCGGTCCGTGTGCGATCAGCTCCATGGTGTGGTCGATGACCCAGCGGTCTATCGGCCAGATCTCGTCGACCCGTTCGGCGACGTCGAGGAAGGCCGACGGTGCCACCGGCTGGCCGGTGCCGTCGAGCACGCGCAGGAGAATCTCCTGACGGGTGATCTGGTTGAGGCTCAGGTCGAGAATCGGCTGGGCGTAGAGGGCGAAGCTGTTTCCGGCGACCGCCGCCCGGATCCGGCTACGGCAGGTCTCCTGCCGCTCCTCCGGACGGGCCGGCTGTCGCAGCACGGTCAGTGCCACCCGCTGCCGCCTGGCCTGCCGCCACCCGCTCTCCGCGTCCACCAGCAGGTCGAAGCTGCTGCTGTCGTCGCCCTCCTGGTACCGGACCAGACCCCCCCAGGCGTCGAGGCGTACCCGTTCGCGGTCCTGCCCGACGACGAACGAGTGACTGCGCAGGCTGTCGATGATGCTCTCCGCGATGGTCGTGGCCGACGTCATCGTGGTGTTCTGTAAGAGGACGCCGAACTCACCGGGGCCGACGAGCCCGCACACGGCGGTCCGGCGGGCGACGTTCTTCACCACACCGGCTATCGCGGCAGCGAGCCGATCCTGGGTCGCGTGGTCGTGCCCCGAGTTCGGCAGGTTCAGCGGCTCGGCGGCGACCACCAGCAGGGCGCCTGATCCTGCGCGTTGGGTCCGGTCGAGTTCGTCGGCGAAGCGGGGGCGGGTCAGCAGGCCGGTGGCCGGGTCGCGGCTGATCAGTTCGGTCCGGGCGGTCTCGCACCGGCGGGCGAGCCGGTCCCGCTCCTGGCGGGCCAGCTCCAGGTCGGTGACGTCCTGGCCGGTGCCGATGATGCCGTGCGGTTGGTCGAACCGGTCGATCAGGACCTCGATGTAGCAGTGCACGTAGCGGGTGGCGCCGTCCGGTCGGACCACCCGGTACGTGGTCTCCTTGACGGTCTGCTCCCGCCACGCCGAGTGGATGGTGCGTCGGACGCCGTGCGCGTCCTCGGGATGGACCAGTTCGAAGAGCAGGTCGGTGGAGGGCCGGACGGTGCCGGGGGCGCACCCGAGGATGAGGGACATCTCGTCCGACCAGGAGATCTCGCCACTGGCGGAGATCCAGGTGATGGTGCCCAACTTGGCCAGTTGGGCCGCGCGGGCGATCCGGGCGGCCTCATCGGCGTCGGTGTTCAGCGGGTCGTGCGGGTCGACGTCCACGACGAGGTCTCGCCCGGCCGTGGCGGCGTGGGCGTAGGCCTGCTGGATCTTTCGGCTCGCGCGCCGGGCCCGCGCGCGTTCCAGTGGGGTGGGGGTACGTTCGGCCGCGAGAGCCAGCACGTCGTCGAGGTTCACCGTTACCTCCCCGTCGTTGGCTTGTTGAATCCGGCCTGTTCCGCGAGGCGCTGCAGATGTTGGCGCGCCTGCTGCTTGTACGCCCGGACGGTGGTGTGCGCGAGACCCAGCATCTTGGCGATGTCGAGGTCACACCAGCCGTCGAAGAAAAGGACGAAGACCTCTGCCTGCCGTGGCGGAAGCTGTTGGAGCCACGCGACGAGCAGTTCGTCCGCCTCCCGGGGGTCGGTCGGCTGGGTGAGGAGTTCGGGTGGCAGCTCGTCCAGGTTCGTCGTGGTGGTGTTGGTGCGGGTCCGCCGGCTCTGCTGTCCCAGGAGCTTGTGCCGCGCCGTCTTGAACACCCAGGCCAGGGGCTTCTCGAAGCCGCGGATCTGGGCCCACTTGGCCCGGGCGGTGATGAACGTCTCTTGGACGGCCTCGTCCACGAGGTCGCGGTCGGTGCAGCGGGCGCGCAGGAAGCGCTCGACCCGCAGGAAGTTCTCGTCGCAGAAGGCGGCGAAGGTGGCGTCGAGCTCGGCCGGCGTCGGCTCCGTCGAGCGGGTCGCGGCGCGGGCCACGGCCGAGCTGTTCGTGATCATGCCGCCTCCTTGTCGCTTGTCCGCTGTGGTCCGCGCAGTTCCACGACGCGGTGCCCGTCGCGGTCCCGTTCGTCGACCTTGATGTTCTCGTGGCGACCGTTCACCAGGCTGATCAGGCCGGCGGCTCGGGTCGCCGTCCGGGCGGACAGTTCCCGCTCCGCCTGGACCCGGGTGCGGTGCCGGAGGTAGGCACGGACCAGTCCGATCGCCACCCCGGCCACCAGCCCCAAGACCATGCCGGTAGCGCTGTCGGGAAGAAGCCCTCGCAAATGATCGTTCATCCTCGCCTCACGCATCCGTAGTTGCCTTTCCGCATATAACTCTCTGTGGAGGGGGCGAATGTAGGTGGCGGCGCCGGGCGATTCTGCGATCATGATCAGCTAATAGTCATTGACCTGGGCCCTCTCCACCGTCCGGCCACAATAGAGGGTCCGTTCGGGTGGGTCGGAGAAAAAACGTGAATGTCGCGCTCCGTATTCGGACTGCGGCTGATGGTGCTCGCCTTCGAATGGGATTTGCATTAGCCGAGAATTGCGGCTTCACCGCCCGGCGGAACGCGCCCACAGGTGGTGACTCCCCACACACGGGAATCGTGATCGACCTCGGTGACGTTGCAACCCTAGAGGATCATCCTCGTCCGCCCCGCCTCGTCACTCTCTCGTTGACGGCGCGTCTGCCCCCGCACGGAGATCGAGATGATGAAGCAGCTGTCGACGAAGACCGGCCACGACTCCTCGTCCGGGCGGGAGGTGCCGCCCGGCGACCTGATGACCAACCGGCAGCGCACGCAGCTCGTCCTCGTGCTGGGCGCCTTGATCGCGATCGGGCCGTTGACCATCGACATGTACCTGCCCGCGCTGCCCGCCATCACGGCCGGTCTGCGAACCACCGAGACCGCGGTGCAGCTGACGCTGACCGGCACGTTGATCGGCCTGGCGTTGGGTCAGCTGCTGATCGGGCCGCTCTCCGACGTGGTCGGGCGACGGCTACCGCTGCTGGCCGGGCTGGCCGCGCACGTCGTGGCGTCCGTGCTGTGCGTGTTCGCGCCCAACATCGCCGTGCTCGGCACGCTGCGGGTATTGCAGGGGCTCGGTGTCGCGGCCGCCACCGTGGTCGCGACCGCCGTCGTCCGCGACCTGTTCAGCGGCGCCTCGTTCGCCCGGATCTTCTCCCGGCTGATGCTCGTCATGGGTCTGGCGCCCATCCTCGCGCCGACCCTGGGCAGCGCCCTGCTGAGCTGGACCGACTGGCGGGGCGTCTTCGCCGCGTTGGCGGTGCTGGGCGCGCTGCTGATCGTCGTCGCCGCGTTCCGACTGCCGGAGACCCTTCCGGTCACCCGTCGCCGGCACGGCGGAGTGGGGGCCACAGTGCGCGACTATCGGGGGTTGCTCAACGACCGGGCGTTCGTCGGCCTGGTGCTGGTGGCCGGGCTGGCGATGGCGGCCCTGTTCGCGTACGTCTCGGGCTCGTCGTTCGTGCTCCAGCGCGAGTACGGCCTCGACGAGCAGCAGTTCGGCCTGGCCTTCGGGGCCGGTGCGGTCGGCCTGATCGGGGCCACCCAGTTCAACGTCCGGCTGCTGCGCCGCTACACCCCGCAGCAGATCCTGGTCGGCGCCCTGATCGCCGGAACGGCCGCCGGGCTGCTGCTGATCGTGTTCGCCGCGACCGGCTTCGGCGGTCTCGGCACCCTGCTCGCATCACTGTGGCTGGTCCTGGCCGCCGCCGGTCTGGCCCTGCCGAACGCTCCGGCGCTGGCGATGAGCCGGCACAGTGAGGCCGCTGGCACCGCCGCGGCGCTGCTCGGCGCGGTGCAGTTCGGTGTCGGCGCGGTGTCGGCACCGCTCGCCGGCCTGTTCGGCACCGGGAGCGTGTCGATGGCGATCGTCATCGCGGGCGGCATGGCCGCCGCGCTGGTCGTCATGCTCCTCGTCGTGCCTCGCGCCAGCCTCGGCGCGGTCGACCCGGACCTCGCGGTCGCCGGGCACTAGCCGGCCCGCACCGGGCGGCGCTCCAGCTGGACAGCGGGCGGGCCGTCACCCGGCCCGCCCGACGATCAGCGGATCTCGGTGGTGTCGTCCTCCGGGCGCGGTTGACCGCGCGGCGGGGCGGACCAGGGCGATTCGCCACCCACCCGACGGGGCAGCGGCTCGGTCGGTGTCGAGTCGGTCGGGTAACCGAGAGTGAGGGGCGCGGTGTCGCGCTCGGTGGGCGCGGGCGACGGCCAGTCGGTCAGGGTGAAGTCGTCGTTGCCCGGGCCGGCGTCCGCCGCCGGGGCGGGGGCCGAGGTCGCAGCGGCCGTCGGGGTCGGCCACGGCCGCCAACGCTGCACGCTGAAGGTCGCCATCAGCAGCAGTAGGCCGATCAGGAAGAGCGTGCCGTTCTCCACCGGCAGCCGCAGCGGCAACGGATCGCCGAACACCTTCCAGTCGTGCGGGATCGCGTCCCGCACCGAGAAGGGTGCCACGAACATCCCGATGTACGGGGTGACCAGCAGCGCCCCGGCCACCAGCGGGCCCAGCGGCGAGAAGCGCAGCGTGCCGAGCAGGCCCAGCAGGACACCACCGACACCGAGGTACACGGCCGGCTCGATCAGGTTGGCCGTGTTGAAGGTGCCGGTCTCCACCCAGCGGTCGACCGTCCGGCTCGACCCGTCCTGCCCCAGTGTGACCAGCACCCAGGTGATGGGCGCCACCACCAGCCCGGCGA
Source organism: Micromonospora tarensis (assembly GCF_016803395.1). Taxonomy (GTDB): domain Bacteria; phylum Actinomycetota; class Actinomycetes; order Mycobacteriales; family Micromonosporaceae; genus Micromonospora; species Micromonospora tarensis. The sequence continues at coordinate 10,695 of NZ_JAEVHL010000011.1, read as the reverse complement.
GGAAGCTCCAGAGATGTCGCATCCGCGCACCGTACCGTTTTCGACATGACTGAGCACCTCTCCGCCGCTCCGAACGGCAAGCCGACGTCGTACTCGCGCGTCACTCTCAGCAAGATCATGACGGCGGTGGATGTGAACCTCTACGGCACCGTGCACGGCGGAGTCCTGATGAAGTTCGTCGACGACGTGGCGGGGGCCGCCGCCGCCCGACACAGCGGCGGAACGGCGGTGACCGCCGCGATCGACGAGATCGTCTTCTCCGAGGCTGTCCGGGTCGGTGATCTCGTGCACGCCCACGCGCAGGTCAACTGGACCGGCCAGACCTCGATGGAGGTCGGGGTCCGGGTGGTCGCCGAGCGCTGGGACTCGGCCGAGGACGCGCCGGTCCGGGTCGCCACCGCGTACCTGGTCTTCGTCGGGGTGGACGTCGGCGGGGCGCCGCGCGCGGTCCGCCCGGTGCTGCCGGAGACGGCGGAGGACGAGCGCCGGTACAAGGAGGCGGAGATCCGCCGTGCGCACCGCCTCGCCCGCCGCCGCGCCATCCAGGCCCACCGCGCCGGCTGACCCACACGAGGTGGCCGGGTGGAGTGTGGGACGGGCACGCGTCGGTTGGCGCACCCGGTGCGCAGAATGGCGCTTCGAGGTAGGGCAAGATGGCGCCACGCCCAGTCACAGTGTCGTGCCGGGCCAGGGGAGGGGTGGAGCAGTGGGTGACATGCTGTGGGCGCCGCCGGCGGACGTACGCGACAGGTCCCGGATCGGCACCTACCTGCGCTGGTTGCGGGAGCACCGTGGGCTGGACTTCGCCGACTACGACGAGCTGTGGCGCTGGTCCACCACCGATCTGGACGCGTTCTGGCGCTCGATCTGGGACCACTTCGAGGTCGTCGCGCACACCCCGCCGACCGCCACCCTCGCCGAGCGGGGGATGCCCGGCGCCCGCTGGTTCCCCGGGGCCACCCTCAACTACGCGGAGAACGTGCTGCGCATGCCGGGGCGGGCGGACGACGACCCGGTGGTGATCGCACACGGGCAGACCCGCCCGCCGGTCACAGTGAGCGCGGCACAACTGCGCGACCAGGTCCGTCGGGTGTCGGCCGGGCTGCGGCGGCTCGGCGTCACCGCCGGTGACCGGGTGGCGGCGTACGCCCCGAACATTCCCGAGACGTACGTCCTGTTGCTGGCCACCGCCAGCCTCGGTGCGATCTTCTCGTCCTGCGCGCCGGAGTTCGGCACCCGTAGCGTCACCGACCGGTGGCAGCAGATCGAGCCAACAGTGCTGGTCGCCGTGGACGGCTACCGCTACGGCGACAAGCCGGTGGACCGGCGGGCCGAGGTCGCCGCGATCCGGGCCGCCCTGCCGTCGCTGCGGCACGCCGTGAGCATCGGCTACCTGGACCCGGCTGGCGTCCCGCCGGAGGGTGCGGTGAGCTGGGCCGAACTGGCCGCGCCCAGCGACGAGCCGTTGACGTTCACGCCGGTGCCGTTCGACCACCCGCTGTACGTGCTCTACTCCTCGGGCACCACCGGGCTGCCCAAGCCGATCGTGCACGGTCACGGCGGCATCCTGCTGGAGCATCTGAAGATGCTCGCCCTGCACCACGACCTGGGCCCGGCGGACCGGTTCTTCTGGTTCACCACCACCGGCTGGATGATGTGGAACTTCCTGGTCTCCGGGCCGGCGGTGGGCGCGGCCATCGTGCTCTTCGACGGCAATCCCGGGGTCCGGGCGGAGCCCGGCCGGCCGGCTGAGCCGGACCTCGGTGCGCTGTGGCGGCTGGCGGCCGAGACCGGCACCACGTACTTCGGCACCTCCGCGCCGTTCCTGCTGGCCTGTCGCAAGTCCGGGCTGGTCCCCCGGGACAGCGCCGACCTGTCCGCGCTGCGCGGGGTCGGCTCCACCGGTGCGCCGCTGCCCGCCGAGGGCTTCCGCTGGGTGTACGAGGCGGTGGGCGACCACCTCCAGCTCCAGTCGCTCTCCGGCGGCACCGACGTGTGCACCGGCTTCGTCGGCGGGGTGCCGCTCCTGCCGGTGTACGCCGGCGAGATCGCCTGCCGGGCGTTGGGTGCCAAGGTGGAGGCCCGATCCGCCGACGGCACGCCGGTCATCGGCGAACTCGGCGAACTGGTGATCACCGAGCCGATGCCGAGCATGCCGGTGGGCTTCTGGAACGACAGGGACGGCGTCCGCTACGCCGAGGCGTACTTCGACGTCTACCCGGGGGTCTGGCGGCACGGCGACTGGATCACCATCAACGAGCGGGGCGGCTGCGTGATCACCGGACGCTCCGACGCCACCCTCAACCGGGGCGGGGTGCGGCTGGGCACCGCCGAGTTCTACTCGGTGGTGGAGGGGCTGGACGAGGTGCTGGACTCCGTCGTCGTGCACCTCGAGGACGACGAGGGCGGCGCCGGCGAGCTGCTGCTCTTCGTGGTGCTGGCCGAGGGTCTGGAGTTGGACGACCCGATGCGCGCGAAGATCTGCCGCGAACTGCGGACCGCGCTCTCACCCCGGCACGTGCCCGACGAGATCCATCAGGTCCGTTCGGTGCCACGCACCCTCTCGGCGAAGAAGCTGGAGGTGCCGGTCAAGAAGATCCTCACCGGAACTCCGGTCGACCAGGCCGCGGCCAAGGGCGCCCTGGCCAACCCCGAGTCCCTGACCGCCTTCGCCGCGCTGGCCCAACGCCGACCTCCGCACAGGACGCCCGCCTGACAGTCGCCGGTGCGGCTGCGTCACGGCAGCGGGTGGGTGACCTTCTCCGTGCTCAGGCGGGTGGGGAGGCTGGCCGGGGCCAGGTTGGCGCAGAGCACGACGGTGGCCGCCCGGGTGAGCGGGGCCAGCAGCCAGTCCACCGGGTCGGGGTACCGGGCGGTGTCGACGAGGATCCGCGCGCCGGGCTCGATGCCCAGCTCGGTGGCGCGGGCCTCGGCGCGGGCGAGCAGGTGCGCGTCGGTGGGGCCCGGACCGGGCTGCGGTCGGAAGTGGTCACCGTGCCGGCGTACCTCGACCACGTAGTCGGCGAACCCGGGCGGCACCTGCCGGAGCGGGGCGGCGAGCGGGGCCAACCCGAGGGCGTACCGCTCGTCGGCCGACCAGGACTGCGCCTCGTCGAACTGGTCGGCGGCGGCGAAGAGGACGTCCACGTCTCCCGGCGTGTCGACCACACTCAGCTTGGCCGACCAGCAACCCAGCAGCACCGCCGCGGTCTGCCAGTGCGGTGGCAACAGCACGCCGGCCGGGGTGCCCGGCGCGAGACCCACCTCGTCGACCAGCAAATTGGCGGTCTTCGCCACCCAGTTCGCCAGGGTGGCGCCGGAGAGTTCGGTACGGTCGCCGCTGGCGTCGTCGTACCAGGTGAGCAGCGGTCGGGTCGGGTCGGTCGCGAACGCGTCGGCGAACACCCGGGCAATGTTGTCGGCCATCGGCGCGAACGATACGCCCCTGCGGGCCGTACTCGATGACGATGACAAGTCGGCGTACCGTCGGGTCGCAGTCAGCGTCGGCCCCGCGTGCCGGCGTAGGCTTGACCCCCGGAGTGTTGTTCCCCACAGACCCGCCAGTGCAAGGAGTCGCCCCGTGACCGCCGGTCGCCCGCCCCGCGTGCTCATCGACGCCACGAGTGTCCCCGCCGACCGTGGTGGCGTCGGTCGATACGTCGATGGCCTGCTCGGTGCCCTCGGCAAGGTGTGCGGGTCGGGGGTGGAGCTGGCAGTGGTCAGCCTCCGCACCGACCTGGAGCGTTACACCCGGATGCTGCCCGGCGCGGAGATCGTCCCCGCGCCGGCCGCGGTGGCGCACCGTCCGGCCCGGCTCGCGTGGGAGCAGACCGGCCTGCCGCTGCTCGCTCAGCAGGTGGGCGCGCACGTGCTGCACTCGCCCTTCTACACCTGCCCGCTGCGGGCGGGGTGTCCGGTCACGGTCACCGTGCACGACGCGACGTTCTTCACCGAGCCGGAGCATTACGACAAGTCGCGGCGGACGTTCTTCCGCAGTGCCATCAAGACCTCGCTACGCCGCGCCGACCGGGTGATCGTGCCGAGCAAGGCCACCCGGGACGAGCTGATCCGGCTGCTCGACGCCGACCCGACCCGCATCGACGTGGCCTACCACGGCGTCGACCAGGCCGCCTTCCACGCTCCCACCGAGGAGGAGAAGGCCCGGGTACGCGCCCGCCTGGGGCTGGGTGACAGCAGCTACGTGGCCTTCCTCGGGGCCAAGGAGCCGCGGAAGAACGTGCCCAATTTGATCCGTGGCTGGGCGCGTGCGGTGGCCGACCGGGTCGACCCGCCCGCCCTGGTGATCGCCGGTGGGCAGGGGCACGACGACGACATCGACCGGGCGGTGGCCGAGGTGCCGTCGCACCTGCGTCTGCTGCGCCCCGGCTACCTGCGCTACGGCGACCTGCCGGGTTTCCTCGGTGGCGCGCTGGTCGCCGCCTATCCGTCCTACGGCGAGGGGTTCGGGTTGCCGATCCTGGAGGCGATGGCGTGCGCCGCCCCGGTGCTGACCACGCCTCGGCTCTCGCTGCCCGAGGTGGGCGGCGACGCGGTCGCGTACACCTCGGAGGACCCGGAGCAGATCGGCACGGATCTGGCCGCCCTCCTCGACGACGAGCAGCGACGGTTGTCACTGGCGAAGGCGGGCTTCGACCGGGCCAAGGAGTTCACCTGGGAGTCCAGCGCCGAGGTGCACATCGCGGCCTGGAGTCGGGCCCGGTCCTGATCCGTCGCCGCTGATCGTGACCGGTGCCACTACGGGCAGGTCCGTCGGGCATGATGTGCGGATGCTTTATGCGGTCATTCCGGCAGGTGGCAGCGGCACAAGGTTGTGGCCGTTGTCCCGCGCTGGCCACCCCAAGTTCCTCCACCCGCTGACCGGTACCAGCGCGTCGCTGCTCCAGGCGACAGTGGCACGGCTCGCGCCGTTGACCACACCGGATCGGACCCTGGTGGTCACCGGGGCCGCGCACGTCGCGGCGGTGGCTCGGCAGCTGACCGGTCTGCCGGAGGAGAACATCCTGGTCGAGCCCTCTCCCCGGGACTCCTGCGCGGCGATCGCGTTGGCCGCGGCGGTGATCGCGATACGCGACCCGGACGCGGTGATGGGCAGCTTCGCGGCGGACCACCTGATCCGCGACCCGGACAGCTGGGTGCGCACCGTTCAGGAGGCGGTTCGCGGGGCCGAGCAGGGCATGCTGATGACCGTCGGGATCACTCCGACCCGGGCCGAGACGGGCTACGGCTACCTGGAGACCGGCGACGAGACAGCGGATTCGCCGTGGCGGCCGGTGGCCGAGTTCAAGGAGAAGCCGGGCGCGGAGGTCGCCGAGGCGTACGTCCGTTCGGGCCGGCACCTGTGGAACGCGAGCATGTTCGTGTGGCGGGTGGACGTCTTCCTCGCCGAGCTGGCCCGGCAGCAGCCGGCGTTGCACGCCGGCGTCACCGCGATCGCCGCCGCCTGGGGCACCCCCGAGCAGGACGAGGTTCTGGGCGCGATCTGGCCGACCCTGCCGAAGATCTCCGTCGACTACGCGGTGATGGAGGGCGCGGCCACGGCGGGCCGGGTGGCGACGGTGCCGGGCGACTTCGGCTGGAACGACGTCGGCGACTTCCACACCCTGGGTGACGTGCTGCCGGCTGACGAGGCGGGCAACGTCGTGCTCGGCACCGAGGCCAAGCCGGGTGTGCTGCTGCGGGACAGCAGCGACCTGGTGGTGGTGCCGCAGTCAGGTCGGCTGGTGGCCGTTCTCGGGTTGCGCGACCTGATCGTGGTGGACACCCCGGACGCGGTGCTGGTCTGTCCGCGCGACCGGGCCCAGGACGTCAAGACCCTGGTCGACGAGCTCAAGGAGCGAGGCGAAGAGGGCTACGTCTGAGCGCCGCGAGGGCCGGTGCGACCAGCTGCACGGTCCCACCGGCCAGTGGTTCGGGCAGCTCGTCCGCCGGAAACCAGCCCAGCGCCTCGGCCTCGTCGCTGACCTGCTCCACCGCCGCCGGTGGGGCCAGCACGGCGAACCGTACGTCGTGGTGCAGGGAGCCGCCCTGACACCGCACCTCGTGCACGTCCACGTCGATCGGCACCGGGTCGATCCGCAGGCCGGCGATGCCGGACTCCTCGGTGGCCTCGCGCAGGGCGGCGGCGACCAGGGTCTGGTCGACCGGCTCGCAGTGCCCGCCGAGCTGCACCCAACGCCCGAACTTGCCGTGCAGGCAGAGCAGCACCCGCGAGCCGGTGGCGTCGAGCACCAACGCGCTGGCGGTGAGGTGCCCCGGGCGGTGCTGCCGACTCATCGCGACCGGGCCGGCGGCGAGCAGAGCGAGGGTCCGGTCGCGGGCCGTGGCCGACTCCGGGCTGGTGGGCTGCCAGCCTTCGAGCAGCGCGGTGGCGTCGGCGTGCAGCGCGGCGTACGCCTCGGGGTCGGTCGAAGGGGTGGTCGGTCCGGTGATCGCGGTGTCGGGCACCCCGACACTCTACGAGCGCGTGCCCTGTCTGGTGGCTGGGTGACCCGGCGACTCGGCAACTTCGCGGTGGCGGCCACCCGGCCGGGAGTCAGGCGGGGTGCGCGTGCGGGATGACCGGACGGCACCTCTGCGGAGCAAGGGCCGCAGACCCTCGTGGTGCCGTCCGATCGTCGGGGCCTGTCCGGCCCCGGTGCCCAGCACCTGTGCATCAAGGACGCGTCGGCACCGTGTTCGGGCATTCGAAGCATGCCGAACCGGCCCCGGAAGCGTCGAGGTTTTTCAGTCCTGGCTTAAAGATGGAGATTATCGCCGGCCGGGTAGAGTCGAACGGTCACCTGGCATCCCCCTGCCGGCGACACTGGAGCGCTCCATGCTGAAGATCCACTTTTCTGGGGAGGACATCCTCCGGACCCGGGTGGCGCCGGCGGCGGACCCGGTCTGGGAGCTGGTCCTCAGCCTGCACGTGCTGCGGGGCCGCGACCGCGATCCGCTGACCGCCGACTGGCGCCGGAACGTCTCCCGGAAGCTGCGCCACGACGCCGCCTCGGAGCAGCTCCGCCTACTTCTCGCGTTGAGCCCGCCGCGCGGGTACTTCCCCGACTTCCTCACCCCCTACGACAGCGTCGACGGCTTCGAAGCCGGGCTGGACGCGCTCCGCCGGACTCCCACCGAGCTGTTGCGCCGGGACCTGAGCGTGCTGGCCACCGAGAACCAGCTGCCCTCCTCGGCGGCCGCGCTGGCTCGGGGCGAGGTGGCCACCCTGCACCACCTCGCCGAGTCGATGGAGCAGTACCGGTCCCTGGCGATCAGCCCGTACTGGAGCCGGATCCAGACCGCGGTCGCGGCGGACCGCGCACGTCGGGCCCGGGCGCTGCTCGACGGCGGCGTCGAGGGTCTGCTCGCCAGCCTCCGGCCCGCGATGCGCTGGGACAGCGGCGTGCTCGAGATCCACAACTACCCGCACAGTCGGGAGCTGCACCTGGACGGTCGGGGGCTACTGCTGGTGCCGTCGTTCTTCTGCGCGGCCACCCCGGTCGCCCTGCTCGACCCCGCGTTGCCGCCGGTGCTGGTCTACCCGGTCGACAGGCTGGGCGGGCTGGCGCCGGCGGACCGCGTCGGAGCGGGATCGGCAGGGGTCACCCGCGACTCCCTCGCCGCGCTGCTCGGCCGTACCCGGGCGGCGGTGTTGCAGGCCAGCGACGAGGGCTGCACCACCGGCGAGGTCGCCCGGCAACTCAACATCTCACCAGCGGCGGCGAGCCAGCACGCCACCGTGCTGCGCAACGCCGGCCTGCTGGTCAGCCACCGGGAACGCAACAGCGTGCTGCACACGCTGACCCCGCTCGGCCGGGCCATGCTAAACGCCTGACCCGGCCGTTCGGCCGTCTCTCAGAGGGCGAGCGCGGCGCTGGCCGGGCTGCCCGGGGGCGGTGGCAACAGGGTCGACCCGACGCCCTCGGCGGCCAGCGCGATGCGCAGTCGGTGCAGGTCGGCGCCGAACCGGACCAGACCCATCGGCTCGACGGGCGTCGGGGCCGAGCCGAGCAGCAGGGCGGCGCCGTCCGGCCACCCGGGCATCTCGGCGACCAGTCCGGCGCGTACCTCCACCTCGTCGACCAGGGTGAAGACCGTGCCGGGGGCGACCAGCTCGGCCACCGCGTCGATCGCCCGTCGCACCGCGGTCAGGTCGGCCGGCGTCGGGCCGGGCCCGTCGGCCAGGGTGGCGGCGTCGGTCAGCCCGGCGGCGCGGGCCTCGGCGGTACCGAGCGAGAAGAGGTCCTGCGCGGCATCGCGGATCAGCGTCCGCGCGCCACCGGCGTCGTCCTGGCTCGTGGCGGAGAGGTAGCCCCGCACCACAGCGACCGGCACCTGGTCGCACTTGCCCTTGATCAGCTCACCGGCACCGGCCAGCTCGTCCACCACGGCCATCTGGGTCAACTGCAACTCGTTGCCGTACGGGTCCACCTCGCCCCGGTGGTCCCGGATGGCCGGCATGCCGGCCACCCCGAGCGCCACGTCGGTGAGCCCGTTGCGCCAGGGCCGACCCATCGTGTCGCTGACGATGACGGCCACGTCCAGGTCGTAGCGTTCCCGCAGCGCGTCGCGGAGCGCCCGCGCCGAGGCGTCCGGGTCGACCGGCAGCAGCACCAGTTGGGTCTTGTCCACGTTCGACGCGTCGATTCCGGCGGCGGCCATCACGAAGCCGTGGTGGGTCTGCACGATCCGGGTCGCCCCCCGGCTGGCGACCACCCGGGCGGTCTCACCGGCCAGCACCTCGTCCCGGGCGGCCAGCCGCTCGGGCCCGTCCGCCGGGACATCCACCAGCCGCCCCTCCGCCTTGGAGACGATCTTGCTGGTCACCACCAGCACGTCGTCGTCGCGCAGCCACGGCGCGGCGGTCGCGATCATCGCGGCCAGGTCGTCACCCTCGGTCACGTGGCCGATGCCGAGCACCGGCAGGATCTCCAGCCTCACGTCAACTCCACCGCGGCGCGGACCATGGCCGCCGTCGCCGCCTCGTCGGTCATCAACAGCGGCACCGCGCGGACCGTCACGTCGGGCACCACAGTGCCGGCGTCCTCCTCGGCCACCAGCCAGCCGTCGAGCAGGCCGCCGTCCGCCCGACCGCCGTACAGTCGGCCCACCCCGGCCGCGCTGCACTCGACACCGAGCACGTCGAGGCAGCGGTCCGCCATCCCCCGCACCGGAGCGCCGCCGATGATCGGCGCGACGCCCACCACCGGTGCCGGACCGTCGGCCACCGCCTCGCGCAGCCCGGGCACGGCCAGGACCGGTGCCACACTCACCACCGGATTGCTGGGCGCGACAAGCACCAGGTCGGCGGCGCCGATCGCGTCCAGCACACCGGGTGCCGGCTTCGCCGCCTCCGCGCCGACGAAGACGAAGCGGTGGGTCAGGATCTCGGCCCGGTACCGCACCCACCACTCCTGGAAGTGGATGGCCCGCTGGCCCTGGTCGTCCTCCACCACCGCGTGCGTCTCCAGCCGGTCGTCGGTGGCCGGCAGCAGACGCACCCCCGGCTGCCACCGGCTGGACAACGCCTCGGTGACCGCGCTCAACGGGTAACCGCCGGTGAGCATGGTGGAGCGCACCAGGTGGGTGGCAATGTCCTTGTCACCGAGGCCGAACCAGGTCGGCTGCGCCCCGTACGCGGCCAGCTCCTGTTTGACAGTCCAGCTCTCGCCCACCCGACCCCAGCCCCGCTCCGGGTCGCGCCGCCGCCGAGGGTGTACATGACGCTGTCCAGATCGGGACAGATCTTCAACCCGTGCAGCCACAGGTCGTCGCCGACGTTGACCACGGCGGTCACCTCCGCGCCGACCTCCCGGGCGTACGCCCGGACGCCGAGCAGGAACCGGGCGCCGCCGATGCCGCCGGCCAGTACCACGATGCGCATGTCGACCATCCTCGCGCACGTGACGCCTCCGATCCGTCGGCGGCCCAGGAGACTAGGCTCACGTGCGCCCTGTCCGCTCATGCCCCGAGGGGGAGCTCGTGACCAGCCCCGCCGAGCCCGCGTCCGCCGACGCGACGCAGGCCCGTCAGCTGACCAAGCCGCTTCGTGAGCTAGCCGCGCTCGCGCTGCTCGGCGCCAACGCCGTGTTGCTCTTCGTGGGCCTGCTCCGCTGGATGGCCTCGGACGACTTCACCAACGGTGCGGGAGGCGCCTTCTGGGCGTTCATCGGGCTGGAGGCGGTGGTCCTCCCGCTGCTGGCCGTGCTGCTGGCGACGCACGTCTCGCCGGTGCTGCCGAAGGCGAAGCTGATCACGCAGGCGGCTCTCATCGAGTACGCGGTGAGCGCGCTGTTCGGCACGCTGACCATGCTGATCTGGACGGTGGGCCGACTGGCCGACGCCGAGGTGCTCGACGCGCTGCTCGGTGTGCTCAGCCGGTTCGCCTGGATGGTGATCTTCGCGATCGCCGCCTGGGTGGTCTACACCGTCTGGCGCGCCCACTACTACGTGCCGCGGCCCAAGCCCCAGCCGGGCGTCTACGGCCAGCCGCAGCCAGGCTGGCCGCAGCAGCAGGGCGGCTGGCCCGCCCCGGGTCAGCCCGCTGGTCAGCCGGCGGGCGGCTGGCCTGCTCCCGGCCAGCCGGGCGGCTACCCGCAGGGGCAGTTCTCCAGCCCGTACGCCCAGCCGTCCCCGCCGTTCCAGGCACCGCAGTCCGCCCCGCCACACCCGCAGTCCGCGCCGCCGTTCCCGCAG
>NZ_JAEVHL010000010.1 GCF_016803395.1 Micromonospora tarensis | reverse complement strand
GTCGGACCAGAGCATGGCGGCCAGCCACCGAGCGCCAGCAGCCCGAGCACCGCCGCGCCGGGTGCGGGCAGCGGCCGGCTGCTGGGGCCGGCCGGGTCGACCGCCGGCTCGTCCGACTCCGCGGCCGGGACGCGGCCGGGCTGCTTGGTCATCGTCTCCCCTTCGAGGCGGCAGGTCACCGACCATTCAGGGTACGCGGCTCCGCTGGACCGTCCGCCGCCCCGGGACGGCCGGGTCGGGGCGGTGACCGGCCAGGCTCGACGAGCGTGCCGCCGACGCGGAAGGTCGGTCGCGGCGAGGTGCCTGCCCGACCTGCTGCGGATCATCGGATCGAGGCCGGTCGGTAAGGGGAGGAGGGGTGGGCCGGTCCTTGGCGCAGGGCGGTGGCGGAGGTGGGCCGCGCAGCCCGCCATGGGACAATCTCCGGAGGTCCCGCCGCTGCTCGGCACTCCCGTGCGGCGTCCGGTGGCCGGCCATCCGGTCGGTGCCCGCGGGTCCGGTTTCGCCACTGCTGTCGAGATCGCCAGGAGCCTTGATGGATGCCGTCTTCTCCGTTCCCGAGCCGCGCAACGAGCCGGTTCGTAACTACGAGCCGGGCAGCCCCGACCGGGACCGGCTCCAGCGGCGGCTGACCGAGCTCGCCGCCGAGCGCATCGACCTGCCGATGACCATCGGCGGTACGCGGCGGATGGCCGCTGGTGACCCGATCAACGTGGTGCAGCCGCACAGGCACGCCCACGTGTTGGGGGTGACCGGGCACGCCACCCACGACGACGCCCGCGCCGCGGTCAAGGCGGCGAAGGACGCCGCGCCGATGTGGCGGGCACTGCCCTTCGAGGAGCGCGCCGCGATCTTCCTGCGCGCTGCCGAACTGCTCGCCGGCCCGTGGCGCGACACCCTCAACGCCGCCACCATGCTCGGCCAGTCGAAGACCGCGATCCAGGCGGAGATCGACTCGGCCTGTGAGTTCATCGACTTCCTCCGGTTCAACGTGCACTTCGCCCGTCGCCTGCTCGAGGAGCAGCCGGCGTCGTCGCCCGGCGTCTGGAACCGCTTCGACCACCGCCCGCTGGAGGGCTTCGTCTACGCGGTCACCCCGTTCAACTTCACCGCCATCGCCGGCAACCTGCCGTCGGCGCCGGCGCTGCTGGGCAACACGGTGGTCTGGAAGCCGGGGCCGACCCAGCAGTTCGCCGCGCACTTCACCATGCGGCTGTTCGAGGCCGCCGGCCTGCCGCCCGGTGTGATCAACATGGTCACCGGTCGGGGCGAGGAGGTCTCCGACGTGGTGCTCGCCGACCCGGATCTGGCCGGCATCCACTTCACCGGTTCCACCAAGGTCTTCCAGCAGTTGTGGCGGACCGTCGGCGACAACATCGCCCGCTACCGGGGCTACCCCCGGCTGGTCGGCGAAACCGGTGGCAAGGACTTCGTGGTCGCGCACAGCAGCGCCGACGTGGACGCCCTGCACACCGCGCTGATCCGGGGCGCGTACGAATACCAGGGCCAGAAGTGCTCGGCGGCGTCGCGGGCGTACGTGCCGCGCTCGATCTGGGAGGGCGGGCTACGCGACCGGCTGGCCGCCACCACCGACTCGTTGACCTACGGCGACGTGGCCGACTTCGGCAACTTCGGCGGCGCGGTGATCGACGACAAGGCGTTCGCCCGGCACACCGCCGCGCTGGAGTTGATCGCCGGCGACGACAGCTGCCGGGTGCTGGCCGGTGGCACCGCCGACGACTCGGTCGGCTACTTCGTCCGGCCGACGCTCTTCGAGTGCTCCGACGCCGCCCACGAGACGTTCACCACCGAGTACTTCGGGCCGATCCTGGGCGTGCACGTGTTCGACGACGCCCGGTTCGACGAGGTGGTCGCGCAGGCCGAGTCGATCGCCCCGTACGCGCTGACCGGTTCGGTGTTCGCGACCGACCGCCGGGTGGTCGACGCGGTCGCCGAGCGGATGCGGTACGCGGCGGGCAACTTCTACATCAACGACAAGCCGACCGGCGCGGTGGTTGGGCAGCAGCCCTTCGGTGGCGCCCGGGCCAGCGGCACCAACGACAAGGCCGGCTCCTGGCTCAACCTGGTCCGCTGGGTCTCCCCGCGGACCATCAAGGAGACCTTCGTGCCGCCGACCGACCACACGTACCCCCACATGGGCTGACCGGCGGCGACCCGCCGGCGGCGTCACGCGCGCCGCCGGCGGTCGGACCGCATGCCGGGAGGCATCGATGGTCCTGAACGGACAGTCTGCCGCCGACAGTGCACTTAGGAAGTCCTGTTGGGTGGCAAACTGGCAAATCCTGGACGCCGGGTGCGCAAAGTGGCAGCGTAGTGGGCATGGCGGATTCCGGAGTCAACCCTACGGCGGCGGCCCTGCTCGGCCTCCTCCACGAGGGCCCGATGACAGGCGGCCAGTTGATGGCCGCCGCTGAGCGCCGTCTGGCGCCGTACTGGTCGATGACCCGCAGTCAGGTGTACCGCGAGTTGCCGGTGCTGGCCGAGCGGGGTTTCGTGCGGCTCGGCAAGCCGGGGCCGCGAATGAGCCAGCCGTACGCACTCACCGCCAGTGGGAAACGGACATTTTCCCGCTGGTTGGCGGAGAACCCCGGGCGGGACACCATCCGCAACCCGATCGCGCTCCGGATGGCCTTCGGCAACCTGCACTCCGCCAGCCAGCTCAAGGGCCTGTACGCCTCGGCCAACGAATACCACACCGAGGCCCTCGCCCAGGTCCGGGAGCAGGTGAAGAACGCCAAACGGGACGGCGAGACGTACGACGCCAGCGCGCTGGAGTTCGCCGTCGCCTACCACCGGGCGGCCCTGTCGTGGCTGAAGTCCGCCCCGGTCGGGTGACGATCGACGGGTTGGCCGGCAGCGAACGGGCTGCTCCGCGCCGGGGGACGCGGGGCCGATTTGGCGCGGGCCCGCGGGGCTCGCACGCTGACTCCCCGTCCGCGCAGTACGCTTGTTTGTCGTGACCGCTGCCGATTACGCCGAACAGCTCAAGGAACTCGACGCGACCCTGCGAAACATCGAGGCCGTCCTCAACATCAACCGGCTCCACGAGGACAAGGCCCGCCTTGAGCAGGAGGCTTCCGCCCCCGACCTGTGGGACGACCAGGCCAAGGCCCAGCAGGTGACCTCGCAGCTGTCGTACGTCAACGGCGAGATCAGCAAGCTGGGCAGCCTGCGTTCCGGCCTCGACGACGCCCAGGTGCTGCTGGAGCTGGCCGAGGCCGAGGCCGACCCGGGTGTGTTGACCGAGGTCGAGTCGGAGATCACCTCGCTGACCAAGTCCATCCAGGAGATGGAGGTGCGCACCCTGCTCTCCGGCGAGTACGACTCCCGGGAGGCGCTGGTCGCCATCCGGGCCGGCGCGGGTGGGGTGGACGCCGCGGACTTCGCCGAGATGCTGCTGCGGATGTATCTGCGCTGGGCGGAGCGGCACGGCTACCCGACCGAGGTCTACGAGACCTCGTACGCCGAGGAGGCGGGCCTGAAGTCGGCGACCTTCGCGGTCAAGGTGCCGTACGCGTACGGCACGCTCAGTGTCGAGTCGGGCACCCACCGGCTGGTCCGGATCAGCCCGTTCGACAACCAGGGCCGGCGGCAGACCAGCTTCGCGGGCGTCGAGGTCCTGCCGGTCACCGAGCAGACCGACCACATCGACATTCCGGAGAACGAGGTACGCGTCGACGTCTACCGTTCGTCCGGCCCCGGTGGACAGAGCGTCAACACCACCGACTCGGCGGTCCGGCTGACCCACATTCCGACCGGCATCGTGGTGACCTGTCAGAACGAGAAGTCCCAACTGCAGAACAAGGCCTCCGCGCTGCGGGTGCTCCAGGCCCGACTGCTGGAGCGCAAGCGCCAGGAGGAGCAGGCCAAGCTGGAGGGGCTCAAGGAGAACGCGGCCGGCTCGTGGGGCGACCAGATGCGCTCCTACGTCCTGCACCCTTATCAGATGGTGAAGGATCTCCGAACTGAGCAGGAGACCGGCAATCCGAGTGCGGTCTTCGACGGTGACCTGGACGGCTTCATCGAGGCGGGCATTCGCTGGCGTAAGCAGCGGCAGCTCGCCGGCAACGGTGCGTGACGACGCGCGGGCGGAGCGCGTCGTCGATCTCCAGGTAGAAGCCTGATTCGACGACTCGTGCCGGATCGGCGGGGCGTGGGGCTTGGCTCAGTTGTTACACCGCGTAGACTCACCACCCGTGATTCAGCTTGAGCAAGTGACGAAGACGTACCCGAAGGCGTCCCGGCCTTCGCTCGACAACGTGTCCGTCTCGATCGAGAAGGGCGAGTTCGTCTTCTTCATCGGTCCATCCGGCTCCGGCAAGTCCACGATCATCAAGATGCTGCTGCACGAGGTCGCCCCCAACAAGGGGCGCGTCGTCGTCAACGGCAAGGACGTCACGTCGATGCGGTCCTGGAAGCGACCCCACTTCCGGCGCTCGATCGGCTGCGTCTTCCAGGACTTCCGGCTGTTGCCGAACCGCACCGCCTACGAGAACGTGGCGTTCGCTCTCGAGGTGATCGGCAAGACCAAGGCGGTTGCCCGCCGGGTCGTGCCGGAGGTGCTGGAGCTGGTCGGGCTCGGTGGCAAGGAGCACCGCTACCCGCACGAGCTCTCCGGTGGTGAGCAGCAGCGGGTCGCCGTCGCCCGGGCGTTCGTGAACCGTCCGCTGATCCTGCTGGCGGACGAGCCCACCGGAAACCTGGACCCAGACACCTCGATCGAGATCATGCGCCTGCTGGACCGGATCAACCGCACCGGCACGACCGTCGTGATGGTCACCCACGACTCCAACATCGTGAACCAGATGCGCCGCCGCGTCGTTGAGATTGAGAGCGGTCGCATCGTGCGTGACCAGGCCCGCGGCGTCTACGGGTGAGCCAACGCCCCGCCCCTGCGCAGCCTGACGACGAACACCTCATGCCGGAGACCCGGAGGAAATCCCGATGCGCGTGAAATACGTCCTGTCCGAGGTACTGGTCGGACTGTGGCGCAACGTGACCATGTCCATCGCGATGATCATCACGATGGCGGTCTCGCTGACCATGCTCGGCGCCAGCGGTCTGATGTACCGCCAGGTCGACGACATGAAGGACCTCTACTACAAGAACATCGAAGTCTCGATCTTCTTGACCCAGGAGGTGAGCGAGCAGGAGCGCACCGACCTACAGACCAAGCTCGACAGCGACCCCCTGGTGAAGGAGGTCTTCTACGTCAGCAAGGACGAGGCGTACAAGCGCTTCAAGGAGATGTACCCGGACGCGCCGGACCTGGTGAAGGCGGTCAAGCCGGACCAGCTCCCCGAGGCGTTCCGGCTCAAGCTGAACAACCCGGAGCAGTACAAGAACATCTACGACCAGTACAAGGACACGGCGGGCGTCGAGGAGATCATCGACCAGAGTCGACTGCTCGACAAGGTCTTCAACGTCCTCACCGCGATCCAGAACATCGCGCTGGCCGCTGCCATCGTGATGGCGATCGCCGCCCTGCTGCTGGTCGCCAACACCATCCAGGTGGCCGCGTACAGCAAGCGGCGCGAGGTCGCGGTCATGAAGCTGGTCGGGGCGTCCAACTGGTTCATCCAGGCACCGTTCGTGCTGGAGGCCGTGGTTGCCGGCCTGATCGGCTCGCTGCTCGGCCTGGTTGCCCTGGTCGCGGCGAAGTACCTGCTCTTCGACGGGTCGTTGAGCGCGTTGCAGGGCCTGCTCTCGCCGATCAGCTGGGGTGACATCCTGTTCATCTTCCCGCTGATGGCCGGCGTCGGTGGTCTGATCAGCGCGGCCACCGCCTGGATCACTCTGCGCTTCTACCTGCGGGTCTAGGCACCGTACGGGTCGTCCCGTCGTCTCCCGAGGACCCTCCCGTGGCCGGAAATAAACGGCGCGGGAGGGTCCTTGTCAATAAGGCTTATTCGGGCGGCCCTGGCGATGGCACGGCCTGCTCGGCGGTGAGAGCCCGAATAAGCCTCATTCGGGTAGCATGATCGGTTGTCCGGCCGCGGTGAGCCCGGCCACTGACGTCCAAGGAGAGGGGGTGGCACCGATGCCACGGGAGAAGGGGCGCAAGGTGGTCGCCTCCAACAAGAAGGCACGCCACGACTACGCGATCCTCGACACCTACGAGGCGGGCATGGCGCTGACCGGCACCGAGGTCAAGTCGCTGCGGGCCGGGCGGGCGTCGCTTGTCGACGCGTTCGCGCAGGAACGTGACGGCGAGTTGTACCTGCACGCGATGCACATCCCGGAGTACACCCAGGGCACCTGGACCAACCATGAGCCCCGGCGAACCCGCAAGCTGCTGCTCAACCGGGGCGAGCTCGACAAGCTCATCGGCAAGACCCGCGAGGGCGGTCTGACGATCGTCCCGTTGCAGGTCTACTTCTCGGACGGCTGGGCCAAGGTGGAGATCGCCCTGGCCAAGGGCAAGAAGTCGTACGACAAGCGTCAGGACCTCGCCAAGCGCGACGCGGACCGGGAGATCGCCCGGGTGTCCGGCCGGCGCGGCAAGGGCATGGACGACTGATTCGTCCCGATTGTCCGAGTCGGCGCGCCGGCCCGGGGCTCGGGATGAAAGCGGTTGCGGCAGGCGTTAGTCTTGTCAGTGCCGCCACATCGGCGGCCTGTCGAGGGGGTGACTGGTTTCGACTTCGTACGCAGCGACAGGGGAAGCGAGCCGAGGAAGCCGACGTCGTCTCGAGAATCGGTCGTCGGAAACTTATAAGCGCCAAGCAAAATCGCGCTGACTTCGCTCTCGCCGCCTGAGGCGAGTAGCTAAGTCTGTCGGCCTGGGAACGCCTTCGTCCCAGTAGCCGGCATCAGCTAGGAGGCTGGCCAATCGGACCCGGTCGCGGGGTCCGTGCGGCGAGATTAATCAGCGACTGGGCCCGTCACACCAACTTGCTCGCGTGAGCGGTGGGGCCGAGTAGAGGCACAGCGAGCTGCGCTCGGAGAAGCCCTGACAAACCGGCGAAGGACCCGGGTTCGATTCCCGGCACCTCCACCACCTCGAACGAAGCGCCCCGGCCACCGGCCGGGGCGCTTCGTCGTCCGCCACTGTTGCCCTCGGGGCTGCTGTGACCCACGGGGCAGATGAGCCGGTCGGGAGGGCTGGACAGGGTGGGTCGGGCGGGCTCACCATCGCGGTATGGGGTAGCAGCGCGCCGTGCGGGAGGTGCCATGGTCACCGGTCGGTTCAGCAGCCGTCACTCGTCGCCCGGCCACCCGCCGGGCTCCCCGCCGATCCACACCCCAGCGGACTGCCCGGCGAGCCGCGTCCGGCCGGTCTCGCCGGTGACCTGCACGCCCTCGGGCGGGCCGTCGCCGTCACCCCCACCGAGCCACGCTGGCGCGAAGACGTCCTCTCCCGGCTGCGTCCGGTGCGGCAGGGCTTCGCCGAGCACGTCCGGCTCACCGAAGGCCCCACCGGCCTCTACCGGGAACTGCTCACCCAGTCGCCACGACTGGATCACCGGGTCCGGCTGCTGACCCGGGAGCATGCCGCGATCGTCGCCGCGATCCTGGCGGTTCAGCGGATCGCCGAGCTGCCCGACGGGCACCCTGACGAACTGCGGCATCGGGCCGCGCACCTGCTGCGGAGGTTGGCCCGGCACCGGCGGCGCGGCGCCGACCTGCTCTGGGAGGCGTACCAGACGGATCTGGGTGGGGAAACCTGAGCCGGGGCAGGGAACCGGCCGGTAGCCGGTGACGTCGAATGGCACATGCGTCGACCGGCACTGCTGCTCGTACTCCCGTTGCTGCTCGCGGCCGGCTGCGCCGCGACCGACGCCGGTCCGGCCGCCGGCCCGGCCGACCCGACGCACCGCGCGGAGGGGTTCGACCAGCGGGCCGCGCAGGTTGCCGAGGCGTGGCGGCCCGGCCCCGAGTGGCGTACCGGGTACCTCCCGCTGGAGGGGCCGACAGTGCTCAGAGGCGATCCAGGCTTCACCAGTGACACCGAGGCGGCCTTCCGGGCCGGGTGGTACCGAGCGCAAGTTCCGATACCGCCCACCCGGGTCGGCGGTGAGATCAAGTTCCCGGACGGACGGTTGACGCTGCCACTGGTCAGCGCCGCCGAGGCGTACCGGCAGCTTGCTCAGGGTGACCCGTTGCCCTGCCCGGGCCGCCCGAAGCGGCCCGGCCTGCCGTCTCCCGGCGGCCCCACCGTCGAACCAGGACCGGACGGGTGGACGACGAGCGGCACGCGGACCGCCTGCCTGCCGCTCACCGTCACCGCTGTGACGTTCGGTGCCGTGCCGGTCCGCACCAGCCGGGGCGAGGCGCAGGTCCCGGCCTGGCTCTTCACCGTCGAGGAGCTGGCCACCCCGGTGGTCCGGCTCGCCGTCGCCCCGACGGCGGTCCGGCCGGTCCCCGAGCCCACCGGGCCAGCCCAGCCGTTGCCGGACGACCTGGTGGCCGCCCAGGACCTCGCGGCGGTCGACGGCGCCCGACTGACCGTGCGGCTGGGCGTCGGCGCCTGCGACACCGGCAGCACGCCGCTGGTGTTTGAACGACCCGATGTCGTGGTGGTCGGTGGTCGGGTCACCCGGGCCACCGGCGAATGCCCCGCCGTGCTGAAGCTGGCGCCGGTGACCGTCACCCTCAGGACGCCGCTGGGCGCCCGGCCGGTGCTGGACGTCTTCACCGGTGCCCCGCTGTCGATCGCGCCGCGATGACCGAGGGCGCGCTCAGAGGAGGCTGGGCACGTCGGTGCTGATCGGCACCGGCAAGACGGTGGGACGGTCGGCACGCAGGGCGGTGGTGAGCGCCGCGCCGAGCTGGTCGGCTGCCTCCACCACCTCGGTGGCGCAGCCGTAGCCCGCCGCGATCGCGACGATGTCCAGCCCCGGCAGGTCCAGGCCGGGCACCCCGGGAGTGTCCTTCAGCTCGGCGAACGCCTTGAGGATCGCGTACTGCTGGTTGACCGGGACGACGACCGCCACCGGCAGGGCGAGGCGGGCGGCGGTCCACAGCGCCTGCACCGAGTAGTGGAACGAGCCGTCGCCGACCACCGCCACCACCGGGCGACCGCGTCCGGTGTCCCGCTCGGCGAGCGCCACCCCGATCGCGGCCGGCAAGCCGTAGCCCAGCCCTCCGCTGGCCATCGTGAAGTACGACGCCGGGCGGGTGACCCGCAGCCGGCGACGCAGCGCGGACAGGTTGGAGGGTGACTCCTGGACCAGCACGCCGTCCGTCGGCCAGTGCGCGGCCAGCGCGGCGAACAGGGCGTCGGCGCTCAGCGGGCTGGTCACCTCCGGCGGTTGCGGCGCGTTCCGCGGCGCGGGCGGCGGCCGGTCGGTCGGCGGCACCCGCTCGACCAGTGCGGCCAGGGCCAGCCCCGGGTCGCTGAGCAGACTGTCCCCGACCGGGGCCCGGGCGGCCTCGTCGGGGTCGTCCGTGACGTGCAGCAGTCGGGCGCCGTCGGGCAGGTGCCCACCCGGCACGTACGGGTAGTAGCGGAACACCGGTGCGCCGACCACCAGCACCGTGTCGTGTCCGCGCAGCGCCTCGGCGAGCGGACCGATCGCGTACGGCAGCACGCCGCGGAAGTGCGGGTGGTCCTCGGGAAACACGGCCCGCTCGGGGGCGGGAGCCGACCAGACCGGTGCGGCCAGCCGCTCGGCCAGCGTGACCGCCGTCGACCAGCTGCCGGAGCGGTCCACCCCCGGCCCGTACACGAGCACCGGGTGGTGACTGTCGGCCAGCACCCGGGCGAACTCGTCCAACCGCTGCGGGTCGGGTGCGAACCGGGTGGCCACCGTACGCGGTGCGGGCGGTGGGTCGGCGGGCTGAGCCCAGTCGTCCAGCGGCAGGGAGAGGAAGACCGGCCCGGCCGGTGGCTGAATCGCCGTCGCGTACGCCCGCAGCACCGCCGCCGGGATGTCCTGCGCCCGGGTCGGCTCGTAGGCCCACTTCACGTAGGGCTGTGGCAGCTCGGTGGGTCGGCGGCTGGCCAGCCGGGGTTCGAGCAGCAGCATCTCGCGGGTCTGTTGGCCGGCGGTGACGATCAGCGGGGTCTTGTTGTGCCAGGCGGTGACCAGGTTGCCCATGCCGTTGCCGGTGCCCGGGGCGGTGTGCAGGTTGACGTGGGCGGGTGTCCCGCTGGCCTGGGCGTACCCGTCGGCCATCGCGACGGCCGTCGCCTCCTGCAGCGCGTGGACGTAGTGGAAGTCGGCGGGGAAGTCCCGGAGGAACGGCTCCTCGGTGGAGCCGGGGTTGCCGAAGACGGTGGTCATGCCGAGGGTACGGAGCACGTCATATGTCGTGTCCCGGACCGTTGCCATCGCCACCCGCCTCCATGTCGCGGGCAGGGACGACCACGGCCGTCCTCCCGATCAGCCGAATCTATCGGGATGTGACGGACCTTTCGGGCGTTTCTCGGCCGTGGCTGGTCCGGATCCGTCGATCACCCGGGAGGTCCTTCGCCGGCGGGCGCTGGCACTCCGTCTTAACTGTCCGATCACCCGCCGGTCAGACCTTAGCCAGCGCCCGGGACGCAGGCTATGGTGCCAGGCATGGCGTTGACAGCGCGGCTGATCTCGATGCACCGGGCGGATCCGGTTGATGACCGGTACCCGGCACGGGCTCACGGTTGACGGGTGTGTGGCATGCAGGGAGAGGGCCAGGCGATCGGCGGACGAGCGATGGAGTCGATGACCGGGCGGCTGCTGGTCGCGACTCCGGCGCTCAAGGACCCCAACTTCGACCGTACGGTGGTGCTGCTGGTCGCCCACGAGCCGGGCGGCGCGCTCGGCGTGGTGTTGAACCGGGCTACCGAGGTGCCGGTGGCCGAGGTGCTCGGCGACTGGAGTGACCTGGCCCGCCATCCGGCGGTGCTCTTCGAGGGCGGCCCGGTGCAGCCCGACTCGGCCATCTGCCTCGCCCGGATGCGGCACCCGATGCGCCGGTTGAAGGGCTTCCACCAGGTCTCCGGGGCGGTCGGCACGATCGACCTCTCGGTCGACCCGGAGCGGTTGCGGGAGAGCATCGGCGGCATCCGGGTTTTCGCCGGCTACTCCGGCTGGGGCGGTGGCCAGCTGGAGCAGGAGATCGCCGACGGCTCCTGGTTCCTGCTGGACGGGCTGCCCGGTGACGCCTTCGTCGACCGGCCCGACGACCTGTGGCCGATGGTGCTGCGTCGGCAGGGCGGGATGATGGCCGCGGTGGCCCATTTCCCGCCGGATGTGGCGCTCAACTGACCCGGCTCGACGGGGGACCCCGCGAGATGACCACTCCGGTCGGTCTGTGTATAGTTTCCCAGTGCCCGGGCGACCGGGACAACAGCAAGGGGCCGTGGCGCAGCTGGTAGCGCACCACACTGGCAGTGTGGGGGTCAGGGGTTCGAGTCCCCTCGGCTCCACCAGGATTTACCTGGTGGCACAGAACTAGGGCGATGACCGTTCGGTCACCGCCCTAGTTGCGTTCGGTTTGGACGAGAGCGGATCCATGAGTCAGGTTCTCGGTGCCAGCCAGGCGGCCAGCGAACTGGCCGGCGAGGTCGGCACCGGTCACGCCTTCGGGACCTTCGGTGAGCTGCTCCAGGGCGTACTGCCGGGCGGGGGCACCAACTTCCTGGTCACGTTCCCGATCGACGCCTGGGCCACGGCGACATTCCGCTACCACGCCGAGGCCAGGGACATCACTCTCCGTCCCGCGCACAAACGCAAGTGCCGAGCGGTGGCCGGGTTGGTGCTGGCCGCGGCCGGTGTGGCCGGTGGCGGCGAGCTGGAGCTGACCGGGGACCTGCCGGAGGGCAAGGGCCTGGCCAGTTCGTCGGCGGACCTGGTGGCCACCGTGCGGGCGGTCGGCGCGGCGATCGGGATGCGTCTCACGGCCGCGCGGATCGAGTCCTTCCTGCGCCACATCGAACCGTCGGACGGCGTGATGTACGACGAGATCGTGGCGTACTACCAACGACAGGTGCGGTTGTGCCGGCCCATCGGCCGGTTGCCCGCGCTCACCATCGTCGCGCACGACGAGGGTGGCCAGGTGGACACGATCAGACACAGCCGTCTGCCAAATCCGTTCAGCACCGCGGACGCACGTGAGTACGCGCGGCTGCTCGACGAACTCACCGAGGCGATCACCGTCGGGGATCTGCCCACCGTCGGCCGAATCAGCACCCGCAGTGCCGTACTGAACTCGAAAGCGCGGATCCGACACGACCTGGACGCCCTGCGGCGTGCCTGCCACGACGTCGGCGGCCTGGGACTTGTCCTGGCGCACAGCGGCACCATGCTCGGAGTCGTGCTCGAGGCCGACGACCCGGAGCTGACCGGGAAGGTCCAGCACCTGCGCGCGGCCGGTAGACCGTTGGGTGGACAGGTGTCGGTCTATCACTCGCTCGGCGCGGGCCGCGACTGGTCCCCGCAAAGCGGAACGCCCTGACCGGACAACCCGGTCAGGGCGTTGACGACTTGTCTGTCCGTATCGGGCTGATTCAGCCCTGGCGGCTCTTCCACTGCGGGTTGGCGCGGTTTACCACGACCACCCGGCCGCGACGGCGGACCACCACCGAACCCGGCTTCTGCTTCAGCGCACGCAACGAGCTACGTACCTTCATGTCTGCCTCCTCGGTGCAAGCGGTTCCGAGTATCGAAACGCCGCACCGACCCGGCGGATTCCCGTGCCCCGAGCGTCGAACCTTTGCCGTCCGCCGGCCGTACCAGTGGGCGGGAGGTCATCCTCATGCCCGTACGTCGGCTCCTCAGCACGGTGCTGGTCGCTGTCGCGACAGTGCCCCTGGCGGCCACCCCCGCCGCCGCTCACGGCGCACCGACCGACCCGGTCAGTCGGGCGGCGGCCTGCGGGCCCGAAGGCCGGTACGCGACGACCGCCGCGTGTCGAGCGGCGATCAAGGCCGGTGCCGCCGTCCGCGAATGGGACAACGTGCGGGTGGCGGCGATCAACGGGCGAGACCGGGAGCGAATCCCGGACGGTGAGCTGTGCAGCGGCGGGCTGTCCGCGTACCGAGGGCTGGACCTGCCGCGGACCGACTGGCCGAGCACCGACCTGACCACCGGCGCCAAGTTCACCTTCCGGTACCGGACCACCATCGAGCACCGGGGCACCTTCCGGCTCTACGTCACCAAGCCGGACTACAACCCACGGGCGCCGCTGACCTGGGCGGATCTGGAGTCGCGCCCGTTCCTGACGCTGACCGACCCGCCGGTACGCGCCGGGGCGTACCAGCTGGCGGGTCGGCTGCCGGCGGGCCGCAGCGGCCGACACCTGATCTACACGATCTGGCAGAACTCCAACACCCCGGACACCTACTACTCCTGCTCCGACGTGGTGTTCCGGGGCGCCAAGACCACCGCCGCCGCGCCGAAGACCGCTCCGACGAAGAGCGCCGCGGCTGCTCCACGTACCGCCGGGAGCGGGCCCGCCAGCACCGGGTCGCCGGTCGCGGCGGCGGCCGACCCGGGCGTGCCGGTGGCCTCGGTGACCGACCTCGGTGGCCGGTGGCCGGTGCTGGCCGGCGCCGCCGTGGTGCTGCTCCTGGCGCTGCTGCTGGCTGCCGGGTGGCGACGCCGCAGCGCCACCGCGACCGTGGGGCGGCAGTGCGAGGTCCGCAACCACCGGGCCGGGCGGCGCCGGATCTGGTGACCCGGCCCGCCCCGAAGCCCGGTCGGATCAGCCCAGGTGTCGCTCGATCTCGGCCAACTCGTCGGCGGTGAAGTCGAGGTTGCCCAGGGCGGCGATGTTCGTCTCCAGCTGGGTGACGCTGCTCGCCCCGATGATCAGGCTGGTCATCCTCGGGTCGCGCAGCGCCCAGGCCAACGCGAGCTGCGCGAGGGACTGGCCGCGCCGCTCGGCGACCGCGCCGAGCCCGCGGATGGTGGCCATCTTCTCCTCGTTGAGGTCGCTCTCGTTGAGGAAGACGCTGGTGCGGACCCGCGAGTCGGCCGGGATGCCGCCGAGGTAGCGGTCGGTCAGCAGGCCCTGGGCCAGCGGGCTGTACGCGATGCAGCCCGCACCGACCTGCTCCAGCGTGTCGAGCAGGCCGTCGGACTCGGTCCAGCGGTTGAGCATCGAGTACGACGGCTGGTTGATCAGCAGCGGCGTGCCCAGCTCGCGCAGGATCGCCGCGGCCCGGGTGGTCTGCTCCGAGTTGTAGTTCGAGATGCCGACGTAGAGAGCCTTGCCGGAGCGGACGATGGCGTCGAGCGCCCCCATCGTCTCCTCCAGCGGGGTGTCCGGGTCGAACCGGTGCGAGTAGAAGATGTCGACGTAGTCGAGGCCCATCCGCCCCAGCGACTGGTCCAGCGACGAGATCAGGTTCTTACGCGAACCCCACTCGCCGTACGGGCCGGGCCACATCAGGTATCCGGCCTTGCTGGAGATGACCAGCTCGTCCCGGTACGGCTTCAGGTCGGTGGCGAGCATCCGGCCGAAGTTCTGCTCCGCCGAACCGGGCGGCGGACCGTAGTTGTTGGCCAGGTCGAAGTGGGTCACACCCAGGTCGAAGGCGCGCCGCACGATGTCGCGCTGCCGTTCGAACGGGCGGTCCGGACCGAAGTTGTGCCAGAGCCCGAGCGAGATGGCGGGCAGCCGCAGGCCACTGCGGCCGCTGCGCCGATAGGTCATGGTGTCGTAGCGGTCATCCGCGGCGAGGTAGGTCACGATCATGAGCCTAGCTCCGGCCGGTGACGGCAGCGATCGTGCGTGCGAATCAGGACATCGGGGTAGTTTCAACGTCATAACCAGATCGCCGGCCAACCGAAAGTGAGCACAGTGGACGACATCACCGCGCTGATCCTGGACGACCACGCCGCCTTCCGGCGCGGCTTCGCCCGCCTCGACGACGCCCGTGACGAGCAGGAACTGCTCGCCGTCTGGGACGCCCTGGCCCTGCACCTGGACATCCACGCTGAGGCCGAGGAGGCGATCCTCTACCCGCACCTGGTGAAGCACGGCGACGACGGCGAGGACGAGACCGCCGACGCGATCGGCGACCACAACAAGATCCGCGACGCCATCGCCGAGGCGAAGCTGCACCCGGTCGGCTCGGAGCAGTGGTGGGCGGCGGTCGGCACGGCCCGCCGGGAGAACAGCGAGCACCTGGCCGAGGAGGAGGACGAGGCGCTGCCCGACTTCCGCCGGCACGCCAGCTTCGAGCTGCGCGCCGAGTTGGGTCAACGCTGGCTGACCTTCTACGGCGAGCACAAGAACGGCCGCGACCTCCCGTTCCGCGACAAGGACCCGCAGCGGTACGTCGCCGACCACCGCGCCGGGTAGCGCTAAATAAGTCTTTCGTCCCTTTTATTGCTCGGAGAACCGTCTCCACGGTGAGCTAGCGTGGGTCGGGTGACTGCGCCTACCCCGGTAATCCCCACCCCACCGGCCGACCTGCCCGGCACGCTCGGCGCGCTACGGGCGGCCGGTCACCAGTACCGCAGCGTCAAGCAGGAGCTCCGCGACAACCTCCTGGCCCGGATGCGCTCCGGTGAGGCCCGATTCCCCGGCATCGTCGGCTACGACGACAGCGTGCTACCCGAGGTCGAGCGGGCCCTGCTCGCCGGGCACGACATGGTGCTGCTCGGCGAACGCGGCCAGGGCAAGACCCGGCTGATCCGCTCGCTGGGCGCGCTGCTCGACGAGTGGACCCCGGTCATCCCCGGCTCGGTGCTCAACGAGCACCCGATGCACCCGCTCACCCCGGCGTCCCGCGCCCAGGTCGCCGAGGCCGGCGACGACCTGCCGATCGGTTGGCTGCACCGCTCGATGCGGTACGGCGAGAAGTTGGCCACCCCGGACACCAGCGTCGGCGACCTGATCGGTGACGTCGACCCGATCCGGATCGCCCAGGGCCGTACCCTCGGCGACCCGGAGACCATCCACTTCGGGCTGGTGCCGCGCACCAACCGGGGCATCTTCGCCGTCAACGAGCTGCCCGACCTGGCCGAGCGCATCCAGGTGGCCCTGCTCAACGTGCTGGAGGAGCGGGACATCCAGGTCCGCGGCTACCAGCTGCGCCTGCCACTGGATTTGCTCCTGGTGGCCAGCGCCAACCCGGAGGACTACACCAACCGGGGCCGGATCATCACCCCGCTCAAGGACCGGTTCGGTGCCGAGATCCGCACCCACTACCCGGTCGACCTGGAGTTGGAGCTGGATCTGATCCGCCAGGAGGCCGACCTGGTCGCCGAGGTGCCGGCGCACGTGCTGGAGGTGCTGGCCCGGTTCGCCCGCGCCGTCCGGGAGTCACCGTCGGTGGACCCGCGCTCCGGCGTCTCCGCCCGATTCGCCATCGCCGCCGCCGAGACCGTCGCCGGCGCCGCGCTGCGCCGTGCCGGCCTGCTCGCCGCCTCCGGCACCCCAAACGGACGCCCTGAGGCCGCCGTCGCGCGGGTCGGCGACGCGGTGTCGGTGACCAGCACGCTGCGCGGCAAGGTGGAGTTCGAGAGCGGCGAGGAGGGGCGGGAAATCGAGATCCTCGCCCACCTGCTGCGTACCGCGACCGCCGAGACGTTCCGGGCCCGCCTCGCCGGGCTGGACCTCTCCGGATTCACCGCCCTGGTCGAGGACGGCGCCGCTATCGAGACCGGCGAGCTGGTCGGCGCCGCCGAGCTGCTGCGCCAGGTCGGCACCGTGCCCGGGTTGGCGAAGGTCCTCGACCGGCTCGGCCTGGGCGACGCGCCCACCCCGGAGGAGGCGGCGGCCGCCGTCGAGTTCGTGCTGGAAGGGCTGCACCTGACCCGCCGGCTCGGCAAGGACATCACCGACTCGGGGCGCACCGTCTACGGCGACCGGGGCTGACAGTGGCCGGCAACCGGTTCCGGTACGGGCAGTGGAACGGCGGACCCGACCCGCTCGCACCCCCGTACGACGTGCGCGAGGCTGTGGACGCGGTCGGTGCCGAGGTGCTGGCCGGCGGCAGCCTCCGGGAGGCGCTGCGCGACCTGCTGCGTCGTGGTCCGCAGGGTCGCGGTGGCCTGGACGACCTGGCCGCCCGGGCTCGGCGGCTACGCCGGGAGGCGCTTCGTCGCGGTGACCTGGACGGCGCGGTGACCAGGGCGCAGGCGCTGCTCGACCAGGCCCTCGCCGCCGAGCGGGACGAGCTGCGCGGCCGTGCCGACGACGCCGCCCGGTTCGCCGAGTCGGTGCTGGACAATCTGCCCCGTTCGACCGCGCGGGCGGTGCAGGAGCTGTCCGGCTACCAGTGGGCCAGCGAGGACGCCCGCCGCTCGTACCAGCAGATTCTCGACCAACTCCGCGATGACGTGCTCGGCCAGCGCTTCGCCGGGCTGCGGGACGCGGTGCGCGCCTCCGCCGACCCGGCCGCCCAGCAGCGGCTCGCCGAGATGATGGCCGACCTGAACGACCTGCTGACCCGGCACGGCCGCGCGGAGGACACCACCGACGCGTTCGCCGAGTTCATGCGTCGGCACGACGACTTCTTCCCGGAGCGGCCGGAGACGGTCGACGAGCTGATCGACGTGCTGGCCCGCCGTTCGGCAGCCGGGGAGCGGCTGATGAACTCCCTCTCCGACCGGCAGCGTGCCGAGCTGGCCGGTCTGATGCAGCAGTCGCTCGGCGACGGCTCGCCGGGGAGCTGTCCGCCTTGGACGCGAACCTGCGGGCACTGCGACCCGATCTGCGCTGGGGCCGCGGCGAGCGGGTCCGCGGCGACCAGCCGCTGGGCTACGCCGACGCGGCCGGCGCGCTGGGCGAGATCGGTGAGCTGGACGAGCTGCTCGACCAGCTCGACCAGGAACACCCCGGGGCGACCCTCGACGACGTGGACGTCGAGGCGGTGGCCCGCACGCTGGGCCGGGACGCGGCCGACGACGTCCGCCGGCTGCGGGATCTGGAGCGGGAACTCCGTCGGCAGGGCTGGGTGAGCCGGGACGCGGAAGGGCTCACGCTGAGCCCGAAGGCACTGCGCCGGCTCGGTGGGACCGCGCTGCGCCGGGTCTTCGCCGAGCTGACCGCCGGGCCGCGCGGCCAGCACGACCTGCGCTCGGCGGGGGCCGCCGGCGAGGTCAGCGGTGCCTCCAGACCCTGGCAGTACGGCGATGAGCAACCGCTTGACGTGGTCCGAACCCTGACCCGGGCGGTCCGACGGGCCGGGCCGACGGTTCCGGTGCAACTGGCGGTGGACGACTTCGAGGTGGTGGAGACCGAGAAGAGAGCCTCCGCCGCGGTGGTGCTCTGCGTCGACCTGTCGTACTCGATGATCTCGCAGGGTCGTTGGGGGCCGATGAAGCAGACCGCGCTGGCGTTGGCGCACCTGATGGAGACGCGGTTCCCCCAGGACGCCCTGCAGATCGTGGGGTTCGGCCGGGAGGCGATGACGCTCACCCAGCGGGAGTTGGCGGCCGTGGAGCCGGACCTGGAGCAGGGCACCAACCTCCAGCACGCGCTGCGGTTGGCGGGCCGGCACCTGCGCCGGCACCCGGACGCCGAGCCGGTGGTGCTGGTGGTCACCGACGGTGAACCAACCGCCCACCTGGACCCGGACGACGGTGAGGCGCTGTTCCACTGGCCGCCGCTGCCGGAGACGATCGAGGCGACGGTCCGTGAGGTGGACCGGCTCAGCCGCTTCGGCGCCACGCTCAACCTGTTCATGCTCGGCGACGACCCGGGCCTGCGGCGTTTCGTCGACGCGGTGGCCCGCCGCAGCCGAGGCCGCATGTTCACCCCGGACACCGACGACCTGGGCGAGTACGTGGTGTCCGACTATCTGCGCTCCCGTCAATCCCGCCGCTAACTCCGCCCGGGCCGGGTTGACTGGGGAGATGGAGAGTGGGGCGTTGCGACAGGCCTATGGCGGCGTGTTCGCCGAGCTTGACGCGGGGGAGTTCCAGGCGGCTCCGCAGGGGCAGCTCAGTGCCGAGCAGATCGTCGCCCACCTGGTCGCCAACGACGAGCTGATGATCCAGGCGACCGAGGCGCTGCTGGCCGGGTCACCGTTCGCCTACTACGAGCTGGAGGAGGACATCCACCGTCCGCAGCTCGACGCGCTGGCCGCCGAGCAGGGTGGCCTGCGCGGCCTGACCGCTCTGCTGCACGGCACCAGCGACCGCCTGTGTGGGCTCGTCGACCAGCTCGGTCTGGCGGCGGAGACCCCGGTCGAAACCCACCTGCGGGAGGGGTTCGACCTCGTCGTCGACGAGTCGCTGCCCTGGTCCCGCACCCTGGACCTGCACAGCCGGGTCCACCTGCCCAAGCACCAGGCCCAGCTGCACCAGCTCCGCGCCTGAGTCTCCGGCCCTCAGCGTGGTTTGCCTTCGCTACCCACCGTTACGAGGGCGGGGAGGACCTGGTCTGTCGAGCGGTATACCTGTGCGGCATGAATATGACTCACAGGTATACCGCTCTGGAGCAGTGGCATCGGCTGAGCTCGGCCGGTGGATCGTGGGCGCTCAGGTGCGCGGGTCAGGTTTCGAGGAGCTCCGGGCGGGGGTGGAAGGTGCGTCGGTAGGTGGAGGGTGCCACCCCGATGCGTTGGTGCAGCCGCTGGCGCAGGGCGGCGGTGGTGCCGAAACCAGAGCGGTGGGCGATCTGGTCGACGGTGAGGTCGGTGGTCTCCAGCAGTAGGCGCGCGTGGTCGGTGCGCTGTTGCAGCAGCCACTGCGCCGGGCTCAGGCCGGTCTCCGACCGGAAGCGCCGGGTGAAGGTGCGCACACTCATCCGGGCGTGCTCGGCCAGATCGCGGAGCGCGATCGGCTCGTGCAGGCGCTGCCGTGCCCACTCCCGGGTGCCCGCGGTGCTGGTGTCAGCGGCCTTCGGCACCGGCTGCTCGATGTACTGCGCCTGGCCGCCGTCCCGCCACGGTGGCATCACGCAGCGGCGGGCCGCCCGGTTGGCCACCTCGCTGCCGTGGTCGAGCCGGATGACGTGCAGGCAGAGATCGATGCCGGCGGCGACACCGGCCGAGGTGAGCATTCGGTCGTCGGCGATGAAGAGCACATCCGGGTCGAGGTCCACCCGGTCGTGCAGGCGACGGAACCGCTCCGCGTACGCCCAGTGGGTGGTCGCCCGGCGTCCGTCGAGCAGCCCGGCGGCGGCCAGCACGAACGCCCCGGTGCAGATCGACATGATCCGCGCACCCCGCTGGTACGCCGCGCGTAGCGCCCCGGTCACCTCCGGCGCCACGGTGCCCGAGGACAGGACGGTGCCGTCGTGGATGCCGGGGACGATCACCGTGTCGGCGGTGTCGAGCAGTTCGAGGCCGTGGTCGGGGAGCACCTGGAAACCGGCGGTGCTGCGCACCGGTCGCCCACCCGGCGTGCACACCCGGACGTCGTAGTAGGGCGTCCCGTCGGCGGCCCGGGCGGTGCTGAAGACCTGGGACGGGGTGCCGAGATCCAGGCCGACCACCTGGTGCAGGGCGAGTACGGCGATCCGGTGTGGGCGAACGGGCATGGCCCGATTATTGCGCATGATGGCTTTCCGGCCACTCGTCGAGGTGAGCGGTCGACCGCAGACTTGTCCCGTGACCAAGAACCGCCGTCTGCATCCCGCCTGGCTGGTCGCCGCCGTCGCCTTCGTGGCGCTGGTCGGCGCGGCCGGTTTCCGCGCCACCCCGTCGGTGCTGCTACACCCGCTGCACGAGGAGTTCGGCTGGCCACTCGCCACGATCTCCGCGGCCGTCTCGGTCAACCTGCTGCTCTACGGACTCACCGCGCCGTTCGCGGCGGCGCTGATGGACCGGTTCGGCATCCGCCGGGTGGTGTCGGTGGCGCTGCTCCTGGTCGCCGCGGGCAGCGGGTTGACGGTCTTCATGAGCGCGAGCTGGCAGCTGCTGCTCTGCTGGGGCGTGCTGGTGGGGCTGGGCACCGGGTCGATGGCCCTGGCGTTCGTGGCCACCGTGACCGGTCGCTGGTTCGTCCGCCGCCGGGGCCTGGTCACCGGTGTGCTCACCGCCGGCGGGGCGGCCGGACAACTGGTGTTCCTGCCACTGATCGCCGTCCTGGTACGCGACCACGGCTGGCGTACCGCCGCGCTCGTCGTGGCCGGAGCGGCGCTGGCGGTCGTACCCCTGGTGGTGTGGTTGTTGCGCGAGCACCCGGCGGACCTCGGCCTGCCCGCCTACGGGGCGACCGAAGTCGTCGCGGCGCCGCCGAGACCGGCGGCGCGGCGACCCGGGCGCTGGGCGCGCTGACGACCGCGGCCCGGACCCGGCCGTTCTGGCTGCTGGCCGGCGGGTTCGCGATCTGCGGCGCGACCACCAACGGCCTCGTCGGTACGCACTTCGTGCCGGCCGCGCACGACCACGGCATGCCGCAGACCACCGCGGCCGGGCTGCTCGCCCTGGTGGGCCTCTTCGACATCGTCGGCACCATCGCCTCCGGCTGGCTCACCGACCGGGTGGACAGCCGGTTGCTGCTCGGCGTGTACTACGCGCTGCGCGGGGCGTCCCTGCTGGTGCTGCCGAGCCTGTTCGCCGGCACCCCCGAGCCGAGCATGCTGGTGTTCATCGTCTTCTACGGTCTGGACTGGGTGGCCACCGTGCCGCCGACGGTGGCCCTGTGCCGGGAGTACTTCGGCGGCGCCGGCGCGGTGGTGTTCGGCTGGGTGTTCGCCGCCCACCAACTCGGGGCGGCGGTCGCCGCGACCGGCGCGGGGCTGGTCCGGGATCAGCTCGGCGACTACGCGCTGGCCTGGTACGTGGCGGGCGCGCTCTCGGTCGGCGCGGCCGGGCTGTCGCTGCTGCTGCGCCGGCGACCCGGCGTGCCGGTGCCGCAAGCCGTGCTGGTGGCCGCGACCGCGCCCAAGGCGTGGAGCTTCCGGGGCTGAGCGACGACGCGGCGGCCGGTCAGCCCAGGGTCCACTGCTGGGCGGCCGGCCGTCGCACTGGCGCTGCCGGACGTCGTCGTCGGCCTCGTCACCGTCGTCGTCGGCCTGCCCGCACTTGCCACTGTGCGCCGCGACCAGCAGCACCGGACCGGTGCCGGTCGCGGCCAGCCGCCACTGCTGGTTGGCCCCGCCGTGGCAGGGGAACTGCAGCAGGCGGGTGCCGTCGTCGCCGCTGCCGCCCTCCACGTCGAGGCACTGCCCGTAGGCGGCGTTGGTCAACGTCACCAGGTCCGCGCTGGCCGGGTTGACCACCCACTGCTGCTCCGGTCCACCGGTGCAGACGGCCAGCTCGGCCTCGGCCCGCTCGCCGTCGCCGTCGAGCCCGAGGCAGAGCCCCGAGGCGGCGCGCAGCACCCGGGGCCCGCTGGGCGGCCCGGCCGGCGTCGTGGCTGACGGGGTCGGGGTAGGGGACTGCTCGGCCGACGACGACGGGCTCGGCTCGTCCGCCGGGGTCGAAGGCTCCGGTGCGCTGGACCGGGTGCCCACCGTCGCCGGCACGGCGGGCTCGTCGTCACCGCCGAACAGCCCGGTGGCGAACACCACGCCGAGGAGTGCGCCGACGACCCCGACCGCCACCGCGACCCGGAGCACCGGATCGGCCAGCGGGCCGGAGCGGCGTGCCCGGTGACCGCCGTAGACGGTGCCGACACTGTCGGGGCGTTCCTCGGGGGCGGACATGCCCGCCATCCTCACCCATGACGCCGCGCCGGAGCCAGTTCGGCGGTCCGCTGGTCGGTACCCCGCCCGTCAGCGAGTGGGTTGGGGATCGGTGACGTCGGCCACTGTCGCGTCGAGGGCGGCGATCGCGGTGTCGGCGTCGATCGCGATGGCGAGACCCCGCTCGCCGGCACCCAGGGTGATCTCCCGGCCGCGTAGTCGCTCGTCGGCGACCACCGGCCAGGCAGTGCGCGCGCCGAACGGGGTGATGGTGCCGCGTTCGTAGCCGGTGGCGGCCAGCGCGCCCGCGGCGTCCGGCATGGAGAGCCGGTGCACCCCGAGCAGGGCGCGCAGCTTGGGCCAGGAGATGACCCGGTCGCCGGGGGTGAGCACGAACAGGTGATCGTCTTCACTGCGGCGTACCACGATCGTTTTGACCACGTCGGGGACGGCCACGCCACGGACGGCGGCGGCCTCCGCGAGACTGCGACCGCACCGTGGCTGACCAGGCGATACGGCAGTTTGGCGGCGTCCAGGGCGGTGATCGCTGGCGATGGCATGCCCGCCACGCTAGCCGGCGGGTCCGTGGCGGGACGGGAAACTGCCCGGCCGACATCCCACGCTTTCCGAACGGCGAGCGTAAGGTGATCACATGCGCGCTGAGCGTGTGAATCACCCGATTGACCATGATCAAGCGGTGGACACGCTGCGGCGGTCGTACGCCGCAGTGCCCACGGGCGAGCCTGTCCGGCTCGCCAAACGAACCTCCAACCTGTTCCGTCCCCGGTCCGCCCCGCGGACTCCGGGGCTCGACGTGAGTGCGCTGAACGGCGTGCTGTCGGTCGACCCGACCGGCCGTACCGCCGACGTGCAGGGCATGTGCACCTACGAGGACCTGGTCGACGCGACGCTGCCGCACGGGCTGATGCCGCTGGTGGTGCCGCAGCTGCGCACCATCACCCTGGGCGGCGCGGTGACCGGCCTCGGGATCGAGTCGACCTCGTTCCGCAACGGCCTGCCGCACGAGTCGGTACGGGAGCTGGACGTGCTCACCGGCACCGGGGAGATCGTCACCGCCCGGCCCGACGGCGAGCACGCCGACCTGTTCACCGCGTTCCCCAACTCGCTGGGCAGCCTGGGCTACGCCACCCGGCTGCGCATCGAGCTGCAACCGGTCGGCCGCTACGTGGCGTTGCGTAACGTCCGGTTCACCCGGCTGGAGGCGCTCGCCGACGCGATCGCCGAGGTCACCGCGACCCGGTCCTGGGCCGGGCAACCGGTGGACGCGATGGACGGGGTGATGTTCAGCCCTGGTGAGGCGTACCTGGTGTTCGCCACGTTCACCGACGCGGCGGACCCGCCCAGTGACTACACCGGCCAGGCGATCTACTACCGGTCGTTGCGTCAGCGCACCCGCGACGTGCTCACCGCGTACGACTATCTGTGGCGGTGGGACACCGACTGGTTCTGGTGCTCGGCGGCGTTCGGCGCGCAGCACCCGGTGGTGCGCCGGTTCTGGCCGGCGCGTTACCGGCGCAGCGACTTCTACCACCGACTGGTCCGGTTGGAGCACCGCCACCAGGTGGCGGCCCGGATCGACCGGCTGCGCGGGCAGCCGGCCCGGGAGCGGGTCGTGCAGGACGTCGAGATCCCGCTGGACCGTACTGTCGACTTCCTGCGCTGGTTCGCCGGCGCGGTGGGGATGAACCCGGTGTGGCTGTGCCCGTTGCGACTGCGTGAGCCGGCGGGGCCCGGTTCGGCGCGGTCGTGGCCGCTGTATCCACTACGGCCGGGGCAGGACTACGTCAACATTGGGTTCTGGGGGAGCGTGCCGATCGCGCCGGGCGCCGCCGATGGCGACGTCAACCGGACGATCGAACGCAGGGTGTCGGAGCTGGGCGGCCACAAGTCGCTCTACTCCGACGCGTACTACGACCGGGACGCCTTCGATCGCCTGTATGGCGGCGACACGTGGCGGGCGGTGAAAGACCGCTACGACCCGGACCACCGGCTGACGGGACTGTACGAAAAGGCGGTAGCACGAGCATGAGCCTGACCGACAGAGATCAGGGGGCGGCGAGCGTCCCCGCCACCCCGCCGGCGGGGGGCCGGCACACGGGTCCGACCGTCGCGGATGTCGTCCGCGCGGTGACCACCGGGCCGTTACCGGTGCGGATCACCGGATACGACGGCAGCTCCGTCGGCCCGTCCGACGCGGGCATCACCCTGGCGATCCGTTCCGAACGTGGGCTGTCGTACCTGCTCACCGCGCCCGGCGACCTGGGCATGGCCCGGGCGTACGTCAGTGGCGACCTGGCGTTGCAGGGGGTGCACCCGGGCGACCCGTACGAGGCGTTGCGGGTGCTCAAGGACGAGCTGCGGTTGCGCCCACCGTCGCTGGCCGAGGGGCTGGGGCTGGTCCGTGGGCTGGGTTGGGAGCGGCTGCTGCCGCCGCCGGCGCCGCCGCAGGAGGCGCAGCCACGGTGGAAGCGGGTGATGAACGGGCTGCGGCACTCGCGGGTCCGGGACAGCACCGCGATCTCACACCACTACGACGTCTCCAACGCCTTCTACGAGAAGGTGCTCGGCCCGTCGATGACGTACACCTGCGCGGTCTTCCGTTCTCCGGACGACACCCTGGAGCAGGCCCAGGCGGCGAAGTACGACCTGGTCGCCGGCAAGCTGGCGCTGAAGCAGGGGATGCGGCTGCTGGATGTCGGCTGCGGCTGGGGTGGCATGGTGCGGCACGCCGCCCGCGAGTACGGCGTCAAGGCGCTCGGGGTCACCCTGTCGAAGGCGCAGGCGCAGTGGGCGCAGGCCGCAATCGAGCGGGAGGGGTTGACCGGGCTGGCCGAGGTGCGGCACATGGACTACCGGGACGCGCCGGCCGAGCAGTTCGACGCCATCTCGTCGATCGGGCTGACCGAGCACATCGGGGTGCGCAACTACCCGACCTACTTCGGGGCGTTGCGTAGCCGGCTGCGGCGGGGTGGGCGGCTGCTCAACCACTGCATCACCCGGGCGGACAATCGGGCGCCGCACCGCTCCGGCGCGTTCATTGACCGGTACGTCTTTCCGGACGGTGAGCTGGCCGGTCCGGGCCGGTTGGTCAGCGAGGTGCACGACGCCGGGTTCGAGGTGCACCACGAGGAGAACCTGCGCCAGCACTACGCGCTGACGCTGGCTGCCTGGTGCCGCAATCTGGTCGAACACTGGGACTTCTGCGTCTCGGAGGTGGGCGCGGGCACCGCCCGGGTGTGGGGGCTGTACATGGCCGGGTCGCGGATGGCGTTCGAGCGCAACGGCATCCAGCTGCACCAGGTGTTGGCCACCCACAACGGCCCGGACGGCGGCAACGGCTATCCGTTGCGGCCCGACTGGTTGCCCTGACCATCCGCTGACCGTCGGCTGAAAGCCGCGCCGGGAAAGTCGGCGCGGCTTTTGCCGAAGCCATTGACAAAGAAGTTTTGTACGTACAAACTGATTTTGTCATGAGAGAGATCCTGTACCTGGAGCAGATCGAGCAGGCCGAGGTCCTGCTCAAGCCGCAGCGCGTGGAGGTGCTGCGGCAACTGGCCGAGCCGCGCACCTGCACCGAGGTCGCGGCCCGACTCGACCAGACGCCCCAGCGCGTCTACTACCACGTCAAGCAACTCGTCGCCGCCGGCCTGGTCGAGTTGGTCAACGAGCGCAAGGTCCGTGGCATCACCGAGGGCATCTACCAGGCCGCCGCCCGCTCCTACTGGCTGTCTCCACGGCTCGTCGGCCGGATCGGGCTGCGCAAGGCCCGCGACGAGCTGAGCCTGGGCTACCTGCTCGACCTGATGGAGGAGGTCCAGGCCGACATCGCCGCTCTGGACCGGGCCGCGCCCGAGCTGCCCTCGATCGGGGTGTCCGGCGAGATCCGGGTGCCCGCAGAGCAGCGCCAGCAGTTCCTGCACGACCTGCAAACCGCACTTCAGGACCTGTTCACCCGCTACGGCGGCAGCGAGGGAGATGCCTTCAAGCTGGCCGTCGCCTGTTATCCGAAAGGGAACGACAATGACTGAGCCGATGAAGCTCCAGGCACGTCTCTCCGCGCCCGTGGGGCGCGTCCGCGAGGCCCTCACCGACCCGGCGGAGCTGCGTCTCTGGCTGGCCGAGCACGCCGAGGTCGAGCTGCCCCAGCGGTACGAGTTCTGGGGCCGCTACACGCCCGAGGGTGATGCCCCGCACCAGCGGCTGCTGCACGCCGACGACGACACGCTGCGCTTCGCCTGGCTGCTCGACGGGGTGGAGACCACCACCGAACTCCAGTTGACCGCCGAGAGCGCGGACAGCACCGTGTTGACGCTGACCCAGAGCCACTTCGACTTCGCCGAGGCGATGAGCGGCTCCAGCATCCGGGGGGTGCTCCAGACGTACTGGTCGCTCTCCATCGCCAACCTGGCCGCGCACCTGGAGGGCAAGCCGCTGCTGCCCCGCACCGACTTCACCTCCGCCGACCTGCGGGGCGAGCTGGTCATCGCCGCCCCGATCGACAAGGTGTGGGAGTCGCTGACCGACTCCGAGCAGGCCAGCGCCTGGTTCGGCTACCCGATCGGGATCGAGCCCTGGGTCGGCGGCCGGTACGCCATGGGCGGCTTCGAGAGCGGCTACGCGGCCAAGATCGTCGACCTGGAGCCCGGTCGGCGGATGTCGGTCGACTGGGGCCCGACCGGTGTCACGAACTGGGAGCTGGCCGAGTCCAACGGTCGGACCACGCTGACCTTCGTGCAGAGCGGCTTCGACGAGGCCAACCCCCCGTACGGGGCCTGGAGCGGGTCGGTCGCCGGGCTGTTCGAGCTGCGGCGCTTCCACGAGGTGCCGAACTGGCAGCCGATCTGGCTCCCCGCCGAGGTCCCCGGCCTGGAGGCGACGCCGGCGAGCTGACGACAGGGCTTGATCGTGCTCGATCAGGGATCCGGTGGCCTCGTACGCTCCGCGAGGGCACCACATCCTGGATCGAGCACGATCTTGCGCGGGCCGGCCGGGTTGCACTGATCCGCTACCGGGGAACCGGTGACTTTTCGCTGTCGAGTGGGTACTGGCGGACGATGTTCTTCATCTTTGGTCTGCGTACCAAGGTCGACCGGTCCGGAGTCGTGCAGCAGGTGTGCCGCCACTGCGGCAACCAGGCCGCGCAGGTGATCACCCGCCGCTCGACGAAATTCACGCTCTTCTTCATTCCCCTCATCCCGATCCGCACCCGGTACGCGCAGCAGTGCACGTTCTGCGGGGCGGAGTACGAGATCTCCAGGTCCGACGCAGAGCGCCTTCCGGTCGGCTGATCGGCTGATGGAACGCTTCCTCTGCTGGCTGATCGGCGACGGCGGCACCGGTCGACCCGGTGGTGCACACCGTTGCCCGCCCGCCCTGCACCCCCGGCCGGCGCAGACGCCGCCGCGCCCGCCGCCCACTGGCCGGCACCACCCTGCCCCGCTCACCCTGGAACCGTTCCGCCGGCCGTTGACCGCTGGTCACGCCGACCCGGACGTTCGGACCTGGCGGGCCCTCTGAGCGGTGGTTAGGCTTTCGGGGTTTGCCGTGGACCGGTCCTTCCGAGGGTGCACGCACGACGAAGAGCCGGAGCGACCGTGTCCCGACAGGACGGCAGGCGGGCTGCGGGGCCGCTGAACCCCGTCGGTGCGTTCGTCGCGGCTGCGGTCATCCTGCTGGAGGTGACCTGGCTGTTCGCCGCGCTGCCCGGAGCCGCGCTGGTCAGTGACCTCGGCGCGATGCTGGTGGCCGGTTGGGCGACGACCGCCTGCGTCGGGGTGGCCCGCCGGCATCCGGCCCCGCTGCGGCGGTTCTGGACGCTGCTCGCC
Source organism: Micromonospora tarensis (assembly GCF_016803395.1). Lineage (GTDB taxonomy): Bacteria > Actinomycetota > Actinomycetes > Mycobacteriales > Micromonosporaceae > Micromonospora > Micromonospora tarensis. The sequence goes on along the minus strand of NZ_JAEVHL010000010.1, from coordinate 45,738 downwards.
CTCACCATGGCGCTCGCCGCGCTCGGCCGGGCCATCTGGACGGTGCAGCGGCTCGTCGGCGGCGGCCTACCGCACACGCCGGCGGTCGGGGTGGTCTTCACCGCCGGCATCCTCACCGGTACGGCGGCGCTGCTCAGCTCCCCGTCCGCGCCACGGACCGTGGTCGGGCGGGCCCGTACCCTGTTGGACGGGGTGATCGTCGCCCTGGCCCTGGTGCCGATGGGGTGGGTGCTGGTCTTCCGCGGGGTGGCCGCCGCCGAGCTGGCCGATCCGGCGCGCACGCTGGGGCTGCTCTTCCCGATGTTCGACCTGATGCAGCTCACCATCCTGGTGGCGGTGTCCGGCCCGGCGCGACCGATATGGCGGCCGATGAGCATCCTCGCGGCGAGCCTCACCCTGCGGGTCGTCGCCGACGTCGTCTACGTGTCGCTGGTCGCCCGTGCCGACTACACCGCCGGTCACCCGATCGACCTGTGCTGGCCGCTGAGTTACCTGCTGATCGGTCTGGCCACCCGGCGACCGCCGCCGCCGGACTGCGACGGCACCGACGACACCGCCGAGTCGCCGCTGCCGCCCTGGTGGCGGGTGGCGCTGCCGTACCTGCCGGTGGGCGGCGCGATCATCGCGGTGGTGCTGGCCCGTCGGCCCACCGGGCAGACCCCACAACTGGTCTTCGTGACCATGATGGTGTTGCTGGCGGCGCTCGCCCTGCGGCAGGGGCTGGCCGCGAACGAGAACCTGCGCCTGGTGGTCCGGCTGCGTCGGCTCGCGTACGGCGACCAGCTCACCGGGCTGCCCAACCGGCTGCTGTTCAGCCGGCGCCTGCGCCTGGCCCTGCGCGAGGGGCCACCGGTGGCCGTCCTGCTCCTCGACCTGGACGGGTTCAAGCAGGTCAACGACCGGTTCGGGCACGCCACCGGCGACACGTTGCTGACCGGGCTGGCGGCCCGGATGCGAGCCGCGGTGGACGGCGACGGCACCATCGCCCGGCTCGGCGGGGACGAGTTCGCGGTGCTTGTCGACGGTGACCGGCCGGTGTCACCCGAGCGGCTCGCCGAGCGGCTGCTGGACGCGTTGCGGCCCTCCGAGGGCGAGGAGGACGTCGGGGTGCACCCGTCGGCCAGCATCGGCATCGCCGAGTACGGTCCGCAGCACGCCTCGCACTCCGATCTGCTGCGCGACGCGGACATCGCCATGTACGCGGCGAAGGCGGCCGGCAAGTCCGCGTACCGGACGTGCACCCCGGCGCTGCGCGAGTCGGCGGTCTCCCGCGCGGAGTTGATCGCCGACCTGCGCCGAGCGGTCGACGAGGAGCAACTGCACCTGGAGTTTCAACCCATCGTCGACCTGGGCACCGGCGCGGTCCGCAGTGCCGAGGCGTTGGTGCGCTGGCGGCACCCCCGGTTGGGGATGTTGCCGCCGGCGAAGTTCCTGCCGCTGGCCGAGGAGACCGGGCTGATCCTGCCGATCGACCGGTGGGTGATCCACCAGGCGTGCCGGGCCGCCGCGACCTGGCGGGGCCGGGTGCCGGAGGCGACCGTCGCGGTGAACATCGCGGCGGCGCACCTGCGCCGGCCGGACCTGATCGCCACGGTCACCGCCGCCACCAGCGCGGCCGGGCTGGCGCCGCGGGCGTTGACGCTGGAGCTGACCGAGTCGGCGCTGATCGAGGGGACCGACGCGGTGCTGGAACGGCTGCACCAGCTCCGCGAACTGGGCATCAGGATCGCCATCGACGACTTCGGCACCGGCTACTCGTCGCTGAGCTACCTGCACCGCATCCCGGCCACCGAGCTGAAGATCGACAGGTCGTTCGTCTCCCGGTTGGGCGCCGACGACCGGGCGTACGCCACCGTGGAGATGGTCACCCGGCTGGCTGGCGCGTTCGACCTCGCGGTGGTCGCGGAGGGGGTGGAGACCGAGCGGCAGCACGACGCGGTCGCCGCGATCGGCTGCCCACGGGGTCAGGGCTATCTGTACGGGCGTCCGGACGGCGCGGCAATGGTGGGGCAGGATCGGGCTTGACCCTGACGTAGCGGCAGGCGGCAGCCTGGTTCCCGGAAGGGAGGGGAACCATGGCGTACACGGTGGGTCAGGTGGCCAGGGTGGCCGGCGTGACGGTCCGGACGTTGCACCACTACGACGAGATCGGGCTGCTCTCGCCGAGCGGGCGGACCGCGGCCGGTTACCGCCGCTACGACGACGCGGACCTACAGCGGTTGCAGCTCGTCCTGTACTACCGGGAGCTGGGTTTCCCGCTTGAGGAGATCGCCGCGATCATCGACGACCCGGCGGCCGACCCGGCCGCGCACCTGCGCCGGCAGCACGAGCTGCTGACGGTACGGATCAAGCGGTTGCAGGAGATGGTCACGGCGATCGAGTTTGCGATGGAGGCGAGCAAGATGAACATCCAACTCACGCCGCAGGAGCGGTTCGAGGCCTTCGGGGACTTCGACCCGGAGGCGCACGAGGCCGAGGCGGAGCAGCGGTGGGGTGACACCGACGCGTACCGGGAGTCGAACCGGCGGGCCTCCCGCTACGGCAAGGACGACTGGCTGCGGATCAAGGCGGAGAACGAGGACTGGGGTCGGCGGATCGTCGCGCTGCTGGCCTCGGGCGCCCCGGCGGACGGTCCGGAGGCGATGGAGTTGGCCGAGGAGCACCGGCAGATCATCAGCCGCTGGTTCTACGAGTGCTCGTACGAGATCCACACCGGGTTGGCCGACATGTACCTGGCCGACGAGCGGTTCACCGCGCACTACGAGAACATCGCGCCCGGGTTGGCCGGGTACCTGAACGAGGCGATCCACGCCAACGCGATCAGCCGGGCCTGACAGCGGCTCACTCCTCCACCGCCCCGTCGGTCGGGGTGACCAGGAAGTCGTAGACGGTGCGGGCCATCCGCCGCACCGTCTCGTCCCCGGTGGCCATCGGTCCGGCGGTGAGGAACGCGACGGCGGTCTCGGTGCCGGGAATCAGGTAGTAGCCGACGTCGTGCGAGGCGTCCGGCAGGTCACCGGTCTTGTGGGCCACCGGCACCCCGGGCGGCAAGGCTGCCGGGATCTTCGTGTTCAGGGTCTGTTCCCGCATGAAACCGATCATCAGGTCGCGGGAGGCGGGGGTGAGGATCTGGCCGTCCCAGACCGCGCCGAGCAGGGAGACCACGTCGTCCGGGCTGGTGTAGTTCTCCTCGCCGCGCTGCGCGGCCGCGCTGTCGAGCATCCGGCGGGCCAGGATTGTGGACCGCTGGTTCATCGAGTCGATCAGCGCGTTCACCGGCGCGAACCCGCCCAGGTAGGTGATCAGCACGTTCGCGGCGACGTTGTCGCTGTACTTGATCAGATATTGGGCGAGCCGGTGCAGGGTGACCACCTGCGGGAACGTCTCGAACTGGAGCTGGCCGGTGCCGCCGACCACGTCGTCCGGGGTGACCAGCACACCGTCGTCGAGGGTGACCTGTGCACAGTCGACCCGGCGGAGCAGTTCGACGAGGATCCACAGCTTGATCACACTGGCCGCCTTGGGGCGGAGCGCGCCGTTGACGGCGATCTGCTGGTCGCCGTACCGACCGGACAGGTCGCGGACGGTCACCCCGGCAGGGTTGAGGCTCGCGTCGGCGACCACCCGGGCGAGCTGCCCGCTGAGCGGGAACAGCCGGGCCCCCGCGACCGGGTCGGTGGGTGGCTGCGGGCTGGTCACCACCACACCGGTCAGCGTCGTCGGCGGGCGGTGCCGTCGGACCACCTCCAGGGTGCCCGTGCTCCGCCCGACCAGCGGCACCCGGTAGCGGTAGGCGGTGCCCGCGACGACGACGTCCCCGCTGGCCACCCCGGCGGCCACCCGCATGCCCGGGTCGGCGACCCGACCGGTGTCGCCGTCGCAGGCGCGGTAGCGCACGGTGTGCCCGAGCGGGTCCACCGCGAACACCCCGCCGGGGAACGACAACCAGGACACCTCGCTGGTCGGCGCCCGCTCCGGCATCGGCTCCACACCGGGCTCGTGACTCTGCCCGTCGGGCTCAACCGGGTACCCCTGCTCGGTCTGCGGCGCCGGGTCCGCCACGGGCTCGCGGCCCGGACCGTCCGCGACCGCCGGACCGGTCGTCGCGACCACCGCGAGCACGACCGCCGCCGCCAGCCACTTCACGGGTACGCGGACAGACGCCCGCGGTAGGAAAGATGAGCCCTTGTTGTCGGTTTTCCTCACGTTTGCACCATAAGAAGCGGGCGGGGTGGATGGGGCCGCCGGGGCAGTGGTCACCCGTCCGGGTGGGCAATGCCCCGAGCGCGACATATCTCAGGGGTATCTGCACCGCTACGTGATCGCCGGCTCGAGGCGCCCTGACCCGGAGCGCGTCGGCAGCTGTCACATCGGAGGGCCGGTGGCGGGCTCGGGCTCCGCAGGCAGGCCGGGCGCCATCCGGCGGATCGAGGTGAAGGTGGGCGTCAGCGCGTCGTACAGCTCGGCGAAGAGCGGCAACAGCGCCGCGTACGTCGCGGCGGCGGCCGGGTCGGGACGGACCGTCTCCTCGATCCGCACCAGGTCGGCGGCGACGTCGATGCTGGAGATCAGGCCGAGCGCCTGCATGCCGAGCATCGCCGCGCCGAAGCTCGACCCCTCGTGCGCGGTCGGGAAACTCACCGGCATGCCGAGCGCGTCGGCGAGCATCTGCCGCCACAGGCCACTGCGGGCGAACCCGCCGCCGGCACGGATCTCACGGACCTCGTTGCCGGCCGCCCGCACCGAGCTGAGCACCAGCGCGAGCTGTTGGCAGACCCCCTCCAGGGCGGCGCGGACCAGGTGTTCGCGGCGGTGCCCGTGGGTCAACCCCACGTACGCGCCGCGCGGCAGCGCACTCCAGTGTGGTGCCCGCTCGCTGTGCAGGTACGGCAGCATGATGAGCCCGCCCGAGCCGACCGGTGCGCGGGCGGCGAGGGCGACCAGATCCTCCTCGGAGTGCTCGCCCAGATCCGGGGCGAGGGCCGCGCCGGCCCACTTGAGGACGATGCCGCCGTTGTTGATCGCTCCGCCGACCGTCCACCGGTGCTCGGTCAGCGCATAGCAGAACACCCCCCCGAGCGGGTCCACGCCGGGTCGCTCCACCATCACCCGCATCGCGCCGCTGGTACCGATCGAGCAGGCCACCATGCCGGGATGCACCGCCCCCAGGCCGAGGTTCGACAGGGGTCCGTCACCGGCGCCGACGACCACCGGGGTGCGCTCTGGCAGCCCGGTCTCGGCTGCCGCCTGCGGGGTGAGGCCGGGCAGCACGGCGGTGGTGGCGACCAGTTGGGGAAGCTTCTCCTCGGTGATGCCGGCGATGCCCAGCGCCTCGCTGTCCCATTCCAACCGGTGGATGTCCAGCAGACCGGTGGCCGAGGCGATCGAGTGGTCGGTGACCAGCGCGCCGCAGAGCCGCAGCAGCACCCAGTCCTTGATGCCCACCCAGTGCGCGACGCGCTGGAAGAGCTGCGGTTCCTGCTCGGCGAACCAGAGCAGCTTGGGCAGCGGCGACATCGGGTGGATCGGGGTGCCGGTGCGCCGGTGCAGGGCCAGCCCGGACGGCACCGCCCGCAGTCGCTCGGCCTGCCGGGTGGATCGGGAGTCGGCCCAGGTCACCGACGCGGTGAGCGGATTGCCGTCCGGGTCCAGGCCGATCAGACTGTGCATGGCGGAGCTGAACGACAGCCCGGCCACCGGCTGGACCAGTTCGGCCACGACCATGCTCACCGACCTCAGCACCGCTCCGAGGATGAGTTGCGGATCCTGCTCGGCGTAGCCGGGCTGCGGGTCGTTCAGCGGGTAGCCAACCGAGTGGCTGCCGAGCTGCCGCCCGTCGGTGTCGTACGCGACGGCCTTCGTGCTGGTGGTGCCGATGTCGACACCGATCACCACGCCCGCCCGGGTGACCTGCGGCACGACGCTCACCCCCCTTCCTGACGGGCGATGCGGCGGCAACTCCACCCGGCTGCGGCTGACGTTACCGAGGCGGCGGCCGGCCCCGCACGGCACGCGCGAAGGTGGAGGCGACGTCGCAGTATCGGCCTATCGTGCGGGTTGCTCCGCCGATCGGGCATTTTGTCGGTTTCGGCGTGTCCGGACGCCGCGCCGCCCCTGTTGAACAGCGTGACACCCAGATTGGTGGCCTGCGCGGCGAAGGAGTCGGCGTGGCAAAGACTGATTCGACGGGTTCCACCTGGCGGTACCGGTGGGCGCACCGGCAGAACGTGCGGCGGGTCAGCACGTACCGCGGCGCCGTGGCGGCGTGGCGGCGACGCGACGACGAGTTACGGCGGCTGCGGGCCCTGGCCACCGACTTCCAGGGTTCCGCGGCGGCCGGTGCCGGTCTCCCGCTGGAGTTGGCCGCCGACGAGGTGGTGCTCTGGGCGCTTCCCGCCGCGCAACTGGTAGAGGTGCGGCACACCGCCGTGCTGCCCGCACCGGACCTCACGGTGGCCGCCCGGACCGAGCCGTTGCGCCCGCGCCGCCCGGATGGCGTACGCGTCACCGACGCCGGGATGGCCGTGATCACCAGCCGTCGACTGGTGCTCCTCGGTGGGCGGGGCCGGCGTGACTGGGCGTACGGCCGGATCACCGGCCTGGCCCACGACCCGGCGGCCCCGGTCACCCTGATCCAGGTGCTGGACCGGCGGCGTACCTCCGGCTTGTGGCTGCCCACCGACGCCGCGCCGGACTTTCGGTTCAAGCTGACCCTGGCCTTTGCCGACGCGATCGAGCAGCGCGCCGCGGTGCTCGACCAGCTCGACGAGCTGATCGCCGAGCACGCCCAGCTCAAGCCGTTCCGGACGGCCGCGGTCACCCCCGGGCAGGCCCGGCTGTCGTCGTTCGTGCCCGGCGGCCGGCGTACCATCGCGGTGGCGGCGGCCATCGCGCTGCTGGTGCCGGCGGCGCTGATCGAGTCGGACCCGTCCGACCCGACGGGTGGCGCGGAGCTGGCCGCCGCCGCGACCCCGGCACCGACTCCCACCGTGGCGCCCGCGCTGATCCGCCCGGCGGTCCCCAGAGACGCGCTCGGCACCCCGCCGCGCGAACCGACGAGGTCACCACGCCCGTCACCCAGCACCACCCGGGACCCGCGCTGCGGGGCACCGGAGAACCCACTGGGGTACGACTTCTGCGGCGGCACGCGCATTCGCCGGCCGGCCGCCGAAGTGTGCGACTGGTTCGACTGCGTGCCCGACTTCTGGGCTGGTCGCGGCTACCTCGTGCAGTGCCGCGACGGCTCGGTCAGCCTGGCCGGCGGCCGGTCCACCGCCTGCGCCCACCACCGAGGCGTGCGGCGAACCATCAGCAAGTGACCGATTTAGGAGTTAGAGTCCGCTTCGGTCGGCCAGAATGATCGAGTGGAGATCCGGTCTGACGATGGCGCTCGGGTGCGGATACGCCCGGTCGGCTACCAGCCCGGCATCGACCCGCCCGACGACCCCGACCAGGCGACCCCCGGCTGGCACGACTGGCTGCTCATCGAGGTGGACGCCCGCACCGCCGACGGTCAGACCTGGTCGCACCACTACCCGAGCCTGATGGTCGAGGAGGCCCGCGCGCTCGGCGGCTGGCTGCACGGGCAGGCCACCGCCGCCCTCGGACTGAGCGCGCCACCGGCGATGGTCCGCTTCACCGAACCCAACCTGGCCCTGCGCAGCCGGGTGCTGCGCCGTCGCCGGCTGGAGTTGATCGTGGAGTTCTCCGCCGAGTCGTTGCCACCGTGGCTGCGCCGCCCGTCCAGCGCGATCTACCCGCTGATCCTCACCGTCTCCGCGGACGCCCTGGCCACCGCCGCCGAACACTGGGCCGAGCACTGCGAGGCGTACCCGCCGAGGATCCAGTCGCGATTCCCGCCCCGGGGCCCGCTGCCGCACCGCCGCCGCGCCGGCTGACCACCTGCAATTCTCTCCTTCCGGGCGTAACGGGAGACATCGATCTGGCTCGCGTTGCCTGTCACGTACGTGAGCGGTTGTAACGCGTGTGACAGTGACCTCCGTGTCCTGCGCCCCCTGGCGGATCGCCTGGGCCGAGCGCGAGAACGAGCGCCGGCGGCGCGCGTACCGCGACGCCACCGCCGCCTGGCGGCGCCGCGACGAGCACCTGGCCCGGCTCCGCATCGAAGCCGCCAGCTTCCTCGGGTGTACGCAGCCCCGCGCCGGCCTGCCGGTGGACCTCGCCGCCGACGAACTCGTCTTCCGCGTCCTCCCGGTCGCGACGCTCGTCGAGGCCGAGGCGCGGCACGTCCCCGGCCTGCCCACCCCGGGCGGCTTCTGTTCCTTCACCGAGGCTTCTTCCGAGGCCCTGCCGGCGGGCCTGCGGGTCGTCGACACCGGCATGGCGGTGGTGACCAGCCACCGGGTCGCCTTCGCCGGACGCGAGCACCGGCGCGAGTGGCGGTACGCCGACCTGGTCGGCCTCGCCCACCACCCCGACGTCCCGGTCACCCTGCTGCCCGACCACAGCCGACTTGCCGGGCTACTCGTGCCGGCCGGTGGCGTGGTGAACTTCCGCTTCTACCTCACCCTCGCGGCTGCGGTGTCGGCTGGTGATCGCAGTGCGGTCGTCGCGCAGGTCGGCGCGCTGCTGGCCGGTCACCGGGGCGACCGACCCACCCCGATGCCGCTGGTCGGGCCGGACGAGGCCCCGCTGACAGCCGTACGCCCCGATCGTCGGGCGCTCGGTGCCGCCGCTGTCGCGGCGGTGGTGTTCGCGACGGTGAGCCCGGGCGCACTGGGTCTCGGCGTGTGGAGGCCGGAGTGGGCCGGGCCGGTGCAGCGGGCCGAGATCGTCGCCCTGGACGTGCCGAAGGTTGTCCTCGTCCCGGTGCTTCCCGTGGGGCCGGTGGCGCCCAGGTCGCGGACCGGAGCGGTCGGGCGTGCGGCCCAGAGTCGGCCGTTCGTCGCGTCGGTGGGTCGGCCGGCCGTGCCGGCACCCCGTCCGGGGGTGCCCCTCACTGTCGACCCGACAATCCTGGTGGACGCGTCGCCGGCCGTTACGCCGTCCGACGTGACGGGCCCGCCCGCCAGCTCGGTGCCGACGCCGGGCCCGGTCCCCAGCGCTTCCCCGAACCCGCCAACCACCTCGGCCGCGCCGACCGCGCCGGCTCCGACGGTGACGCCCTCGTCGGGCGCGGGGCTGTTGACGGTCTGCCTGGATCCGTTGCAGCTTCCGGTGCTGGATCCGCTGCTCTGTCCGTCTTCCGCGCCCTGATCGGGGCCTGCGCGGCTGCCTGTGGTGCGCCTGTCCGGGGGCGGTCGGCCTGCTCAGGTTCTCCTCGGGCTGGCTCGGGCGTTGCCGTCCTGGTCGGCGCGGTTAGTCGTTCGCCCCGAAATCCGGGAGGGTGAGGGTGCCGTCTGGGCCGAGGGCGAAGCCGGGGTTCCAGGCGATCTCCCAGACGTGACCGTCCGGGTCGGCAAAGCAGCCCGCGTAGCCGCCGTAGAACGTCTCCCGGGCCGGCTGGGTCACCTCGGCACCGGCCTGGAGCGCGGTGGCGATCAGCTCGTCGACCTCGGCCCGGGAGCGGACGTTCTGAGCCAGGGTCACCCCGCCGAAACCGTCGGTGCCCCGATCGTCGATGCCGGCGTCGGCGGCGAGCTTGTCCCGGCTCCATAAGACGAGAGCCAGGCCGCCAGCCTGGAAGAAGACCGTTTCCTCGATCTCCTGGCCGGGCCAGCCAAGGTGCTCGTAGAAGGCTTTTGCGCGCGTCACGTCCGCAACGCCGAGGGTGACGAGGCTGATCCTCTGCTCCATGCCCTCAAGCTAACGCCCTGACGTCCCGCGGACATGTTCACGGCACGCACGCCGGCAGCTGGTTATCTAGGATTCCCGGTCATGCGTGGGTTCTTCACGGTTGCCGGCCGGAGACTTTCGTACCTGGACTTTGGTGGTTCGGGTGCTCCGCTCCTGGCTCTGCACGGGCACTACAACGAGGCGTCGGCATTCGCACCGCTGGCAGCGGCTTTGGCACCGCGATGGCGGGTGATCGCGCTCGACCAGCGGGGGCATGGAGCCTCCGACCGTCCCGAGAGCTATGAGCGGGACGACTACGTTGCCGACGTCGCAGCCTTCCACCGGCATCTGGGATTCGGTTCGGTGCCGATGCTGGGTCATTCACTCGGCGGGGTGAACGCCTACCAGTACGCCAGCCGGCACCCGGGTCGGCTCACCGCGCTGATCGTCGAGGACATCGGTGCGGTCGTGGACTGCGACTCGTCGTTCACCACCAGCCTTCCTCGCCACGCGCCATCCCGCGACGCGCTGGCCTCGGCCCTGGACGCGACGGCTCCCTATCTGGAGTGCGCCTTCCGCCAGTCGGAGGATGGTTGGGGTTTCTCGTTCGACATCGATGACACCGTCGTGTCGCAGAAGGCGCTCGACGGCGACCACTGGACGGACTGGGAATCGGTGGCCTGCCCTACCCTGCTGATCCGTGGGACACGCAGCGGTGAACTGACGGCCGCCCACGCCCGGGAGATGATCGCCCGTCGCCCCGGACGGGCCCGGCTTGTCGAGCTGCCAGCAGGTCACGTCGTGCACCACGATGCTGAAGCTGAGTTCGCCGCCGTTGTCAGCACCTTCCTGTCGGAGCGGTGAGCTGACCGAGGGTCATTTTGGGCGAACCAACCGCAGCGCCTGGATTACCACGTTCCAGCGATCCGGGCCGGGGAACTGGTTCAGCGCCCTCCCGTTCTCCAGGACAACGCCCGCGCCGCGCAGCACCGCCAGGTGACCCAGATACGCCGGATGACCGGCCAGCTCCGCCTTGACGTGCGGAAAGGCGAATATCGGTAGCCCTGCCCCCAGCGACTCGTTGAGGACGCCGAGCGCCAGGGTGTCGTTGATGCCCAACGCCCACTTCGTCACCGTGTTGAACGTGATCGGCGCGGCCAGCACCGCGTCGGCTGGCGGGTGCGGCTCGGGGTCGCCGGGCATCCGCCATTGCACCCGTACCAGATAGCCGGTCTTGTCTTCCAACGCTGCCCGGTCGAGCCACCGCGCGACGGTCGGACTGACGATCATGCAGACCTGCCACCCGTCCGCGATCAACAGGTCGACCAGTTCGTGGATGTGTTCCGCCGGGCCCGCGGCGCAGACGACCAGATAGAGCACCGGGCGTTCCGTCATGCTCGCAGTCTGCCCGAGTTGGACACCGGCCACGCCTTCGGCCCGGTCCGCTGGGAGCAGTGGAGCAGGTGGCCGACGAACCGGTCGGGGAGTAGTTCCCCGGAGCGGTATACCTGTGGGGCATAGATATGACTCACAGGTATACCGCTCGTCAGGACATGGCCGACCGGATGCGGCTCGCCCGGGCCGCGCCCGGGCGAGGTCAGGTGTTCGTGTCGCCGAATTCGCGCACCTCGTCGACGTCCAGCGTGATCCGGCCGTTCTCGGTCCACTGCCCGGTGGCGGCGAGCCAGCTCGGATCGTCGCGTTCGTCGATGGTGCGCCAACTGTGCCGGTGATGCCGTAGCTGGATCGGCCCGGTCGACTGGCCGGGCGCGAGCGTGCCGTCGGTGAAGGTCAGCTCCACCCAGCCCGGGACGGCCGTGCCCGGCGGGGGATTCGGTGGTGCCGGCGTCGACCGCCCGGACGGTCCGCCCGGCGGAGGGAAGAACTGCACGGTCTGCTGGATCCGGTCACAGCCCAGCGCCGCCCAGTCGCAGTTCGGCACCAGCGAGGTGTTGCCGCCCTCGAAGCGCAGGTGGTAGCGCACCCGCACGGTGCTCAGGTCGAGCGGGCCGGCGCCGGTGTTGGTGACCCGGAGCAGGTGCTGGATCTGGTTGTTCGTTGGCGACCAGTCGAGGTTGAGGTAGCTGACCGTCGCGCGGCCGTTGGCGGTGCGCACGGTGGTGGCCGGCGAACTGTCGGAGTAGCCGCCGAGCGCGCGGGCGGCGATCGCGATCCGGTACGTCGTGCCGGGCGCGAGGTCGGTGAGCGTGATCGTGGTGTCGGTCGTGGCGCCCAGGAAGCGGTACGTGTTGGGGCCCAGTGGCAGCTGCACCTCGTAGTTGATCGGCTGCTCGTTGGTCGGATCGTCGACCCAGCTGGAGGGCGTCCAACTCAGGGTCAGCCGACGTGGTTCGTTGGCCAGCACCGTCGGGCTGCCGGGGGTGCTGATGGCCGGGCCGTCGGCATGGGCCGTGGTGACCGCGGCGACGGCGAGCAGGCTCGCCAGCGCGGCGAGAGCGGCGGTGACGGTGACGCGGCGGGCACGCATGGCCGAATGATAATGACAGGCTTCGATGTTTGTGCATCGTCCGTCAGTCCAGGTGTGGCACCGGCCGGCACCGCGTATCCGCCGGTTGGCCGAATCGTCCGTTACGCGACGTAGTCGGTTTGGAGATAATGCCTGGTCAGGCGGTTACCTAACGTCAATCCGTCATCACGAGCGGCCCGGACGTCGGTGCCTCACCTGCCGACTGGCCGGGCCTCAGACGGGAGAAACATATGCGTGTTCAGACAGCAACCCGACGGATCGGCGGCCGCGCGTCAGTACTCGTGCTCGGTCTCGTCGCGGCCGGAGCGGTGGTCGCCCCGGCGAGCCCGGCGTCCGCCGCGGTCCCCGGCCTGGTGCGGATCGCCGCGACCAGCGTCAGCGACTCCGCCGACTTCCACAGCGCCACGGCGACCTGCCCGGTCGGAAAGGTGCTGACCGGCACCGGGTACGAGCTGAACGGCGTCACCGGCGAAGGCGTCGTCGACGACCTACGCCCCAACGGCGGCCCGGCCACCGCCCCGACAGCCGTCACCGTCGGTGCCTACGAGACCGAGGCGTTCGCCGGAAACTGGTCGGTGACGGCGTACGCGATCTGCGCCAACCCGCTGCCCGGCCTGGTGCGGGTCACCGCGACGGGCACCAGCAACTCGGTCGACTACCACAGCGTCACGGCCACCTGCCCGGTCGGGAAGGTGCTGACCGGCACCGGGTACGAGCTGAACGGGGTCACCGGCGAGGGCGTCGTCGACGACTTCCGCCCCAACGGTGGCGTCGCCGCCGCGCCCACCGCCGTCTTCGTCGGCGCGTACGAGTCGGACGCCACGGCCCTGAACTGGTCCACCACCGCGTACGCGATCTGCGCCAACCCGCTGCCCGGTCTGGTGCGCGCGTCGACGGTCGGCACCAGCACCTCCACCGACTTCCGCAGCGTCATCGCCACCTGCCCGGTCGGGAAGGTGCTGACCGGCGCCGGCTACGAGCTGAACGGCGTCACCGGCGAGGGCGTCGTCGACGACTTCCGCCCCAACGGCGGCCCGGCCACGGCTCCCACGTCCGCCACCTCCGGCGCCTACGAGGAGGACGCCTTCGCCGGCAACTGGTCCGACACGTCGTACGCCATCTGCGCCACGGCCTAGCCAGAGGTCGTCAGGTGGCCGCCCCACCAGCAGGCGGGGCGGCCACCGCGTCGGCTCAGGACGGTCCGGCGTCAGCCGTTGGGTGTCCGGGAGGTGGGCAGGACGACGTCCGCCCTCCGCAGCCGCTCGCGGTGCTTCAACGGGAGCCAATCACCCCTGGGGTCGAGCAGTTCGATGAGTCCGACGAGTTCGTTCTGCAGAATCACCAGCCGTTCATTGCCGCGAAGGCCCCCCGCATCCACGTCGTCCACCTCGGCCAGCAGCCGGCTGAACCACGACGCGAAGCCCGGATCGGTTTCCAGGCGGTCACAGAAGGCGGCGTAACCGAGCACGTCCGTCACCGTGCCCTCGGACGACTCCACCCGGTGCAGCATGACTTCGCCGATGGCGCGCTGGTGCCCCCTGAACACCCGAAACGGGCCCGGCAGTCCGTCGGACGCCAGGGGGTGGTGAATCCGTTGGATCGCCGCGAAAAGCTCCTTGGTGCTCTTCACCGACTCGAGGTCGAGGAAGCGCTGCTCCCGGCGGAGGACCTCCAGCCAGGCCAGGTGTTCGGCGAGGACATAAACGGTGTTGTGCCGGACGTAGTGCTGGTTCTCGCTGTCGCCTGAGTGCAGGTAGCCGCGGAGGAAACCTCGGCTGAGCACGTTGTGCAACCGAGACTGCAGTGACTCGGCCGACGCCAGCAGCGGCACCCGGTAACGCCGGAACAGATCTTCCGCGAGTTCCACCTTCGCGCGGCTGCGTGCCTCGTCCTGCAGGCGGTGGGTGACGAGCGCGGTCCGATACGTCACCGCCACGCTGATCAGCGCCACAGTTGCGGACACCACGGCGATGATGATTTCTGGCCCCATGGCGAACAGCTTGCCGGTCCCGGCGCGGCGTGCCGGGTACGACTCGCCGACCGGTCAGCGCCGTCCGTCCCGGGTTGTCGGACGGTTCCAGTACCGTCTGGAAACCATGGACGCACGGCGCGGCGACGCCATCATCGGGCGGGATCATCCGGTGGCCCTGCTGCGCGCCGAGTTGGACCGCGCCAGCACCAGCCACGGCGGTCTCGTCCTGGTCACCGGTGAGCCGGGCATCGGCAAGACGACCCTCGTCACGTCGGCGGCCCGGGAGGCCCGGCAGCGGGGCGCGCTGGTGCTCGGTGCCGCCTGCTGGGACTCCGACACCGCCCCCGGCTACTGGCCGTGGGTGCAGGTGCTGCGCGGTCTGCGGCGCTCCGCCGACGACTGGCCGGTGGCGCGGCAGTCCGGGGAGCCGGCCCTCGCGGCCCTGGGCGGCGAAACCAGCAACGACGACCTGCGCCGACTCACCGACGGCTGGGGGCCCGTCGACGAGGGCGGGGACATCGCCGACCAGGAGGCGTTCGCGCTGTACGACGCGGTGACCGCCGCCCTGGTCGCGGTCTCCCAGCACCGGCCGGTGGTGGTCGTCCTCGACGACCTGCACTGGGCCGACCCGGCCTCGCTACGGCTGCTGGGCTTCGCCGCCCAGCACACCTGGTTCGAGCGGCTACTGCTGATCGGCACCTATCGCGACGCCGAGGTCGAGTCGGGTGAGCACCCGCTGCGTCCCCTGCTGATGCCGCTGGTCGCCAAGGCCACCACGATCACCCTCACCGGTCTCGCCCGCGACGAGGTGGCCACGCTGATGGCGCGGACCGCCGGGCGGCAGCCCGACGCCGACCTCGTCGACGAGGTGCACCGGCGTACCGGGGGCAACCCGTTCTTCGTCGAGCAGACAGCTCGGCTCTGGCACGCCGACGGCGCGGCCGAAACGATCGCACCCGGCGTACGGGAAGCGGTGCGCCGCCGCCTGGCCCAACTGCCCGCCGCCGTGGTCGAGGCGCTCACCGTCGCCGCCGTGCTGGGCCGCGAGTTCCACCGTCAGGTCCTCGCCGCCTGCGTGACCGCCCCGGCGGCGCAGGTCGACCGGCTGCTCGAACGCGCGGTGACCGCCCGACTGGTGGTCGCCCGGGGCGGTGGCCGGTTCGCCTTCGCTCACGACCTGGTCCGCGAGACCCTCTACGATGGGCTGACCGACGACGACCGGCAGGCCCGGCACGGCGCGGTCGTCCAGGCGGTCGACGACCTGCGGGAGCTCACCGACCGGTTGATCCCGGCCGACCTCGCCCGGCACGCCTATCTCGCCGGCCGCACGCTCGACGCGGCCCGGGCGGCCACGCTGCTCGTCGCCGCCGGGCGGGACGCGTTCGCCCGGCTGGCCGGCGACGAGGCGACGGTGCACTTCCGCCGGGCCCTCGAGGTTGTCGAGGCCCCGGCGCAACGGGTACGGATTCTGATCGAGTTCGCCGAGGGGCACTATCACCACGCCGGTCGGGAAGAGGTCGTGCGACTGCTCGCCGAGGCCGCCCGGCTGGCCCGTTCGCTCGACGACCCGGTGCTGCTGGCCCGGGTCGCGCTCACCGTCAACCGCTCCCGCCAGGTGCAGACCGACCACTCCGTCGAGGCCGCGGAGCTGGTGCGCGAGGCGTACCGGCGGTTGATCGGCGAACCGGACGCCACCGCCGCGGTCGGCACGCTGATCACCGACCTGATCACCGCCAGCGAGACGATCGCCCGCCGAGGGCGGGACGACGAGGCGCTCAGCTTCAGCCTCTGGGCCCGCCACGACACAACCTGGGGGTTGGGCACCGCCGCGATCCGCGCCGCGCTCACCGCCGAGATCCGGGATGTGGCCCGCCGGACCGGCGACCGCGAAACCGAGCTGTGGGCCACCTCGCTGCGCTGGGTGGCGCTGCTGGAGTTGGGCGACCCGAGCTTCGTCGAGGAGTTCAGCACGTTCGTCGCCGGCGGACGGCAGGGCGACTTCGCCCGGCACCGGATGGCCGCCGCCGTCGACAGCGGGATCATCGCGGCGTTCCGGGGCGACTTCACCGAGGCCGACGAGCGGTTCACTGTTCTCACCGACCACGCGGAGCCGAGCGCCGCCGAATTCGGCTTCATGGGTCACCACCTGCGCTGGTCCCGGCTACTGCTCCAGGGCCGGTTCACCGAGGCCGAATCCCTGCTGGACGGGTTGGCCCCGAACGACTACCCCTACCGGGAGCTGCTGCGCGCGATCACCGCTGCGGAACGCGGCGACGACGAGACGGCGCTCCGGCTGACCAGCAGCATCGAGGCCGCCACCATCCGGTACCCGCGCCCGGTGTCGCCGCTCTGGCTCCGGTTGCGCGCGCAGGCCGCCGCCGCGTCCGGCGACCCGCGGCGCTGCGACGCCGCGCGGGCCGCGCTCGCCGCACACCGTGGCGAGTGGACGGTGGGGCTGTTCGGCTGCGACATCAGCGGCCCGGTCGACCACTGGCTGGCGGTGCTCGACGCCGCCCAGCAACGCTGGGACGACGCCATCGCCGGCTTCACCGCCGCCCGTGACTCCGCCGACCGGATGGGCTCCCGACCCTGGTCACTCATCGCCCGCACCGGCCTGGTGCACGCCCTCGCCGGCCGAGGTCACCCGGGCGACGCCGCGACGCTGGCCGCCCTGCGCGCCACCATCGCCCAGGAGGCGACCACCCTCGGCATGACGCAGCTACTCGACCGGCTCGCCACCGCAGTCTCCACCGACGCCGCGACGCACACCGCCGGGCCGGTCGAGGCCGCGGCGACCGGCCACGTCGAGTCGGTCACGCCTGCCATCGAGAGGTACGAGTTCCGGCGCGTCGGGCCGGTGTGGCAACTCGGCTACGACGGTGTGCTGGTGCACCTGCCGGACGCCAAGGGCCTGCACGACCTGCACCTGCTGCTGAGTCGGCCGGGCAGCGACGTGCCCTCGGCGGAGTTGCTCGACCCGGCCGCCGGGCCGGAGTTGGTCGCCGCCCGGCGGATGGGCGCCGACCCGGTCCTCGACGACGAGGCGAAGGCCCGCTACCGGCGGCACCTGGCCCGCCTCGACGAGGAGATCGACCGGGCCGCCGCGCGCGACGACGACCGGAAGGTGTCCGCGTTGGACGCCGAGCGGAGCGCGTTGCTCGACGAGCTGCGGGCCGCGGCGGGGCTGGCCGGCCGGAGTCGCCGCCTGGGCGACGAGGCCGAGCGGGCCCGCAAGACGGTGACCGCGCGCATCCGGGACACGCTGCGCAAGCTCGACGACCGACACCCCGACCTGGCGGCGCACCTGCGCGACTCCGTCTCCACCGGAAGCACCTGCCGCTATCTGCCAGCCACCACACTGCCGTGGCGCCTGTAGGGCCGACCGGCGGGCGTCACCACAGTCGTGGCAGCACCCGCCGGTCGAACGCATCGCGGGCTCAGCGGCGGTTGTACCTGTACATGGTCAGGGTGCCGAAGACGAGCACGAAACCCGCGCTCCACACCAGCAGCCACATCGTGGCCGACGGGTCCGACTCGCCGCCCATCGCGCCGCGGATCGCCGCCACCAACTGGGTCACCGGGTTGACCTTCACGAACGCCTGAAGCCAGCCCGGCATGGTGCTCGGCTCGACGAAGACGTTGCTCAGGAACGTCAGCGGGAACAGCACCATCATGCTGACCCCCATCACCGACTTCTCGCTGCGCAGGATCAGCCCGAAGAAGGTCCACACCCAGGAGAACGCGAACGAGAAGACCACCAGCAGCCCGATGCCGGCGGCGACACCGACCACCCCGCCCGCGGGCCGGAACCCGAGCACCAGCCCCAGACCCAGGATCACCAGGGCCGCGAGGATGTAGCGAAGCACGTCGCCGAAGATCATCCCGACCAGGGCGGACGGCCGCCAGACCGGCAGCGTCCGGAACCGGTCGAAGATGCCCTTCTCGATGTCGGTGTTGAGGCCGACGCCGGTGTACATGGTGATCATCACGACGCTTGTCACCATGATGCCGGGCAGGAAGAACTGCAGGTATTCGCGCGGGCTTCCGGCGAGGGCGCCACCGAACAGGTACGTGAACATCAGCACCATGATGATCGGGAACGCGGTCACGTCGAAGAGCTGCTCCGGCACGTGCTTGATCTTCAGCATGGCTCGCCAGCCGAAGGTGAGCGACGCGCCGAGCGCGCTCGGTCGCGCCGGTCGGGCACCTGGCGCGAGCACCGTTGCCAGCGCCTCGGCGGACGGGACGTAGACGGACGGCGCCCGTTCGGTCGTGCTGGTCGTGGTGTCGCTCATCGGGCTGCCTCCAGCTGGTCGTCGCGCTCGTCGGCCGGCACGGCGGGGTGGTCGGTCAGAGCCAGGAAGACCTCGTCCAGGCTCGGCTGGCCGAGCGAGAAGTTGTCCACGACGATCCCGGCGCGGGCCAGGTCGCTGAGCACCCGAGCGGCCTGGGCGCTGGCGTCGAGATCGGTGCCGGCCTCACCCACGCGGGCGGTCAACGCCGCCGGATCCGCGGCGAGCTGCACCGGCACGTCGAGCGCCTCCCGGAGCACCCGCTCCGCCTCGGGGCGCTGCGCGGGGTCGCGCAGCCGCAGGTGAACGGTGCCGGAGCCGACCGACGACTTCAACTCGCCCGGGGTGCCCTCCGCGATCACCCGGCCGTGGTCGACGACCGCGATCCGCCCGGCGAGCTGGTCGGCCTCGTCGAGGTACTGGGTGGTCAGCAGGACCGTCGTGCCGTGCGACACCACCGCCCGGACGATCTCCCACACCTGGTTGCGGCTGCGCGGGTCGAGACCGGTCGTCGGCTCGTCGAGGAAGAGCAGATCCGGGGTGTTGAGGATGCTGGCGGCGATGTCGATACGTCGCCGCATCCCACCCGAGTACTTCTTCACCTGGCGGTCGCTCGCCTCGGTCAGACCGAACGCGGCGAGCAGGGCCGCCGCGCGCTCGCGGGCCGCCGGCTTACGCAGGCCGAGCAGGCGGCCCAGGAGCACCAGGTTCTCCGTACCGGTCAGGTCCTCGTCGACCGAGGCGTACTGGCCGGTGAGGCTCACCCGGGATCGGACCCGGTCGGCCTCGGTGACCACGTCGTGTCCGAAGACCCGGGCCGAGCCACCGTCGGGCCGCAGCAATGTCGCGAGCACCCGGACCGCTGTGGTCTTGCCCGCGCCGTTCGGGCCGAGCAGCCCGTAGACGGTGCCGGCGGGCACCCGCAGGTCGATGCCGGCCAGCGCCCGGGTGTCCCCGAACGAGCGGGTGAGCCCCTCGGCCTCGATGGCCAGGCCGGTGGTGCGTCTACTCATGACCCTTACCTTTCGTTTGGACGTGCTCAGGAGACGTAGGGGCGGGCCGTCCGGCCGTCCCGCAGGGCCAGACCCCACCAGCGGAGCTGGTCGAGCAGGGCGTCGGCGTCCCGGCGCAGCTCGTCGGCACACCGCGCTGTCGGCTCGCCGGTGAGCAGGTCGATCCCGACGACGTCGCGAACCGTCATCGCGTGCAGTGCGGTGAAGACGGTGCGGAGCTGGTCGACCGCGTGCCGGCCGGTGGACCGACTTCCGTACGACACGAAGCCGACCGCTTTGGCCTGCCACTCGTCATACGCGTAGTCGATCGCCTGTTTCAAGGGTGCCGGGAAACTGTGGTTGTACTCGGGGGTGACCACGACGAACGCGTCCGCCCGACCGACCTCGCCGACGAACGCGCGGATGGACGCGGTCGGCTCCGCGGGATAGCTGGCCGGGAAGTCGTAGTCGCTGAGGTCAACGACAGTCACCGTCAGGTCGTCGTGCCGCTTGGTCTGCTCGACGAACCAGTGGGCGACCCGGTCGCCGGCCCGCCCCTGCCGGGTGCTGCCGACGATCACGGCGATCCGCAACGGTGTCATCGCCACCCCCTTCCACGGTCAGGGCGCGAGGTGACGGCCAGCCGCCCGCTAGATCGGATCTAGCGGGCGGCGTTTCGGGCGGGAAATGTCGGTGGGGTCGGCTTGACTGGTGCCGACGAAACAGGGGGCGGGATGACACGGGTACGCATCGAGCCGTGGCAGGAGGGCGACCTTGACCTGCTGCGGCAGCTCAACTCCCCGGAGACGCGCAGGCACACCGGTGGTTCGGAGACCGACGAGCAGGTGCTCGCCCGACACGACCGGTACGTGCACTTCGCCGACACCGGGCAGGGGTGCATGTTCACAGTGGTGCTGCCGGACGGCGCGCGGGTCGGCAGCGTCGGCTACTGGGCCCGTGAGTGGCGCGAGCAACAGGTGTACGAGCTGGGCTGGGCGGTGCTGCCCACGTACCGGGGGCAGGGGCTGGCCTCCGCCGCGGTGCTCGCGGCCCTCGACGTGGCCCGCGCCCGGCGGGACCGCCGCTACGCGCACGCCTACCCGTCGGTGGACAATCCCGCCTCGAACGCGGTCTGCCGCAAGGCGGGGTTCACGCTGCTCGGCGAGACCGGTTTGGAGTACCCGCCGGGGCGGCTGATGCGCGCCAACGACTGGCAGCTCGACCTGACCGCCCCGCCGACCGGTAGCTGAGGTCGACGGGGCGGCTGGTGACAGCTCACCAGGTGGTGTCGAGGCGGTGCCGCTGCTCGGCGGTCAACTCCAGGTCCACCGCTGCCAGGCTCTCCTCCAGTTGTGCCACGGAGGAGGCGCCCACCAGCGGAATGGACGGCAGCTCACCACCCAGCAACCAGGCGAGCACCACCTGGTTGACTGTCGCGCCGCACTGCCCGGCCACGTCCCGCAGCGCCGCCAGCCGTCGGGGCGCGCTCGGCAGGTCGTACGCCGCGCTTAGTGGCTTGTCCGCCCTGGTGAACGCCCCCTTGAGCAGCGGCGAGTACGCCACCAGGGTCAGCTCGGGCTCGGCCCGCAGGTAGCTGAGCAGGTCACCGCCGACCCCGCCCGGCTCGCCGTCCGGGTCCAGTTCACTGACCAGGTCGGTGCGGTTGGGCAGGTAGCTGCGGTGGTACTGGAGCACCTCGTACCCGGGCAGGCCGGCGGCGGCGGCCAGCGCGCGGGCCCGCTCCACCCGCCAGGCCCGGTGGTTGCTCGCGCCCAGCAGCCCCACAGTGCCCTCGGTGACCAGCTCGGCGAAGCCCTCCACGGTCTCCTGGAGCGGCACGGTGCGGTCCTCGATGTGCGCGTAGAGCAGGTCCAGCCGGTCCATCCCGAGCCGGTCCCGGCTGCGCTCCGCCGACTCGCGGATCACCTTGGCGGACAGGCCCTCGGCGTTGTCCAGGTAGCTGGTCCCCGGGGCCAACGGCCGGGCGCCCAGCTTGGTGGCGATGACGATCTCGGTGCCGACGCCCCGGCTGCGCCGCCACCGGCCGAGCAGCTCCTCACTCTGCCCGCCCTGCCCGCCGTCCACCCAGAACGCGTAGTTGTCGGACGTGTCGATGAACGTGCCGCCGGCCTCGACGTACCGGTCGAGGATCGCGTACGAGGTGGCCTCGTCGGTGGCGCTGCCGAAGAGCATCGCGCCGAGGCTGAGCACGCTGACCTCGCGCCGGGTCGCCGGGTCGGTGCCGATCGTGCGGTACCGCATGGGGTTCTCCTCTCGTGCGCCCGACCGGTGGGCGCACGGATCACCCTGCAAGCTGGAGCGCGCTCCAGGTCAAGCGTTCACCGTCACCAGGGCAGCACGCCGTACCCGCCGCCGGCGTCCATCTGGAAGCCCCAGAGCAGCCCGCTCGGCCCGTCGGCGGGCAGCGTCGCCAGCTGCACGCTCACCTCGGCGCCCTGCTCGGCGGTGCGGAAGCCGCTGTTGCCGTTCAGGTCGGTGGCGCAGTAACCCGGGTTCGCCGCGTTCACCTTGATCGGGGTGTCCCGCAGCTCCTTGGCGTACATGGCGGTGAGCATGTTCAGCGCCGCCTTCGACGACGGGTAGGGCACCGACGTCAGCCCGAACAGCGCGCCGTTCGGGTCGGTCATCACGGCGATCGAGCCGACCTCGCTGGAGACGTTGACGATCCGCGCGGCCGGGGCCCGACGCAGCGACGGCAGCAGCGCGTTGGTCACCGCCGCCACCGCGAAGACGTTCGTCTCGTACAGTCGGCGCAGGGTCGCCACCGTCGTCTCGCTGGGCAGCCCCTGCGCGCCGTCGGCGAGGAGGATGCCGGCGTTGTTGACCAGCACGTCCAGCCGGTCGTACTCCGCCTCCACCAGTTTCGCCGCGGCCGCCACCGACTCGGCGTCGGTGACGTCCAGCGGCACGAACCGGGCGTCCGCGCCGCCGTCGCGCAGCTTCCGCTCGGCGGCCCGACCGCGCTCGGCGTCCCGCGCCCCCACCAGGACGGTCATGCCGAGGCTGCCGAGCTGTCGGGCGGTGGCGAAGCCGATCCCCTTGTTGGCCCCGGTGATCAGGGCGGTCATGTTCGTCGTCATGCCCTCGACGATGTCCGCCGGCTGGCGACGGCGGGAGAGACGTGCGGAGGCTGGGACCGGCGGTACCACCCTCGCCGGCCCCGCCCGGGGCATGCTGGAGGCATGACGAGCAGCGGCCTGCGCCGGGGCGAACTGGCGGCGTTCCTGCGCACCCGGCGGGCCCGGCTGCGCCCCGCCGAGGTCGGGCTCCCCGAGGGCGAACGCCGACGCACTCCCGGGCTGCGCCGGCAGGAGGTGGCCCAGCTCGCCGGGATGTCGATCGACTACTACATCCGGCTGGAGCAGGGCCGGGGGCCGCACCCGTCCCGGCAGGTGCTCGCCGCGATGGCCCGGGCGCTGCTGCTGAGCCGGGACGAGCGCGAGTACCTGTTCCGACTCGCCGGGGAGAACCCGCCGCCGGCCCGCGGGCCGAGCCGGCAGGTGCCGCCCGGCCTGCGGCACCTGCTCGACGCGATGACCGAAACCCCGGCGTACCTCGTCGACGCCGCGTACCACATGCTGGCCTGGAACCGCCTGGCCACGTACTTCGTGGGTGACCTCGCGGCCGTGCCGGACGCGGACCGCAACATGATCCGTTGGACGTTTCGGCAGCCGCCGACCAGCGGCTACTGGACCGACGCCGAAGCGCTCCGGTTCGTCCGCAGCACTGTCGCGGACCTGCGGGCCGCCTACGGCCGCTATCCGGCCGACCCGGCGATCCGTGAGCTGGTCACCGAGCTGCTCGGCACCTCGCCCCAGTTCGCCCAGCTCTGGGCCGAGCACGACGTCGTGGAACGTCGTCCCGTGGTCAAGCGGGTGCCGCACCCGGACCTGGGGCCGTTGGAGTTCGAGTGCCGGGTGTTGCTGGTGCCGGAGACCGGGCAGCGGATGATCGTCTATGTTCCCGAGCCCGGCTCGCCGACCCAGGCGGCGTTCCGCCGGATCGCCGAGCAAGTCGGGTCCTGACCCGGCCGACCGACTCTCGCCGTGGTCGGAGCGCCGTGGCGGCGTTCAGGCGACCTTCTCCAGGGCGGCCACCGCGAGCGGCGCGATTTTCGCGATCAGCGCGGTGCTGGCCGCCAGGTCACCGTTGCCACCCGAGGCGTCCACCTCCAGCACGAAGTTGCCGCGTACCAGGACGAGCGTGCACTGGTGCCTGATCGCCTTGCCGCTCAGCCGCTCGCAGAAGGTGATCACGTCCGGGCCGTTCGGCACCGGCGGGGGCGAGGGCCGCACGATCGTCGAGGTGCGCCCGTCGCTGGGCACCTTGTACTGCTTGCACGTGGCGAGGACGGAGCGCAGCTCGTCGGCGAGCTTGCGGCCGGGCACCTTCAGGTAGCCGACCACGTACTGTCGGAGCCACACGGTGTCCCCGTCCCAGCTCCGCTCGCGGTAGGCGGTGCGCTTGATGTCCGACGGCAGGCTCGCCCGGCACAGCGAAATCAACTTCCACGCATCGGTGTTCTCGTCGGTGTACTGCGCCGTCTCCGGGTGGAACCGGGCGTCCAGGTCCAGCATGGCCCCGGTGACCCGGGTGCGGACCTCGGCCGTGCTGGTCGGCGCCGGGCGTGGCTTCGCCGGGCTCGCCGGGGTTGACACCGCCGGGGCTGACACCGCCGGGGCCGACCAGCGGGGGGCCTCGGCGGCCTGACTCGGCGCGCAGGCCGCGACGCGAGCAGTAGCAGCGGCAGCAGAGCAGTTGTGGTACGGCGGAGCGGCATCGCCCGGGGTGGTCCTTTCACACGGCAAGGGGGCCCGATCGAGCCCCCTTGCCGTGAGCGCCACCGCCGGTCGTCGCGTTACGCCGGCAGGTAGGCGAAGGTGTCCGGGTTCGGGCCCTGCCGCCCGACCTCGCCCTTGTCCAGCTCGGTGATCCGCTCCATCGCCGCGTCGTCCAGCTCGAAGTCGAAGATGCGGATGTTCTCCTCGATCCGCTTCGGAGTGGTCGACTTCGGGAAGATGATGTCGCCGCGCTGCAGGTGCCAGCGGAGCACCACCTGGGCCGGCGTCCGGCCGAGCTGCTCGGCGAGGTCGACCACCGTCGGGTCGTCCAGCACCTTGCCCTGCGCGATGGGTGACCACGCCTCGGTGAGGATGTTGTGCTCACGGCCGTACGCGCGGACCTCGTCGTTGGTGAAGTACGGGTGCGCCTCGATCTGGTTGACCGCCGGCACGACGCTCGCCTCGTCGGCCAGCCGCTCCAGGTGCGCCACCTGGAAGTTCGACACGCCGATCGAGCGGGCCCGACCGTCGCGCTGGAACTCCTCCAGCACCTTCCAGGTGGAGACGTAGTCGCCGTCGTACAGGGTCGGC
This sequence comes from Micromonospora tarensis, assembly GCF_016803395.1. Taxonomy (GTDB): domain Bacteria; phylum Actinomycetota; class Actinomycetes; order Mycobacteriales; family Micromonosporaceae; genus Micromonospora; species Micromonospora tarensis. The sequence goes on along the minus strand of NZ_JAEVHL010000010.1, from coordinate 20,866 downwards.
AGCGGCCAGTGGATGAGGAACAGGTCGATGTAGTCCATCTTCAACGCCGACAGCGTCGAATCGAACGCCCGGCGGGCGTCGTCGGGGCGGTGGAAGGCGTTGCTCAGCTTGCTGGTCAGGTAGACCGAGCTGCGGTCGAGGCCGGACCCGCGTACCGCCTCGCCGACCTCGGCCTCGTTGCCGTACATCTCGGCGGTGTCGATGTGCCGGTAGCCCACCTCGAGCGCGGTGGTCACCGCGGCGACGGTGTCCTTCGGCTCGATCTGGAACACCCCGAAGCCGAGCTGCGGAATGGTGGTGCCGTCGTTCAGGCTGATGTCGGGAATCGTGTTGGCCACTGCGGCTCCTTCACGTCGTCTTCGTTGCCTGTCATCCATACCCGGCCGGCCCGTCGAATCACCGCACAACGCGGCGTGACGAGGGCAACGCCGGAGCGGTTCACCCGGTCGAGTCGAACAGCACCGGCCAGGGCCGCGCCGCCGGCGCCGACGGCGCGGCGGCGTGGGGGTGGTCGGCGCGCTGGGGTCGACGTCGGCCACCACCTCGGCGGCGAGCTGGCCGAACATCGCCGCCGCCGGGTGTGCCGACCGGTCCGGCCAGGCCGCCGAGGTGCGCTTCGCCAACGGCGCTCCGACGATCGGCCGCCAGGCCATCCGGGGTTCCCGGCGGGCCACCGCCGCCGGTTCCACTGCCACCCCACCCCCGGTCAGCACCAGCCCGAAGAGGAACTCCGGGTTGCGGGCCGGGCGGACCCGGGCCGGACGCCAACCGTGCTGTCGACACACCGCCAGCAGGTGGTCGTGCCAGCCGGGCGCGGTGGCCCGCGGCGCGGCCACCAGATCCAGGCCGGCCAGCGACGCGAGCGTCACCGCACGGCCGCGCGCCAGCGGCGAGGTGCGCGGCAGCAGCACCCCCAGGGGTACGTCCACCGGGGCGCCGAAGCGCAGCCCGTCCGCCGCCACCGGGTGGTGGACGAGCCCGACGTCCAGGGTTCGCTCCGCCAGCATCCGCACCTGCTCGGCGGTGGTCAGCTCGTGCAACTCCACGTCCAGGCCGGGTGCCCGGCTGGTGAGCCCATCCAGTAGCGCGCGCAGCGTCACCGCAGCCGTCTCCGGCGGCACTCCCGCCCGGAGTACGCCCAGCTCACCGGCGCGCACCTGGCGCATCAGGTTACGCAGCCGGCCCTCGCCGGCGAGCAACTCCTCGGCCTCGCCGAGCAGCAGCTCACCGGCGGTGGTGAGGCGTACCTGGCGGCGGGACCTGTCGAACAGCTCGACGGTCAGCTCCCGTTCCAGCCGCTGGATCGACTGGCTCAGCGGCGGCTGGGCCATCCCGAGCAGCTCCGCGGCCCGCCCGAAGTGCAGCTCGTGGGCGACCACCACGAAGTGCCGCAGGTGTCGGAGCAGGTCCACGGCCGGGACCCTACGCCAGCACCGCCACGGTGCCGCTGGCTACCGTGCTGAGGTGGACGTGGAGGAACGCATCGAGGCCATCTTCGCCGCCGCCGGGGTGACGGCGAGCCTGCACGCCGTCGACCTGGACGCCGTGGACCTGAGCCTCGGCGTCCCGGCCGGCGGCGTCGCGGAGGTCGGCATCCGGGCCGACGAGCAGGTGGTGATCGCCTCGATCTTCAAGATCCTGCTGGTGTTGGAGTTCGCCCGGCAGGTCGGGGCCGGTCAGCTGGACCCGACCGAGCGGGTGGTGGTCACCGCCGGTGACCGGCTCGGCGGGTGGGGCCTGGCCGGCTGCACCGACGACGCCGAGGTGTCGCTGCGCGACCTCGCGTACTTCGCCATGTCGGTAAGCGACAACACGGCCGCCGACCTGCTGCTGCGCCGGGTCGGCCCGGACCTGCTGCCGATGCTCGCGGCGGAGCTGGGGCTGGTCCGGACCCGCGTCGTCGGCGGTCCTCGGGAGCTGGTCGAGGTGATGCTCGCCGACGTGGGCGCGCGGACCGAGGCGGAGTTCGCCCGGATCTTCCCCACCCTGTCGGTGGAGCGGGTCCGGGCGATGCGGGTCTTCGACCCGGAGCAGACGACCAGCAGCACCGCCCGGGAGATCACCCGGCTGCTCACCCTGATCTGGCGGGACGAGGCCGGGCCGGCGGACGCCTGCGCGATGGTCCGCACCTGGATGGCCCGGCAGCTCTTCTGGACCCGGCTGGCCGCCGGTTTCCCACCCGGGGTGCGGGTCTCCGGGAAGACCGGCACGCTGCCCGGACTGCACCTGGAGGCCGGGGTCGCCGAATACCCCGACGGGGGCCGGTACGCGATCGCCGTCTTCGCCCGAGCCGACGGGTTGGCCTCGCGCCGCATCGACGTGGACCTGGCCATGGGGGAGGCCGCCCGGACGGTTGTCGAGGCGCTGCGCGGCTACTGATTTCGCGCCGGCCTGAGCGCTGACGCGGCTCCGCTGAGCAGGCCCGATATGCGGCGGCGTATCGGAGTCGACGGTCTCTGATCTTGGACCTGCGCCGGGTGCCGCTGGTTGGCTCAAGGTGCCCAGTCACCCGACCACGGGGAGTAGATCCGCATGCCCAGTATCGACCGCCGTCGTTTCCTGCGCGACGCCGCCGCCACCACCGCAGTGGTCTCCGCCGGCGGACTCGCCGCCACCTCCGCCACCCCGGCCCAGGCCGCGCCGACGGCCGCCGCGCCCGGGCCCACCGCTCGCCGCAAGGGCGCGGTCAGTTTCCGCTGGTGGGGTACGGCCGGCTGGCGTGTCGACATCGGAGACCGCGCCGTCCTCGTCGACCCGTACCTCAGCCGGATCGACACCGGGCTGTTCACCGGGGCGTTCCAGACGGCGACCCCGTTGACCGTGCGCACCGACGTGATCGACGGGCGCGTCGACCGGGCCACCACGGTGCTGGTCACGCACACCCACTGGGACCACTTCATGGACGTGCCGTACATCGCCGAGCGCACCGGCGCGCGGGTGTTCGGCACGCTCACCGCGTACCACCTGGGGTTGGCCTACGGGTTGCCGCCGACGCAGCTCAGCGCCGTGAAGGGCGGGGAGGTGCTGGACTTCGGCGACCACAGCATCGAGGTGGTCGGCTCGCTGCACAGCCGCAACGCGTCGTACTCGGTGGCCTTTCCCGGGGTGCGGGTGAACCAGCCGCCGCGCCCGGCGACCATCGCGGACCTGCCGGAAGGCGACACGCTGGGCTACCTGCTGCGGGTCGACGGCGGGCCGTCGGTCTACTTCACCGGGGCCAGCGACGTCGCCGAGCGGAACCTCACCGGGCTGTCGCCCGACGTGGCGATGGTGGCGATGCAGAGCGCCACCACCACCGGCGACTACCTGCCCCGGCTGTTGGCCGGCCTGGACTACCCGAAGGTGGTGGTGCCGGTGCACTACGACAACTTCGAGACGGCGCTGGAGAACCCGCCGTCGGTCGCCGAGACCGATCGCACCCGGCTGAACGAGATGGTCGCGGCGATCCGGCGGATCTCGCCGCGCAGCCGGGTGCTGGTGCCCGAGTACGAGCAGGCTTACCACTTCTGACCAGCGCCGGTGGGGTCGCGGCGCGGCGACCCCACCGGGGTCAGACCCCGGCCATCTCCGCCAGCGCCCGCACCGACTTCCAGTTCCGGGTGGTGGCCACCACGCCGAGCTTCTTCTCCAGGTACGCGTTCGTGAACTTCGACCGCCCGTACCCGCCGTCGACGTAGTGCAGGAAGACCTGCCGGCCGGTCACCGTGAACGACACGTTCTCGCCGCCGGGCACGGCCAGCGCGTCCGCCGCTGCTGGTTTCGGCGGGGTCGCGAGGAAGGCCACCAGCAGCCTCGTCGGGTCGTCCTCCCGGTCGGCGTACGGGTTGCCGCCGGCCACCGCCGCCAACTCCCGGCCACTGCGCACCAACACCGGCACGGTCAACCCCAGTTCGTCGGCGAGCGCCCGCTCGATCCCCGCGGCCAGCTTCTCCGCGTCGCGCACCGTGCTGCCGAAGGCCACGTTGCCGCTCTGCAGGTACGTCTTGACGTCCTCGTGCCCGAGGTCGCTGACGATCCGGCGCAGGTCGGCCATCGCCAGCCGGGTCGTGCCGACGTTGACCCCGCGCAGCAGAGCGACGTACCGGGTCATGGCTCCTCCATCGGGTGCGCGGACGACCCGGTCAGCCTAGGCCGGCCGGCCTCGACGCGCCGGGACCGACCAAACCCGTCTCGTACGCGACGATGACCAGTTGCGCACGGTCGCGGACCGCCAGCTTCGTCAACAACCGCCCGATGTGCGTCTTGACCGTGGCGAGGCTGAGGTTGAGGTGGGTGGCCAACTCCGCGTTGGACAGGCCCCGGGCGATCAGCGTGAGCACCTCCCGTTCCCGTTCGGTCACCCCGTCGAGCTGGCGGGGCAGCGGCCGGCTCGGCTCGGGCCGCCGGGCGAACTCGTCGACCAGCCGGCGGGTCACCGTCGGCGCGAGCAGCGCCTCACCGGCGGCGACCACCCGGATCCCGGTCATCAGGTCCGCTGGCGGGGTGTCCTTGAGCAGGAAGCCACTGGCCCCGGCGCGCAGCGCCCCGTAGACGTACTCGTCCAGGTCGAACGTGGTCAGGATGATGACCTTGGTGCCGGCCGTCGCCGGGTCGGCGCAGATCCGACGGGTCGCCTCGATGCCGTCCATCTCCGGCATCCGGACGTCCATCAGCACCACGTCCGGCCGGTGTCGCGCGCTCAACGCCACGGCCTCCACGCCGTTGCCCGCCTCGCCGACGGTGGTGCAGTCCGTGCTCAGGTCCACCAGCAGCCGGAAGCTGCCGCGCAGCAGCGCCTGGTCGTCGGCGATGAGCACGCGGATCACGCGGCCACCCGGTAGGGCAGGCTGGCCGTCACCGCGAAGCCGCCGTCGGAGCGTGGGCCGGCGCGGAACTCCCCGCCGTGCAACGCCACCCGTTCCCGCATGCCGATCAACCCGTGTCCCTCCCCGACCGTCGACACCGGTCGCCGGCCGTCGTCGGTCACCTCCACCCGCACCTCGGTGGGCAGGACGGTAACCGTAGCCCGGCAGGCGGCCGGCGCCGCGTGCTTCACCACGTTCGTCACGGCCTCCTGCACGATCCGGTAGACCGCGAGGCCCACCGACTCCGGCACCGCGCCGGCCGGCTCCTCCCGCCGTACGTCGAGCCGTACGTCGACACCGCCGATCGCCGCCTGCTCGGCGAGCACCGGCAACTCCTCCAGCCCGGGCGCTGGGGCGTACGGGGCGCCCTCGCGCAGCACGCCGAGCACCCGACGCACGTCGGTCAACGCGCTGCGGCCGGTCTCCTCGATCACCCGCAGGGCGGCCCCTGCCTCGCGGGGGTCGGCCTCGGCGACGTGGTTGGCGACGGAGGCCTTCACCACGATCAGGCTCAGCGTGTGCGCCACCACGTCGTGCAGCTCGCGCGCCACCCGCAGGCGCTCCTCGGTGGCCGCCTGACGGACCAGGTGATCACTCTGCCGGGCGGCCAGGGCGCGTCGCTCCCGAACCAGCCAGCCGATCAGCCAGGCCGGCGCGATCATGACGACGGCGTAGCCGACCGCCCCGGTCCGCGACCAGAGGTCGCCCGCGGTCAGCACCAGCGCGACGCTCACCAGGGCGAGACAACCGGCGGCGCTGAGCAGTGACCGGCGGGTGGCCGTCGACGCCGCCACCGTGTAGAAGGAGAGGCCGATGGCGAGCGCCGGCGCGGCAGCGGCGAAGTTGGGGATCGTTCCGGTGATCAGGGCAACGGTGGCGACCGAGCTGATCACCACGGCGACGGGGACCGGCCAGCGTCGCCGGACGGCCAACGGCAGCCCGAGAGCCATCCCGACGAGCACTGACACCCAGAGCGGTTCGCGTACGCCGCCGTGCAGCGGCGACTCCAGGGCCGCGTACGGGCAGAGCAACCCGCCGACCGCCACGGCCAGGAGGGTGTCCAGAATGTACAGATCCGCCGGCCGCAGTCGCCGGGACAGCAGGTGAGCGATCACCCCGCGAACGCTATCGGCCAGTGGCGGCGGACGCGTCCACCCGTGGGCCGTCATCCTCGGGTACGACGTCTGGCCGCCGGTCGCGTCCGGGGTCAACCCAGGGGCGGGTCGGAAAGTGTCGGCGCTGGCCCGACGCGCGGCACCCGCCGGTCCGGCAGCGTGACGGCCATGACCACAGACACGGTGACCCTGACCGGGTTACGCGCGGTGTACGACACCCGGAGCCGGCCGGTGACGGCGCTCGACGGCGTGACCACCAGCTTCGCGAGCGGCACGTTCACGGCGGTGATGGGCCCCTCCGGCTCGGGGAAGTCCACCCTGCTGCACTGCGCGGCGGGGCTGGACCGCCCGACCGAGGGGATCGTCACGATCGACGGCGTACGCCTCAACGACCTCGGCGAGGACGAGCTGACCCGGCTGCGGCGGGACCGGATCGGCTTCGTGTTCCAGGCGTTCAACCTGGTGTCCACGCTGACCGCCGCGCAGAACGTCGAGTTGCCGTCACGGCTGGCCGGCCGCCGGCCACCGGCCCGGGACGTCGTCGCCGCGCTCGACGCCGTCGGACTGGCCGACCGGGCCGGGCACCGGCCGAGTGAGCTGTCCGGCGGCGAGCAGCAGCGCGTCGCCGTGGCCCGCGCGTTGATCACCCGTCCGGCGGTGCTCTTCGCCGACGAACCGACCGGGGCGCTGGACAGCGCGGCGTCCCGGCAGGTGCTGCGGCTGCTGCGCGCCCTGGTCGACGAGCACCGGCAGACAGTGGTGATGGTGACCCACGATCCCACCGCCGCCGGGTACGCCGATCGGGTTCTGCTGCTCGCCGACGGGCGGGTCGTCGACGAGCTGACCGGCGGGATCACCGCCGCTGCCGTCGCCGCCCGGATCGCCGAACGGGAGACCGTCGGGGAGCCGTCGTGCTGAGCGTCAGGCGTTCGGCCAGCGCGTTCGTGGCAGTCGCCATCGGGGTCGCGCTGGTCGCGGCGGCCACCCTGCTGCTCGCCTCCGGGCGTCCGCAGGTGCCGGACCGGCTGGCGCGGGCGGCGGTGGTGGTGCAGAGCCCGGAGGCGGGTACGTCGGCCGACTCGTTCGTGCCGACCCGCCCCTGGTCCGCCACCGCGGCGGCGGCACTCGTCGCCCGGCTGGCCGACCTGCCGGGTGTCGCGACGGCGGTACCGGACCGGACCTTCTACGCCCAGCCGCTCGTCGACGGCCGCCCCTCGGCCGCCGACACCCGGCGCGAGGACGCCCACCAGGGGCATGGCTGGTCCAGCGCCCAGCTCGGCGGAGTGCGTCTCACCGCCGGCCAGCCGCCCCGGCAGGCCGGCGAGGTGGTCGTCGACAGTGCGCTGGGGCTGCGGACCGGCGCGGCGGTGACCCTGCTCACCGCGGCGGGTCCGGAGCCGTACACCGTGAGCGGTCTGGCCGACGCGCCCGGCGTGCACGTCGCGGACCAGGTCGCCGCCGCGCTCGCCCCCGGCGTCCGGGCCATCGGTCTGCTGCTCGCGCCCGACGCGACCCGGAGCGGGTCGCGCTGGCCGCCGGTGCCGTGGTCGGCGGCGACGGGCGGGTGTTGACCGGCGACGCGCGCGGCGGGTTGGAGCCTCGCGGGGACGCCCGCACCCGCTGGATCGGCATGCAGGTGCTCACCGCCACGGCGGCTCTCGCCGGCTTCGTCACGGTGTTCGTGGTCGCCTCCACCTTCGCGTTCACCATCGCCCAGCGCCGCCGCGAGTTGGGTCTGCTGCGCGCGGTGGGCGCGACCGGACGCCAGGTCCGCCGGATGGTGTACGCCGAGGCGCTCGTCGTCGGTGCCGGCGCCGGACTGGTCGGCCTGCTGGTCGGCGCGGCGCTCGCTCCGATGTTGGGTCGGCTGCTTGTCGACGCCGGTCTGGAGCCGGCGACCTTCGTGGTCCGCTACCGCCTCTGGCCGGTCGCGACCTCGCTCGTCGCCGGACCGGTGATCGCGCTGCTGGCCGTCTTCTCGGCGTCCCGTCGGGCGGCCCGGGTCCGCCCGCTGGAGGCGTTGCGGGAGGCCACCGTGGAGCAGCGGCCGATGGGTCGGGTCCGCGTCGCCACCGGGGCGCTCCTCGTCGCGGCGGGGGTCGCGCTCAGCGTCGGCACCGCGACCGCCGACGAGGCCCGGATCGCCGGGCAGTACGCCCTCTACGCGGTGATGGCCCTGGTGGCCGGTGCGACAGTGCTCGCCCCGGCGGTGGTCGGTCCGGTCGTACGGTTGCTGCGGTCCCCGGTGCGCCGGCCCGGGGGCGGCGCGATCGGGATGCTGGTCCGGGGTGCGGCGCTGACCGCCACCCGTCGGACCGCCGCCATCGCCGCGCCGGTGCTGCTCACTGTCGCGTTCGCGGTGCTGGTCTCCGGCATGGTGCGCACCACCACCGCCGCGTACGCGGCAGGTCGGGCGGACAACGTGAACGCCGGCTGGATCGTGGTGCCCGACCGGGCACCCGGTCTGTCCGACCAGGCCGTCGCCGCGACCGGCGGCACCGCCCTGCTGCCGACGACGGTCTTCCGCACCGACCCCGGAGAGCTGCCGGCGAACCGGCCACTGACCGCGCTCGGTGTGGACCCGGTGGGCTTCGCCGCCGCGAACCGGGTGCTCACCGTCGTCGCCGGTGCGCTGACCGACCTGCGGGGCGACGACACGGTGGTGGTCACCGCCGGGACGAACCTGCGGCCGTCCGCGCCGTACGAGCTGGTCTTCGCCGACGGGACGATGGTGTCGCTGCGCGTCGTCGCCGTGGTCACCGACGACTCGCTCCCCGGTGACCTGCTGGTGCCCCGGGCGGTGGTGCGGGCGCACGACCCGTCGGCCCTGACCTCCACTGTGTACGTCCGGGACCGGATCGAACCGCCCGTCGGCGCGCGGGTCGTCGACGTCGCCACCTGGGCGGCCGAGGCGGACGCCGCCGAGGACCGCCTGGTCTGGCTGTTCACGTTGCTGCTGATCGGGGTGTCCGCCGGCTACGGGGCCATCGCGGTGGCCAACACGTTGCTGCTGGCCGCCGCCGGGCGGGCCGCGGACCTGCGGCTGATCCGGCTGGCCGGGGCGACCCGGCGGCAGGTCGTCTGGCTGGTCACGGCGGAATCCGCAGTGGTGGTGCTGATCGGTGCGCTGCTCGGTGGGACTGTCGCGCTCGTCGGCCTGCTCAGCATCCGGGCCGGCCTCGCCGAGCAGGTCGGCGCCCCGGTCGACCTGGTGGTGCCGTGGCCGGTGGTCGGCGGGGTGGTGGGGCTGTGCCTGCTGCTGGCCGTGCTCGCCAGCGTGCTGCCGACGTGGCGGGCACTGCGGCACCGTCCCGCCCGGTCCCCGATCGGCATCGTCGGATGACCGCGCCCCCCGACCGGCGCTCGGACCGCTTACCGTCGATGGATGCGATCCGCGCGCCCGGTCGGGCTGCTCCTCTGCACCGCCGCTGTCGTCCTCTGGGCGTTCGGTGTGACAGTGCTCCAACCGCTGACCGAGCCGCTCGGCCCGTGGTCGGAGCGCCTGCCGGGCAACAACGCCTACTGGGCGCGGGACCTGCGGTTCTTGGCGATCATGGCGGTGGTGGTCGGGCTGGTGCTGGCCGGCCGGGGGCAGCGGCGGTGGAGCGTCCCGGCGGTGCTGCTCGGTGGTGGCTGGGTCGCCGCCGACGTGGCGATCGACCGGGCCGACCCGATCGGCGTGCCGGCGACGGTGCTGCTCGCCGTCGGCGGTTGCGCGGTGCTCGGCGTGCTCGCGGCGGTGCTGTGCTGGCGGGAGCACGGCGCGCCGCCGGCCGTCGAGCGGACGGTGCTGACCGGCGCGGCGTGCGTGGCCGGGGTGCTGACGCTGGTGGCGGCCGGCATCGAGTCGCCGACCGATCGGGAGCCGGAGCTGAACCAGGGCGCGCTGGCCACCGGAGCGCTGCTGGTGGTGCTGACCGTCGGCGCCGCGCTGGCGGCGGCTCCGGCACGCACCCGGGCCCGCGTCGGGTTGGCGGCCGGCCTCGCCGTGGTGTGCCTGCTCGGCGTCGGGCTGGTGCGGGCCCTGCCGCCCGGCGAACGCGTCCTGGCGGAGGTCGTCCTCGGGGCGGTGCTGCTCACCGGGGTCACAGTGCTGGCCTGGGACTGGCCCGGCGGTCGGCCGGTCTGGCGGCACCACGCGCTGGCCGCCCTCGCCGCGTCGCTGGGCCCGTTCGCCTTCCTGCTGGTCACGGCCGTGAGCATGATGGTGATGGTGCCGATCGGCGCGCAGTTCACCGCGCTGGCCGGAAACAGCCCGATCAACGCGGCCGATTCCGACCTGCTGGTCTCGCTGGCCGGGTTGGTCGCCGGGCTCGGGATGGCAGTGCTGCTGGCGTGGCCCACCGGGCCGGACCGCCGTCAGCTCACTCGACGACCGGCAGCACCACCTCGTTGCGGCGGAGGAACCACGGCTTCCACGGCGGGTCGAAGCGGGCGTACCTGATGGCGCCGGTGGGTTGCAGCCCGGCGGCGGTCACCGACCGACCGAGCATGGTGGCCCGCTGGCTGAACGCCGGCTCCGTCCACCGCCCGGAGAACCGCATCGCCGCCGCCAGTTGCGCCGCCACCTCGCGGATCCGCACCCGGGCGTCCACCGGCTCCGGTGCGGTGTCGGTGGTGACGGCGGCCGGCAGGACGAACTGGATCAGGTACGCGCCCGGCCGCTCGCCCTCGATCTGCACCACCGGTGCGGTCATGGCGATCTTCGTCGAGCCGCTGGCCGTCGTCGTCGCCGACGCGGCCGAGCCGACCGGGTGGCGGGCCCGGTTGGCACCCGCGAGGTAACCCGCCAGCGGCCGGAACGCCTCGATCGGGGCCCGGGTGAACGACGCCTGGACCCGCATCTCGGCCACCAGGTGGGCCGGGTACCGACGCAGCTCGAAGCCGGGGTGTCGAGACACCACCCGGTACGGCTGCTGTTCTGTCATCGTGCGCTCCCACTGTCTGCTGGGATCGACGCTACCGCCCGTCCGGCTCCCGCTCGGCCGAAGTCGGCCGCTCCGGTCCGTGGGCGACGGCCCGGGTGGTCAACCGCCAGTACTGCCGCTTGCCCTCGTCGCGCAGCACCACCCCGAGCAGACCCAACTCCCGGCGCAACTCCCGGGCGTCGTCATTGCGGTCCCGTTGGACCGCCCGTTCGCGGGCGCGCAGCAGTGCGTCCGCGCCGGTCGGCAGGCCGGGCAGGTCGGGCACCCAGAGCCGGTACGCCGACCGGTGCGGGTCGTCGTCCGCCCACCCCCAACCGTGCGAGCGGAACGCCGCCGCCAGTCGGGTCGCCGGCAGGTCCGTCGACTCCCGGACCAGCTCCGCGCCGTCGCCGTCGAGCAGCACCAGGTGCTTGTCGGCGAGGAAGACCACCCGGGTGTCGACCCGCGCCACGGTTCGGTTCTCCTCGGCGCGGCGCAGCTGGGCCTGCGCCCCGTCGACGGTGACGATCAGCCGTTCGGCGGTGCCGATCCCGGCGATGACCAGGCCGGCCAGAACACCCACGGCGATCGCGCCGACGGTGGCCGGTGGCTCGGGCAACCGGTCCAGCCACTCGATCAGGTCGCTGAACGGCACCCAGGGCAACCGGGCCAGCCACCCCGTCGTCGCCGCGAGGAGCCATCCGGCGCCCGCGCCGAGCAGCGGGAAGCCCACCCACATGACCGCCAGCTCCAGCGGGCCGCCGCTGACCACTGTGCGCGGGCGGTAGCCGGCCATCTCCATCTCAGGACACCTCGCGGCGCAGCGTCCGGACCAGGCCGGCGGCCAGCGGGAGGACCATCCAGACCAGCAGGGACACCGCCAGCCGCCCCCACTGCCCGGCGGTGACGTGGCTGGTGAACAACGGCTCCATGGTCCGGCTGGTGTCCAGCCAAGCGGCCGGGCCGCGCAGCGGCCGGACCAGTTCGCCGAGCACCGACCAGAGGGTCGGCAGCAGCAGGTAGCCGACGATGGCCAACGGCGGGTTGAGCAGCAGCAGACCGAAGGCGGCGCCCATCAGCACGCCGGCCACCTGGACGATCGCCCCGTTGACGATCAGCGTCGCGTCGACCTGCCAGGTGCCCGCGCCACCCGTGGCGGACGCCACGAGCGTCCCGACGGCGGCGACGGCCAGCGTGACCAGCACGGAGGCGAGCGCGGCCAGCACCACGGCGAGCAGCTTCGCGGTCACCACCCGCTCCCGCCGGGGCACCAGCGCGTACGTGCTGAGGGCGGTGCGCTGGGACCACTCGCTGGTGATCGACAGGATGCCCAGCACCGGCAGCAGCACGTTCACCGGCAGCAGCGAGGTGACGAAGAAGGTGAAGAAGGTCTGTTCGGCGTCCTCGGCGTAGATCAGCAGGAGGGTGACGACCGCGACGACGACCAGGCCGATGGTGATCAGCAGCCAGCGGCCGGCCCGGGTGTCGACGAGCTTGCGCAGTTCTACGGCGGTGAGTCGGAGCAGCGACGGTCGGCGTACCGGGGACTGGTGCCGGGGCGCGACGGCGCTGGCGGCGGGCGCGGTGGTGGTCATCGGACGGCCTCCTTGGTGGATTCGCCGGCGGTCAGGGTGAGGAAGAGCTGTTCGAGGCCGCCGCCGCCAGCCGGACGCAGCTCGGCGAGCGCGACGCCGGCATCGGCCGCCGCCTGGCCGACTGCCTCGGCGTCGGCCTGCACCAGCAGGCGTCGGCGCTGTCGGCGGCGGTCAGACCCGCCACCTTGAGCGCCTGGCGCAGCGCCGCGTCGTCGCGGGCCCGGACCACCGTCCCACCGCCGGCCAGCAGCTCGTTCTTGTCGCCCTGGGCCACGATCCGGCCGCCCCCGATCACCACCAGCCGGTCCGCGACCGCCTCCACCTCGCGCAGCAGGTGGGAGGAGAGCAGCACGGTGCCGCCCCGGTCGGCGAAGTCGCGCAGCAGGCCGCGCATCCAGAAGATGCCCTCCGGGTCCAGGCCGTTGGCCGGCTCGTCGAGGATCAACACCCGGGGGTCACCGAGCATCGCCTGCGCCAGGCCGAGCCGCTGGCGCATGCCCAACGAGTACGCCCGTACCCGACGCTTCGCCGCCACCGCGTTCAACCCGACCAGGTCGAGCTTCGCGGCGACCTCGCGCCGGTCCAACCCCATGGTGTACGCGGAGAGCGTCAACGCCTCGCGGCCGGTGCGCCCGGCGTGCTGGGCGGAGGCGTCCAGCAGGACCCCGACCTCCCGTCCCGGGTTGGGCAGCTCCCGGTAGGGGCGTCCGGAGACGGTGGCGCGGCCGGCGGTCGGTGCGGTGAGCCCGCAGATCATGCGCATGGTGGTCGACTTGCCGGCGCCGTTGGGGCCGAGGAAGCCGGTGACGGTGCCCGGATCGCACTGGAACGACACGTCGTCCACGGCTGGGTGCGGCCCGTACCGCTTGGTGAGGTTCTCCACGGTGATCATGCCGTCGAGCCTGCCCGCGCCGCCCGGCCATCCGCTGCGGCCAGCGGTCGGCGCCGCGTCGACCTTGGTCGGTGCGCGGGTCTCGACTTTGGTAGCTGGTCGTGGCCCCGGTCGGCTGCCTAGCATGGGCGCGTGACCAGCCTCGCCGTCCCGGAACACCCCTGGCTGTTGCCCGGGGAGCTGGTCGTGCCGGCTGACCGGGGGCGGACTCGTCCGCGCCGCACCACCCGCGACTGGGTGGTGGACAGCCTCGCCTTCCTGATCGGGCTGCTGTGGGTGCTGTTCGCCACCGTCGACGGCCTGTCACCGACGCCCGAGGCGGCCACACCGCTGCCGCACGACTGGATGGTCGGCGTCGACACGGTGCTCGGGCTGGCCTGCTGCGGGCTGCTCTGGCTGCGCCGTCGGTGGCCACTCGGGCTGGTGGTGGCGACCCTGCCGCTGACGATGTTCTCGATGGCCGCCGCCGTCCCGCTGCTGATCCTGTACTTCACAGTGGTGGTGCACCGGCGCACCGCCGTCGCGATCGCGGTCACCGGTGTCGGCCTGCTCACCAACCTGGTCTTCAGTTGGGCCCGCCCGGATCCGGTGATGCCGTACTGGGCCACCGTCACCTGGGGCGTGGTGTTCAGCCTCGCCGTGCTGGCCTGGGGGATGTTCGTCCGGGCCCGGCGACAGTTGATCGTGTCGCTGCGGGAGCGGGCCGAGCGGGCCGAGGCGGAGCAGCAGCTGCGCGTCGCCCAGGCCCGCCACCTCGAACGCACCCGGATCGCCCGGGAGATGCACGACGTGCTGGCCCACCGGATCTCGCTGCTCAGCCTGCACGCGGGTGCGCTGGAGTTCCGCCCGGACGCGCCGGCCGAGGAGGTGGCCCGCGCCGCCGGGGTGATCCGGGGCAGCGCGCACGCCGCTCTCCAGGACCTGCGCGAGGTGATCGGGGTGCTCCGGGCCGAGGAGGGTGCCGGCGACGCCCCGGAGCCGCCCCAGCCGACCCTCGCCGACCTGCCGGCCCTGATCGACGAGTCGCGGACCGCCGGGGTGCGGGTGAACGTCACCGACAGCGTCGCCCGGCCGGAGGAGGTGCCGGCGGCGCTGGGCCGGGCCGCGTACCGGATCGTGCAGGAGGGGCTGACCAACGCCCGGAAGCACGCGGCCGGCGCGGCGGTCACGGTGGACGTCGGGGGTGGGCCCGGCACCGGGCTGACCGTGGCGATCGGCAACCGGTGGCCGGTCGGTGCGCCGGCCGGTGGCACCCTGCCGGGCGCGGGCACCGGCCTGGTCGGCATCAGCGAACGGGTCACCCTGGCCGGTGGGCGACTCGCCTACGGTCGGGACGACACCGGCGACTTCCGGCTGGCGGCCTGGTTGCCGTGGCCGACGTGATCGGCCGGTCCGGCACGACGGGGCCGGAGCCGGTCGCGCCGCCGGTACGCGTGCTGATCGTGGACGACGACGCACTGGTCCGGGCCGGGCTGTCGATGATCCTCGGCGGCCTACCGGACCTGGTCGTGGTCGGCGAGGCCGCCGATGGCGGTGAGGTGCCGGCCGCCGTCGCCGCGTACGCCCCGGACGTGGTGCTGATGGACATCCGGATGCCCCGGGTCGACGGGCTGACCGCCACCGAGGCGCTGCGTGCTCAGCCGCAACCGCCGGAGGTGCTGGTGCTGACCACCTTCGACGCGGACGAGCAGGTGTTGCGGGCGCTCCGCGCCGGGGCGGCTGGCTTTCTGTTGAAGGACACCCCGCCGGCGGAGATCGTGCACGCGGTGCGCCGGGTCGCGGCGGGTGAGGCGACGCTCTCCCCGACGGTGACCCGGACGCTGATCGCCCACGTGACCGGTGCCGCCCCCGGCCCGGTCGGCCCCGACCCGCGCCAGGAGCGGGCCCTGCGGCAGCTCACCGGGCTCAGTGAGCGGGAGCGGCAGGTGGCGGTGGCGTTGGGGCGGGGGCACACCAACGCCGAGATCGCGGGGGAGTTGTTCATGAGTGTGGCGACGGTGAAGGCGTACGTCTCCCGGTTGCTGACCCGGCTGGAGCTGAACAACCGGGTCCAGGTCGCGCTGCTCGTGCACGACGCCGGCCTGGTCTGACTGGTGCTTTGCCGGTCCCGGCTGCCGGTCGCCGGCGAGTCGGTGCCGGCCGGTGCCGTCTCGCCTAGCGGGACCGCGGTCGAGGGGGTGCGCGTGCTGTCGCCGGAGGATCTGCTTAACGGCTATCGGGATTGAACTTTCGTCAGGTGTGCGCCGTACCAATGGCCGAGGATGTCGGTACGGTGAGTCCGCCGTACCGCTGCCGAACTGCGGGAGGCCTGCCGTGCGAGTTGGTGAGCAGTCGACGGATCCCATCGACCAGGTGCTGGGTGAGGTGCCACTGCCGGCACCACTGACCCCGGAGGATGTCCGACTCGCGGTCCGGGCGGTGGTCGTGCACACCGCCGAGGAGTGGCCCTCGGGGCCGCTGTGCCGCAACGACGGCGCCACCTACCCGTGTCGACTGCACCGGTGGGGACGACGCGTCCTGGAGACACACGGGCTCAACGAGCGCCAGATCGAGGCGTTGATCAGGCATGGCAACCCGTTCGTGCACGTCCCCTTCCCCTTCACCGCCACCGGGCCGTCGCGGCAGCAGGCCGCGCGGGCCGTCCCCCCGGGGGCCCGACCCACCGCTGCTGGCCGGCCGGTGACTCGCCCCGTCACCGCGCCGCGCTGGCCCCGGGCGAGCTGAGCGCAGCACCCCTCCGCCAGCCCGATCCGGGGCGACACGACGTCGGCCCGACGCGAAGTTCCCCCTCCGCGTCGGGTCGACGTCGCTCCGGTCCGATCAGTCGTTGCCGGCCCCGATCCCGCAGTCCGGCGCGGACCAGCTCGTCGTGTTCGAGCTGCTGTCGCTGTTGTTCTCCCGACGCGAGTCGACGTGCACGTGGTCGTCGTGGTCGGGGTAGCCCGGTCCGTAGATCCCGCTGAAGCCGTTGTCGCGGGCGTCCCGGGCGACCTGGCACAGCGAGGACGTCCGCGAGGTGACGTCGGCCGCGTTGCCGTACAGGTGTTGGCTGTCGGAGGCGCCGCCGACCTGGTTGTTGCAGGCCCGGCTGCGGAAGCCGCTGGACACGTAGAGCGGCTTGTCGCCGAGGCTCTTGCGCAGCGCCTCCAGCTTCCACATGGTGCGCAGCGCGTTCTGCTTGGTCTGGGACGCCGACAGCGGGCCACCGCTCCACCCGCTGCCGCCGCACCCGTTGTCCAGTTCGCTGTAGCTGAAGTGCGCGGGCGTGCAGTCGTTGTCCTGGAGCTGGTACAGCTTCGTGTAGGTCTGCGGACCGGCGATGCCGTCGGCGCGCAGCCCGTACGCCTGCTGGAACCGCTTGACCGCGGCGGCGGTCTTCGGCCCGTAGCGGCCGTCGTTCTTCACGATGTCGCGGTGACCGGCCCAGCCGGCGATGCGGATCTGCAACTGGCGGACGTCGTCGCCGGAACGTCCCTGGGTCAGGGTGCGGTTCCAGGTGTAACAGCCGTCCGCGTGCGCCGCCGGTGCGGCGACCACCGCCGCGATCGCCGCCCCGGGCAGTGCCAGGGCGAATGCGACGGCGACCCGCTTCAAGGTGTTTACGCGCACAGAAGTCCTCCCGATACGAGAGCGAATGGGGTGGCTCCGGGACATCGACCGAGAAGTCCCGTGATTTCCACCCTCGCACTCGTCGGCGCTGTCGGAGGGGATTAACGAGAATCGTCCTCACAATCTGCGGTCTCTGGGTATTGGCTGGGAATTAGGCTGATTTGCGAAACAGCCATTTGTCACCGATCCGCCCTCCTGCGGGCAACCACACCGAACGACGCAATCAACCACACCAAGGGTGATGTTCCCTGGCCGTTGACAGGCGGTAACGTCAGCCCTGGCGGCGGACTGGCGGAGGTGCGCGTGGCACGGGGTGGCGTCTTCTGCGTCGAGGGTCAGTGGCACCGCGACCTCAACGAGCGGGGGTCGGTGTTACCAACGCTGGAATTGCTGGAACGGCTGGGCAAGATCCGCTTCATCCACAAGGACGCGGCCACCCGCGACGAGCTGTTCTACTTTCTGGACCGCTGGCTGCTCAAGCAGTACGCCGACCATCGGGTCGGCTTCTTCGCCATGCACGGCGAGCCGAGCCGGCTCTGCCTGACCGACTGGCAGTCGGTGGAGTTGACCGAGGTGGCCGACCTGATGGCCGGCCGCGCCGAGGGCCGGCGACTCTATTTCGGCAGCTGCTCGGTGCTGCGGGCCTCGGACGCGGTGCTGCGCGAGTTCCTGGAGGTCACCGGCGCTGCGCTGATCTGCGGTTTCACCCGGGACGTGGACTGGGTCGAGTCAGCCGCCTTCGAAACCGTCCTGCTCGACGTGCTGACCAACGGCCAGCGGCACAATGCCGCCGAGCTGCGGATGGGCTCCGCTCACTGGGCGCCACTGGCGTCGTACCTCGGTTTCCGGGTGATCTACGCCAACGGTCGGGCCTGGCGTCCGTCCGGCCGCCCCCGGGTGCCCACCCAGGCGACGCACCGCGCCGCGGCCCGGCCGCCGCACTGACCCGCCGCCCTCGCCGCCCGGCCGCCCTGGTAGGAACGAACAATGGCGCGCAGCATCGCACGGAACACCCGGGTCGACCGGGATGACCTGCTCGACTTCCTCCGGCCGCGACACCGGGTGGTGTTGCTGACCACCCGCGCCGACGGGCGCCCGCAGTCGTCCCCGGTCTCGGCCGGGATCGACGGGCAGGGGCGGCTGGTCGTCTCCACCTACCCCGAGCGCGCCAAGGTGACAAACATCCGCCGCGACCCCCGGGTGTCGGCGTGCGTGCTGAGCGACGACTGGAACGGCCCCTGGGTGCAGCTCGACGGGACCGCCGAGGTGCTGGACCTGCCCGACGCGCTGGAGCCGCTTGTCGAGTACTTCCGCAGCATCTCCGGCGAGCACCCGGACTGGGACGACTACCGGGCGGCGATGGTGCGCCAGGGCAAGTCCCTGATCCGGGTCACCATCGACGCCTGGGGCCCGATCGCCACCGGCGGCTTCCCCGCCCGCCTCGCCGACTGACCGTCGGCGACGGAAGCACGGGGGCGCGCACCCGTCAGTCGGTAAGCGCGGCGTAGACGAGTTGGCGCAGCTGGGACCGGAGCGGGTAGCTGCTCGACGGCATCAGCTGGGTGAACAGCAGCGCGGTGATCTCCTCGGCCGGGTCCACCCAGAACGCGGTGCTGGCCACCCCGCCCCAGTAGAACTCCCCGACGCTGCTCGGCACCCGGCTGGGGACCGGGTCGTCGATCACCGCGAACCCGAGGCCGAAACCGACCCCGTCCAGGGTGGTCTCGGCGAAACCGCCTGTCGACAGGGTGCCCAGGTCCTGCCCGCCGGGCAGGTGGTTGCGGGTCATGAAGCGCACCGTGCGCGGCCCGAGCAGACGCACCCCGTCCACCTCGCCACCGCGCAACAGCAGCTGGGTGAAGCGGTGGTAGTCGGCGGCGCTGGAGATCAGGCCACCGCCGCCGGAGAGCAGGCTGGGCCTGCGGTACGCGAGCGCGCCGAGGCTGTCGTGGCGGACGGCCCGGCCGCTGCGTGGTTCCGGCACGTAGAGCGCGGCCAACCGGTCGGCCTCGTCGCCCTCCACCCACCAGCGGGTGTCGGTCATGCCCAACGGGCCGAAGATCCGGTCGGCGAAGAACGCGTCGAGGCTCTGCCCGGAGACCACCTCGACGAGTCGGCCGAGCACGTCGGTGGCGACCGAGTAGCCCCAGGCGGAGCCGGGCTGGAACAGCAGCGGCAACTCGGCGAAGGCCGCGCAGGCGCCGGCCAGGTCGACGCCCGCCGGCGGGTACAGGTCGTAGCCGGCGGCCCGGTAGAGCCCGTCGACCACCGAGGTCTGCATGAAGCCGTACGTCAGGCCGGCGGTGTGGGTGAGCAGGTGCCAGACCCGGATCGGCTCGGTAGCGGGCACGGTGTACGGCTTGAGCGTCGATCCCTTGGAGTAGACCCGCAGGTCGGCGAAGTCCGGCAGCCAGCGACTGATCTCGTCGGTCAGCTCGAACCGGCCCTCCTCCCACAGCATCATCGCCGCGACCGAGGTGACCGGCTTGGTCATCGAGTAGATCCGCCAGAGGGTGTCGGCCTCGACCGGTGCGCCCGACTCCCGGTCCCGCAGCCCGTACGTCGCCGAGTGCGCCACCTCGCCGCGCCGGGTGACCACCACCTGCCAGCCGGCCAACCGACCGTCGTCGACGTAGCGGCCGAAGTGCTCGTCGATCCGTGCCAGCCGTGCCCTGTCGAAACCGATCTGGTCCGGGTCCTTGCTCCGCGCCACACTCACCTCGCCGAAACTACTCGCCGGTACGCCGACCCCGGAAGGGGGCCCGGACCGGCGCTGCTCGCTTGGCCGTGCCGACTGGCTAGCCTGACCGGATGCCGGAGCTGACCGAGGACGTGACCTTCCGCAACGAGGACTGGTACGGCGAGGAGCTGACCGACCGGCACTTCGTGGGTTGCGAGTTCTTCGACGTCGATCTGACCGAGGCGGTGAGCCGAGGCGCGGTCTTCACCGGGTGCACGTTCGGCAACGTGGCGTTCAACGCCTCCCGGCACGTCGACTCCGCCTTCACCCGCTGTGTCTTTCGGCGGTGCAACTTCTTCGAGGCCGAGTTCACCGGCTGCAAACTGGTCGGCAGCACCTTCACCGAGTGCGAGCTGCGCCCGTTGACGGTGGACGGCGGCGACTGGTCCTTCGTCGCACTGCCCGGCGCCGACCTGCGGGGTGCCCGGCTGACCGGGGTGCGGATGCGCGAGGTGGAGCTGACCAGAGCCAACCTGACCGGTGCCACCGTCACCAACGTGGACCTCTCCGGCGCGCAGTTGAGCAACGTCCGGCTCGGCGGCGCCGACCTGCGCGGCAGTGATCTCACCGCGCTCGACCCGACGGTCGTCGAGCGGGCCGGCGCCATCATCGACGTCGAGCAGGCCGTGGTCATCGCTCAGCTGCTCGGCTTCCGGATCGGCTGATCCGAGCGGCGCTCGTGGCCTGCCGAAGCGCCGGTTCGGGCGGCCCGCTTCGGGCCACCGGGTCCGGCTGCGGGCTGGACACGTCCGGCAGTCCGGATCTAGCGTGTCGTCCACGCCCGTGCACGCGTGAAACGGCCCACAGTGGACGTTGCGGTCCGCGGCGGTCAGTGACGGCCGGGCGGTGGACTTGGAGGGGTCGGTGGCGGACGAAGACCGCACGCGGGCTGGTTCGAGGGCTGGCGACGTGCCGCCGAAGCATCGCCCGCGCGCCAGCACCGGCGGGCCGACCCGGGGTCTGCTGGACCGCGTCGCCCGTGTCCGGCAGCGCCGACGGTGGGCGGTGCAGGGAGTCGCGGGAGTCGCCTGCCTGGTGGTGTTGATCTCGTACCTGAGCACCCGGTCGGATCCGGAGCCGGGCGACGACCAGGCGGGTCGGCCGGGTGGCGTACCCGCCGGGGTGGCCCGCCCCACCGGCCTCCCGGCTGCCGACGGGCGGACC